>JAJEBU010000103.1 GCA_022822375.1 Dehalococcoidia bacterium
CTTCAAAGACCATATGACCCTCAGCCATCTCAATGGCAGAGATCTAGATGAGGCTGCGTGGGTATGGGTAAAGGACTTATGGATACAGACCCCAATGGCGCACGACTTCAATGCTATAGTAGGCTTCATATTGGACCCGGAAGGCGATTGGTACATCGCTGACCCAAACAGCATATACAACAGAGAGTTCCATGAAGCCTTCCAGACAAGCCCGAAAGAGTTATCAGCAGAACTCTGTGCACTCTACTTTCTTCGTGAAGTAGCACCAGATGTAGAGTTCTCGCGATACAGCAAGCCGCCGTCCATCACCGCCGAGATAGAGGCCTGGATGGAGAAATACATCGTCCTGCCTGAGCCGACGGCGCAGGCCGATGGCTGAGCCTTGCCGCGAGCTGGCACCGCACTCACCGCGCTGGGCTGCCTCGGCGCGGTGTCGTCACGATCAGGCGCACTGAGCTCCTGCCGCCTACCGCCAGCTCGTGCATGTAGCGATCGGCGTCGAGCAGGTCGTCGTTTCGCTTGACTGGACGCGGCGACTGGTTGACTGGGCCGTCGGCCGCTTGCTCCCACTGGTAGTCCAGCATCCGCTCGGGGAACTTGGCCATGGACGGCATGTAGTAGGCGCTCGGCGGATCGCCGTTGAGCCGTTGCTGGACGAGGCTGACGCCCCAGTTGACGCTGTCGGGGCCGCCCTTGCTCGGCCGGACGGGTTGGCCTAGTCGGCGCTGATGATCGATCCAGGCGCTCTGCGAGCGGTCGGCGCACCACTGGATCGGGCCGAGTTTCAGCCGCCATTCGCGCTGCCACTGTTCGAGCCGCTCGGTGACGCCAGGGCCGCGATCTTCGAACTCACCCAACCGAACCAGGATGTTCGGACCGCACGGCGCCTGACGGCTCGTCAGGCCGGCCACGACGCCGGCGGTGTAGTGGTCGTGCGGCGCCTGCCCTCCGAAGTCGAGGCCGCCGATGTAGCGGGCGAAGGGCGGCAACGGCGCATCCCAGCGGTGGCGCTGAGCATCGAAGTGTCCGTAGACGCGACCTTCGAAGGCGTCAAAGCGGCCCTCGATGAAGCGGCTCACCCACTCGCCTGGTTGGAGCGCGCGTTGCTGTGCCGCGTACTGGGGCGGCAGGTGCGGGTTGTCGGCGATCCGCGCCGGCACGTAGACGATGCGGCCGTTGGCAGCGGCCAGCTCATCCTCGTCCAGCTGACGACGCGCGAACCAGCGCTCGAACCAGCCCGGCCAGGGATTGGACGCGGCCACGAACCAACGCTGCGGCTGCGCTGGATGTCGGAGCCGGGTCAGCAGCATCCGCGCGGCGTCCTCGGAGACCTCGCCCGCCTCGTCGATGAAGACAGCGCCGTACTGTTCCGAGCCCAATCCCGTCCACTCGGTCAGATGGCGGAAGTGGATCGTCGAACGCACGCGATGCGGCCAAGCGGAGTCGCGCACGGCTACCCACTGCGGCGACGACCGTTGGCGATCCACGATCAACCGTGCGGGCAGGCTGTCGAACAGTTGCCGCATGGTGGTCGTCTGCAGGTTGGAGTAGTGCTGCCGCGCGACCAGCACGTTGGTGCCGGGGAAGGCCAACGCCGTGTCGATCGCCAGTTCGGCGATGGCCCGTGTCTTGCCGCCGCCCATGGCGCCGCCGTAGCCAACCAGCGAGATGCCGCCTGGCGGTGTTTGGCGCAGCGCCTCGTACACAGCCAACTGCCGCTCGGTGGGCACAAAGCGCGGCTCGCCTTCAGCCGGTCCGTCAACGTGCAGTGCGTTAGTCGATGTCATCGGTCGCCTCCTGACCCTGCGGCGCAGACGGTTGGTCAAGCGGCGGCGTCAGACGCACGACCGGCGCGCCGCCATCGGCAGGCGAGTCCTTGAACAGGCCGATGGCGCGGCCCAGCAGCTCCCAGGCGCGCAGGCGCGTGGTGTCGGCCGTGTTCCCGTGCGCCATGCGGCGGATGCCGCCGATCACCTCGCCGTCGGTGATCGGGCCATCGGGCAAATCTGGCGCGTCGGATGGTTCGTCAACTGGTTCGGGGCGTCGCGGTGGCATTGGGCGGCTCGCTTTCCTGGACTGGCGGACGCTCGATCTTACTCGAACGCCAGTTCTGTCCAGCCAACCACGTAGCATGGATTGCAGAGACAGCGAATCGTGCGCCACGTCACGTCCGACTCGGCGCTTGACCTGTGGATTGCTCATGCCCGACCAACTCCAGACCGTCGCCGACATCTCCGATTGGTACGTTGAGGCGCTTGCCGCCGCGCACCCGAACATGGCCAACTCGCTGGGCATCGCTGGCCGCGAGACCGAGTTGACGGACTACTCGCCCGACGGTCATGAGGAACGCTCCGCCATCCGCCGACGCGCCGAGACGGCGCTGCGCGACGCGCAGATTGCGTCGGAGCGCGACCGCGTCGCCCGCGACGTGATGCTGGAGCGCTTCGACTACGAAGCCGAGCTGGAGTCGCAGCGAGAACATCTGCGGTCGCTGAACATTCTCGCCTCGCCGCTGCAGAACACGCGCCAGGTGTTCGATCTGATGCCGCGCGAGACGGAAGAGGATCACGCACGCATCGTCGAGCGCATGGCCGCGGTGCCTGAAGCCTTGCAACGCTATCGGGCGTCCCTCGAGACCGGCATGGCGGAGGACATCGTCGTCGCGCAGCGCCAGGTGCGCGGCGCGATCGAGCAGTGTCGGGTCTGGGCAGGCGCCAGCAGTGCTTCGTTCTTCCACAATCTGCTCAACGACCTGGGCATCGACGGCGCTGACTCAGCAGCTGCAATCGCTGCGCAGGCCTATGCCGCGCTGGGCGACTGGCTCCAAGAGGTCTACTTGCCTCAGGCGAATCCCCGCGATCCCGTCGGACGCGAGCGCTACCAGGCCGCGTCGCGCGGATTCAACGGCATCGAACTCGATCTCGACGAGACCTATCAGTGGGGCTGGGAAGAGCTGTGGCGGATTCAGTCGGAGATGGAGCGGACGGCTGAACGGATCAAGCCCGGCGCATCGACGGCGGAGGCAATCGAGATCCTGGAGTCGGACGACGCCCGCGCGATCGAGGGTGAGGACGCCTTTCGCGAGTGGATGCAGCAGACGCAAGACGAAACGATGCAGGCGCTGCTTGGTGCGCACTTTGACATCGCCGAGCCGGTCCAGCGGATCGAGGCGATGATTGCGCCTCCCGGCGGAGCGCTCGCGATGTACTACACGGGTCCGTCGGAGGACTTTTCCCGTCCCGGCCGCACCTGGTACCCGACCGGCGGCGCAACTCGCTTCCCGCTCTGGCGCGAGCTGTCCATCTGCTACCACGAAGGCGTGCCAGGCCACCACCTGCAGATCGGCACAACGCGGTATCTGGGCGATCAACTGACCCGTTACCAGCGATTGCTGGCCGGCACGTCTGGCTACGTCGAAGGCTGGGCGCTCTACGCCGAACGGTTGATGGCCGAGCTGGGCTACCTGGAGGATCCCGCGTTCTACATGGGATTGCTGAGCAGCCAGGCGATGCGCGCGGCGCGCATCGTGGTGGACATCGGCCTGCACCTGGAACTGCGCATCCCCGACCATGAGCCGTACCACGGCGGCGAGACCTGGCGCCCGGAGATCGCGCTGCCCTTCATGATCGAGCGCTCGTTCTTCCCCGAGCAGATGCTGGCCAGCGAGGTGGACCGCTATCTCGGCTGGCCCGGCCAGGCCATCTCATACAAGGTCGGGGAACGCGAGTGGCTCGCCGCGAGAGAGTCGGCCCGGCAAGCGCAGGGTGCCGCTTTTGATCTGAAGCGCTTCCACAAATCAGCGTTGGAGCTCGGACCGATGGGACTCCAACAGCTGCGAGATGAGATGTCGCGGTTGCCGGAGTGAAACGTTGGTAGGCTGGATGCGAAGGTACGACGTCGCGATGGAGTGAGGGTCTGCATGGGCGAGATTGTCGTTCAGATTCAGCTGGAGAACACCAACGATCGGGGTGCGTTTAACCGCGGTTTCATCGATGAGTCGGAGATTCGCAGCTTGGAGATCGATGCGGTGGCCGACACCGGCGCGATGATGCTTGCGCTGCCCGAGGACGTCGTGGACCAGCTTGGACTGAGTCAGGTCGACAGCATCATCGCCAGATACGCAGACGGACGACGAGAGACCCTGCCAGTAGCCGGACCTCTGATGATCCAGATTGGCGATCGATCGATGACCACGGAGTGCATCATCGTTCCGGCAGGCGCAGACGCGCTGATTGGCCAGCTCGTGATGGAGAGACTCGACCTCATCCCCGACTGCACCCACCAACGGCTCACCCCCAGGCCCGAGTCGCCCGACCGACCCCTTGTGCGGCTCTGATGCGCGGGTTGGTCGGCGTCCTCGTTGCGCTTGCCGTCCTCCTCGCCGCCTGCGGCTCCGCAGACGACGTCGAGCCGACAGGGACTGAGACGTCGGAACGCGCGCCGCGTGAAGCGACCGTGGGACAAGCGCAGCAGCAGCAGCAATCTCAGCAATCTCAGCAGATTCAGGCAGTCCAGCAGCAAGCCGATCCACAACAGGTCGGGCAGCAAGAGCAACAGACCGTTGACGATCAGCCAGCGGCCGAGCCGTCAGATCCCGAGCCGCAGCCTGAAGCCGTTGACCATTCAGCCGTTGCCCCCGAGCCGTCCATCGTCGGTACCCACAAGGGCGTGCGATCGGAAGGCAGAACGCTCGGACTCGCCGCCGCGCCCGTCCTGATTGAGCACTTTGGCGACTTCACTTGAGGCATCTGCCAACGCTTCACGGCTCAGGTTGAGCCGTTGCTGATTGAGCAGTTCGTGGCCAGCGGACAGGCGCGCTACGAGTTCCGCTACATGCCAGTGCTGGGTGACCCCGCGGTCTATGCGGCCGTGGCGGTCGCCTGCGCCAACGAGCAGGGCGGCTTCTGGCCGCTGCACGATCGTTTCATGCTCGCGGACGAGACGCTGTTCAGCGAGGCTGGCCTGCGCCGGCAGGTCGAGTTTGATGGTCTGGACTACGACATCTTCCAGCAGTGCATGCTGGACGCCGCGACCCTGCCGCTGATCCAGGCGTCCTACGGGGAAGGCGTCGAACGGGGCGTTGAGGGCACGCCCACGATCTTCGTCAACGGCGTCCGCGTCGATCATTCCTACGACGCCATCGCCGACGCCGTTGAGCGCGCGCTGAACGCTCCCTGACCTGCCGAGATCCGTGGCTCCACTAAAGTACGCTCAAGCCATGACCCGACCACTTCAGCTGCTGGCAATCGCGGGCGTCCTGCTACTGATCAGCGTGATCTCCGCCTGCGGATCGGGCGGCGGCGCCGAGTCCCAGCCGAGCGCGACCGAGACGCCGAGTTCCGAGCGCGTCTATCGACAGGCGTCGATCATGCAGCAGCAGGCTGACCGCGTCTCGGAGCAGCTGGATGCGGAAGAGGAGCAGGACGGCTCCGTCTCAGAGCACCGGGACGCGGAAGCGAGCGGTGAGGACGCGGAAGTGATGGCGAGCGGGTCGATTGACTTTGGGCATCGCATCGGTCTGCCGTTTTCGCGCAACGTCGTCGGCGATCCTGACGCTCCGGTCTTGTTTGTCGAGTACTCCGATTATCAGTGACCACACTGCAAGAATTTTGCGGCTCAGTTGGAGCCGCAAGTGATTGAGGAAGCAGTCCGCAGCGGCCTCGCACGCTACGAGTACCGCCACTTCATCGTGTTCGGCGCGGCCAGCCAGTTCGCGGCCATGGCGACGGAGTGCGCGGGCGACCAGGGTGCCTGGTGGGAGTTCAAAGACGCCTACATGTTGGAGGGTCTGGCCCGTTCCTTCACCCGAGCCGGCGCACTCGACCTGGCCCGCGCTGAAGGCCTCGACCTCGACCGATTCAGCCAGTGCCTGGACGATGAAGCTCACGCCGATCGCTTGCTGCAGATGCGCCAGCAAGCGATCGCCGACGGCGTCACGGGCACACCCACGTTTCGGGTCAACGACCGCCCTGGCGCGCGGGCGATCGATGCGCTGTTGGAACAGATTCGAGCCGCCGCTGAGGCAGCAGAAAGTGCAGGGAGCTGATGACCAAGACCATCACCGTGCTCGTCGTGTCGATGCTGGCCGTCGCGCTCTTCCTGAGCGCCTGCGGATCGGACGACGCTCAGCCGTCCGCAACCTCGCGGTCGGTGCCAGCTGATCAGTCCGCCCAGACCGATCAATCCGATCCAGCGCAGTCGTACCAGGCCGGCAACACGCAGTCGGTCGAGGAGTCGCAGTCGGCGGATGCTGAGCAGCAAGCACCATCGAGCGATCAACCGGCCCAACAATCAACAACGGACGATCAGCCGTCCGACGCCGATGGGTCGGCGGGCGATCAGCCCGAGCAAGAAGCGATGGTCGGCCAGATTCCCGATTCCGGGCCGTACGCAGGCATCCTGATCAACCGACACGTGCTCGGCGACCCCAACGCCGCGATCGTGATCACGGAGTACTCCGACTTCCTGTGAGGCAACTGCCGTCGATTCGCGGCGCAGTCTGCGCCGCAAGTGCTTGACGAACTGGTTCGCTCCGGGATCGCCCGCTTCGAATACGTCCACTTTCTTGGCCATGGCGGGCCGTCCGTCTTTGCCGCAATGTCCACCGAGTGCGCCGGCGACCAGGGCGCCTGGTGGAGCTTCCACGACCACTACATGACGACCAACGACTTCACCCGCGACAGCGCCGTCGCCCTCGCGGCGTCGCTGGAGCTCGATACCGAACAGTTCGGCCAGTGCCTCGACGAGGAGGCCCACCTCGACACGGTCAATGCGTCACATCAACAGGCTCGCGAGGCCGGCGTCTCACGAACGCCAACGATTCACGTCAACGGCGAGGGCGCAGCGACCATCGGCGAGGCGCTCATCGAGCAAGTTCTAGCCCTGGCCAACGAGCTCGGCGAGGGCTAGGCGGCGCATCGCCGCTTTGGTGTGTTGCCGCATCGGTGCGTTGGCGCGGCGGTGAGCCGCCAACGTGGACACCTGACATTGGCCGCAGGCGGCCTCGAACAGCCGCTTGCAATTGCGAACACCCTTTCTTAGTATCAGAACCCACGTTCTGAATAGAAGGGACCGTTCCATGCCATCCGCGCTCCATTCCACCACCGACCAATCCGAGGCCGTCCAGTCACGCACGCTCTCCGAAGCCGATCTCGCACACCTGCTCGCCCAGCTGGGCGGCGGCCGTTCGGTTGCGGCCGGACGCGGGAGATTCTCCGCACTCCACGATCGCATCCGGCAGCGCGAAGCGCACCTCTTCAACACGCCCGATGCCAATCCGCGATTCTCCGCCCCGCACCTCGAGGCCGAACCGTGGCAGACCGATCTGCCCCGTCGCACCTGGGCCCAACTGCGCCAACGCCTGACCGAGCATCCCTTGCGCGTGCACGTCGAACCGCCCGACGACTCGCCGGATGCCCGCCGCTCGGCTGACGACCTCGAGCATGTGCTCGAGCAGGGGCTGCGAGAGGTCGAGGACCGCTCTCACCTGGCCATTCAGGCGGACCTTGGCTACGGCCAGGTCTGCCTCTGCTACGGCGTGCTGCACTGGCAGTCGGACGCTGAACGTCTGCCGCCAATGCCGGCCCGCGAGCAGCGGTCCGAGCGTCCGCTAGACCACGACGATCGCCGCAGATTTCGACGCTCCCGCGCCGAAGACGGGCCCTCCCTGGCCTGGATCGAGACCGCATCGAGCCGCGCCGACCGCGACCGCCAGCGACAGGCCGCGGCTGGCTTTCCCTGGCACGTGGAGGTCATCCGCCCCGACCAGTTCGCCTTCGTCGAGGACTTCGGGCCTGGCAACGGACTGGGCGTCGCCGTCGTCCTGCGCGAAGTCAGCATCACCGAGTACCGCGACCGCCTGCGCGAGCAGGACGGCCTCGCGTTGCAGCTCTCGGCCGTGCGCGGCGAACCCGCCATCTCGGTCGGACCGGCGGTCGACGCGCCGATGCCGCACGATCCCTCGGGCATGCGCTGGGGCGACCGCCTGCGCGTCGCGTCGGTTTGGACACGTACGGAGTACTACGAGCTCGCTGCGCTGACTGAGGGTCGGACCGACGCGTCGGACGGCGAGTGGACGCTGATCAAGTCGCACCCGCATCCCTACGAGATGCCGCCCTTCGCGATCGCCGAGGCGGATACGAACGATCACCCTGATGTCGTGCGTCGCTGGGAGCCGACGATGGAGGGCATCTACCGGGCCAAGCCCGGCTACGACTACGAGCGTTCGCTCGGCCGTTTCCTCGCCGAACAGACGGCGATCCCGCTCTACTGGGTGCAGCTCTCCGACGGCAGCTGGCAGACGGACGACGACAACAACCGCATCGAGCTCACGCCCGACGCGGCCGCTGCGGCCACACTGCCCGACGGCGCGACGCTGCATCGCGTGGAGTTCGAGGTCAATCCGGCCTTCGTGGACTTCGTTCGCATGTCCCAGGACGAGTTGCTCGCGGCCGCACCCGACACCGGAGCGGTCGAGCGCGGTGAGATTGGCCCGAACACGCAGCCGCACACGCTAAATCTGCTGCTCGGCTCTCGCAACCTGCAGGTGCAGCAGCTCAAACGCGCACAGTCCCGGGCGGTCCGCACGATGCTGCGCAACATGGCGCTGGTCATGTCCAAGCCGCTGTCCGCCGGCGGTTTCGGCGCGCCAGTCTGGGTCTTCGCGCCCGGTCCACAGCGGGGCGCCGGCCGCCTCCAGCGACGTGAGACCGTATCCGTTGAGCCTGCGTTGATCCCCTCGCTCGATATCGACGTCTGGGTCGACCCTTACTCAGCGTCGCAGCGAATCGCCGTGCAGGAGCACGGACGCGCGAGGCTCAACGACCCGCTCGATCCGCTCGACCAGCGCGCCTATCTCGAGCAGTACATCGGCGAGGAGCACGCCGCGCAAGTGCTCACCAGGCATCGCCAGTGGCGGATCGAACAGGCGCGTCTGGACGCGCAGGTTGCCGAAATCCGGGGCGTGGACGCGTCCGCCGAGCACGCCTCGACTGCGGCGTCCGAGGTTGCCCGCCTGCCCGTTCATCTGGCGCCGCTCAATCGGTTGCACGACTCCACCGACGACCGCACGACAAGTCCGGCGCCGTCGGAGGTCACACATCTGTGATCGACCGACGCCACAGACGCACAGGCATGACGTGAACATGCCGTTCGCCAACACCTCCAACCACTCCTCCACTAACGCCTCTATGAGCGCCACTGATAGGAACGCCCCATGCATCCAACACACACGACGGAATCCGCCGATCAGCGCCACGACATCCGCTGCACCAATCCCCGCTGTCCGAGCCGTCGGCACTCGACGCAAGGCGCGCTCGCCTGCCGCGTCGAAGACCACGCGGAGCACGTCACGATCGTCTGGAAGTGCCGGCGCTGCAAACAGGGCCAGCGAACGCCGCTGCCGAAGACATGACGCTCGTGGTCAGCATCGGCGTCAGGCTGGCCGCAGTCCACCGTCCGCGATCTGAAACGAAGCGGCGAGCGCCTGATCGTCCAGCGGCACGGCTGCGCGGTCAGCGCTCGTCAGGATGACCTGCTCCATGTCGGCGATGGCCGCCGCCGTCCGTTCGCGGCGCGGCGGGTCCAACTCGCTGAAGGCATCGTCGAGGAGCAAGATCGGGCTGTCCGATGCCTCAGCGGCGAGGAAGTCTGCCTCCGCCAGACGCATGCTCAGGGCTGCGGCCCGCTGCTGCGCCCGCGAGGCGAACGCCGCCGCCGGCCGCTCGTCGAGATCGATCAGCAGCTCATCGCGGTGCGGCCCGACGCTCGTCGAGCCGCGGGCCAGGTCTCGGGCCCGTGACTCGCCGAGAGACTGCGCATCGGCCGGTGCGTACGTCAGGCTCAGGAGCTCGGCAGGATCGTCGGGCGAGCGCAGCGCCAGGTGTCGGACGGCGGCAAACTCCGACAGCTGGCCGGCTGCGATCATTCGCGCCTGCCAGATTGGCTCAGCGGCCGCCCGCAACAGCTCGTCCCACTGATCCAGCTCACTCGCCGACGCTCGGCCATCAGCGATCCGCTTGAGCAGCGCGTTGCGCTGCGACAGCGCACGCTGATAACGGCTCACGTTTGCGGCGTGCGACCGCTGCACCTGGCCGACCGCCATGTCCAGATAGCGCCGCCGCAGCGACGACGAACCGGTCAGCAGTTCCAGATCGAGGGTCGTGAACTGCACCGCGCGGATCGCGCCGAGCGCGTCGGACGCCCGACGCGCGACTCCGTTCACGCGAATGCGCTTCGACGTCAACGGTGCGCCGGTCCGCAGCCGGGCCGAGCTGGCAGCTCCGCCCGATCGCGCTGCCAGCGCAACCTCCACCTGCACGGACTCCGTGTCGACCGTTGCCGTCCCTGCCGCACGCATGACCTGCGGCTCCGGTGCCGTCCAACGGATCAGCTCGCCTTCCGTTTGGGACCTGGTCGAGCGCAGCGCGGCCAGAAGGTACGCGGCCTCAACCAGGTTCGACTTGCCCGCCGCGTTCGCGCCGCACAGCAAGGTCAGGCCAGGCCCGAGCTCAAGCGTCAGCTCAGCCCAGGAACGAAAGTTGGAGAGTTGCAGTCGGGTGAGATGCACACGTGCGAGTGTAAGAGCCGCTCAGATCACTTCGGCAATGGTGACCGCCGCGACGGCGATCGTGATGCTGATCCCAGACTGAATCGCAATCGCGCGCCAGAACAACCGCTCCATGTCGATTCTCAAGGCGGCCAAATCGGCCTGGGTCGCCAGATTCGATTTGCTGCGTTCCTGTGTTTGCACGACGGCTCGCGCCTGATTCTCAGGCATTCCGCCTGCCACTAACTCGTCGTACGCCTGCAAGCTGCTGTATGCCATCACCGCCTCCGTGTCTGCTCTCTTCGCAATGATAGACAATGAGACAGAACAGGAGACAGACAAGGAGTTAGACCAAGACGCCCCGAGGACGGCTGCGCGTTCGGTGACGAGCGTGTACTATGTGCGGAACGTACCGGCGGGTGTTCCCGCTAGCACCTGGAGCGCACAGATGGCCACCATTCAGCACGAAGTCCCCGGCATCAACCTTGATTGGCTCAACGTTGATACCGACCAGGGGATGGAGGTCGAGACGGGTCGCAAGGGCCTGACCCTCGAGACCATCAACCAGATGACCTACGGCGTGGACGACCGCGACGAGGCTCGCCAGCGTCAGTGGGCGCCACGTGGCAGCGCAGCCGACCCGCGCTCTCCCTCGGGCAGCGTGCAGCACCTGAACAAGGCGGACGTCTGGACCGAGTCGGCGATGCTGCTCTACGAAGAGGCCCTGCAGCGCCAGTGGTCCTCGGCCCGCGACATTCCCTGGGACACTATCGAAGAGCTCTCGCCCGACCTCGAACAGGCCATGTGCACCCTGTGCACCTTCCTCACCCAGGTCGAGTTCATCGCCGGCGACGTACCAGGCCGCTTCCTCGAACAGATTCACCCTGAGTTCTTCGAGTCGCAGCTGTTCCTCGGCACCCAGCTGATGGACGAAGCGCGCCACCTCGACGTGTTCCGCAAGCGCACGCTGATCAACGGCGGCGGCATGTCCGGCGCAGGACTCGGCGCCGTGCAGTTGCTCGGATCTGACGACTTCACCGAGATGACCGCGCTGCTCCACCTCGTCGGCGAGGGCTTTGTCCAGACGCTCTTCCGCATGGGCGAGCTGATCTCGCAGAACGAGGCCGAGAAGCGCATGTTCCGACTCTCCGCGCAGGACGAGTCGCGCCACCTCGCGTTCGGCGTCACCCACCTCAAGTACACCGTCGAGACCGAGCCCTGGCGCAAGGAAGAACTGCACCACATCCTCGACATGCAGGAAGCGCTGCTGACCCAGTCGCAGCAGACCTCGCTGACGACCAACCCGCTCACCGGCGAGGCGCTCGCGATCCTCTCCGGCGGCGGCATCGAGCACCTCGACGAGGGCTACAACATGGTCATGCTGATGCGCAAAAAGCAGTTCGTCGAGTACGCACACCGTCTGGAAGTGATCGGGCTCGACCGCACCGACCGCTTCGGACCCGAGGTGCGCGCGTTGGTCGGCGAGGACAACTAGTCCGACCGTCGCACGCATACGCGGTTGAGGGGCATGGCGGGGCGGCTCTTGTGGCCGCCCCCAGTGCGTTAACCGCGCTGCCCACATTCGTACAACCAGGAAGAGGAACTCATGGAATTGTCGATGACGACCAAGATTCGCGCCCGCAAGGCCGGCTGGTCAGACGAACTGATCGAGCGCATCGAGGCGTCGGAAGCGAGCGACGGTCAGGTTGAGAACCTCGCCCGTGGCGAGCTCGCCGAAGAAAAGATCTCAGGCTGGCTCGACTTCCTCGAGCACAACCCGGACAATCCCTTCGCCAAGGCGCCGTTCAACATCTTCCAGACCCCCGCGGAAACCGGCGTCAAGGCGACGCCGGGTCCCGACGGACTGCGCCTGCGCGACATCAACATCGGCAGCTACGGCGTCGTGCCCGACATCTGGGACCTCCCCAACGACGCGCCGCGCGGCACCCAGTCGACGGGCCAAATCATGGCCGCCGGGTACTCAATCTTCGACAAGGCGGAAGTCTGGTCGGAGAATGCCGTCGATCTCTACGAAGACGCCATCAAAGATCGCTGGATCCCCGCGACCGAGCTCGACTGGGACGATGGACTGCAGGAACTCCCAGAAGAGCTTGAGAAGGCCGTCGGGCAGATCTGCACTGTCTACTCCAACAACGGTCTCGTCGAGCAGAAGATCATCGGCCGCTGGCTCGAAGAAATCTCCTACGGCTTCCACGAGGTCAAGCTGTTCCTGGCCACGCAGGCCTTCGACGCCGGCCGCAAGGTCGAGGTGCTGCGCAAGCGCGCCTTGATCAACGGCGGCGGTCTCGGACAAGCGCCGCTCGGCCAGATCTACCGTGGTTGGTACCAGGGACTCACCTTCACCGACATGCTGATTGCGCTCAACGTGATCTACAAGAGCTACGAGGTGACCCTGTTCGAGTCGGCCGCTGATTTCGTTCAGACAGATGTCGAGCGGAAGATCTTTGAGCATCTCGCCAAGGACTCGCGTCGCCACCTCGACTACGGCCTCGGCCATCTCGAGTGGTACGCGCGCTACAAGCCTGAGGTCGAGCGCCGGCTCCCAATCCAATTCCTGCGCGCAGAAGCGGCGATGGTTCAGGAAATGCGGCTGTCCACCTCCGAGCGGGAATCGCTGATCGTGCTCATGGCCGGCGGCGTTGAGAACCTGCAGGCCGGTGTCGACAAGCTCAAGACGCTCCGTCAGCGGCAGTACGACGCATACCTCGACAATCTCGCCTCAATCGGCTTCGACCGTCCGACTCCTCACCCCGGCTTGGCCGGACAGATCAGCGACCCGCTCGAAGGTGGAGTCATCGCCGTCCGCGCCGTTGCTCGCAGCTAGGCTGGCTACACTGGTCGTCGAGGGAGCGAGCCATGACCCAGATTGTGCTGCCCAAAGGCCGAACCGTCGACCGGATGACCCTCGTCAAGGCGCTGATCCGGGGCAAGTTCGAAGAGGACGCCGCCGAAGAGGCCGCCACCGCGATCACGACGATGGTGACCGAAGCAACTCAGGATCATGCGACGAACGAGGCGATCAAGGCGACTGAGGCCCGTTTGGCGATGCTGATCGCGGAGTCGGAAGTGCGTCAGATGCGTTGGACGATGACCATGAGCGCCCTGGTGATTGCCGCGGTCACGATCATCGACAAGGTGCTCTGAGGCGCCTGCCACCTTGACCAGCGCGTTCAGCCGCCCAAGACGGCGGACGTCGGTTCAGGACACATCACCCGCAGCGCTCCCGGCTCCACATCGACGGCGTAGCTCGTCAGCGGCGCCGGATCGCCGTCGACCTGGACCGGTGGCGGATGCGCCAGGGCGGACACCTCGAGCCGGCCGAACCGGACGTTCGTCACACCAGGACCCATCGGCAACCAGCCCGATCTGGCCAGGGGCGCCATCGCGAGCGCTCGCCACGGCGCGCCCTCGACGATCAACAGGTCCAGCTCGCCGTCCACCACGGTCGCCCGCGGGTTGACTTCCAACCATGTACCCAGCATTCGTGTGTTGCCGACCGTCAGCATGGCCGCGTCGATCTCACGCGCAGGACCGCCGTCGAGACTAATGCTGAGCGGCCAGGGCCGACGACCGAAGGACTCGCGCACCGCGGAGACGAAGTACGCCGGCTCGCCCATCATGCGCTTCATTCGACGCCGCCGATCGCTCCTAACGATGCCTTCGACGGCCGCTGCGTCGAGGCCCCAACTGGCCATCAACAGGAACCGCTTCGATTGCACGGCGCCGTCGGACGCGGTCGACCAGATGCGTCCGCTGTCCACCCACCGCGCGTCTCCACGAGCGCCGTCAAGCGAGGCCAGCTGCGCCGTGATCGCCGCCATTGGCGTGTTCGGCAGATTGGTCTCATAGGCCCAGACGTTGGCCGTGCCCATCGGGACGGCGCCCAGCGCCGTCGGCGATCCGGCGGGCAGCCCTTGCAGAATCGCCGAGAGCGTTCCGTCGCCGCCGCAGCCGAAGATCGCCGCTGCACCGGCGTCGTGCGCCGACCGTGCGACTTGCGCCGCCTCCTCCGGTGTGCGCGTCGCGGAGATCGCCGCACGACGCCCTGCCTCATCCGCGGCTGCCTCGCACACGGCGCTCAGTTGGCGTGGATGCATCGCATTGCCCGATTGTGGGTTGAGCACGAACACAATGTCATCGGCTTGTATCTGCATCGATGCAAGATACTCGCACTCGGACCGCTCGCGGATCCGGGGCGCTCGTCAGCTAAGCTGAGCAACGAGGAGGACGGCATGCCCGAGCAGGACGGGATTGGCTGGGTACGGCTCGATCACGTCGCAATCGCGGCGCAGAACCCCAAGGCCGCGACCGCCTTCTGGGGCAAGCTGTTCGGCATGGAACTCGACCATTGGACGGTATCGACCGATGGCGGCTACCGCGTCTCGCAATCGCACCTGCCGGACCGACAGCTGGGACTGGAGATCATCGGCCCGTTCCAGGAAGACTCGTTCGTCCAGAAGTTCATCGACTCGCGCGGGCCGGGCATGCATCACATGACCATCGAGGTGGAAGACGCCGACCGCGCCTGCGAGTACGTCCGCCGCGAGCTCCAGATCGAGCCGCTCGAGGAGCCGTTCTCAGACTTCGAGTGGCGGCAGTTCTTCATCCACCCACGCGACACCGGCGGTGTGCTGGTGCAGTTCTACTCGTGGCTGCCCGGCCGTCGACCCGCCGACTGGCCGAAGTAGCCGCCGAAGTAGCCGCCGAACCGCCATGTCCAGCCGAGCCGCGTCCGCCATCCCGCGACCCACGTACCGAGACGGTGACTTTGTCCCGAGCCGTGACGTGCCGTTCTCCACAGACCTCGACGAGCTGATCGCAGAGATTCGCGCCGGCAACGCGCCAAACATCGGACGGTTCTGCGGCTACTGCTGCGCGCCGCTCGGCGCCGAACCAGAGGATGCCGCACAGACCTGCGGCGTCTGCGGCGAATCGACCGAGCAAACGCCAGCCGTTGACAAAATCGACCGAGATCTCGCCCAGATTTACCACGCCAAGCGCAAGCGCGAGGGTCTCTACGTCCATCTCGCCGCGTGGAGCGGCATCATTCTCGCCACGGGGCTGACGATCCTGATGATCCTGCTCCTGCCTGGCTGGACGAAGGTCTTCGCCATCGCGTTTCTGGTGCTCGGCGGCTACTTCATGGGCGTCTTCTTCGGCAACGTTCTGATTCAGGGATTCGCCTACCGCGCAGGACTCAACATGTTCGCCAAACGTTGGGCGGCCTGGCAATCACAAGCCCTGGACGCCCCGTAGCCACCGGTCCGACCCAGGTGGCCGTCGCTTGGTGAGAGTCCGCGCGACGTGAACAATTAAACTGGTCAACGACCAGCGGGCGATACGCAGGGTCAATCGGCTCTTGACCCGTCACCGCCCACTGCGCATCGACCGCTGCGCCGGTGCGTCGCAACGAGCCCAGGCAGCCACGCGCGAGGAGTCCGAGTTGCTGCGTTTCGCGCTGGCCATGGGCAAGCGGGTTCTGGGCGCGGTTCGCGATCTGCTGCCAATCGTCGCCGTGATCGTCTTCTTCCAGGCCGTCGTGCTGCAGCAAGCCTTCCCCGACGTTGTCAGCGTGATCGTCGGACTCATCTGCGTCGTCGCCGGCCTGGCGCTGTTCATTCAGGGCCTGGAGAGCGGGCTGTTCCCACTCGGTGAAGCGCTTGCCGAGGGCATGGCGCAAAAGGGCAGCACATTCTGGCTGGTGGCGCTGGCGTTCTGCCTCGGATTCGGCACAACGGTCGCCGAGCCGGCCTTGATCGCCATCGCCGCCGAAGCGGCTGCAGTCGCCTCGGAGGCTCGGTTCATCGGCTACAGCCAGTCCGACCAGGACCAATACGCGCTCGAGCTGCGGCTCGTGGTCGCGGTCGCCGTAGGTATCGCAATCGTGCTCGGCGTCCTGCGCATTCTGCGCGGCTGGCCGATCCACTACTTCATCATCGGCGGTTACGTGCTGGTCATGGTGATGACCGTCTTCGCGCCCGAGGAGATCGTCGGCGTCGCCTACGACTCCGGCGGCGTCACGACCAGCACCATCACCGTACCGTTGATCACCGCGCTGGGCGTTGGGTTGGCCTCCGCGATTCGAGGACGCAACCCCATGCTGGACGGGTTCGGACTGATTGCCTTCGCGAGTCTGACGCCGATGATCTGCGTACTCGGCTACGGGATGCTGTCGTGATCCTCGATGCTCTGCAACTGTTCGGCGAAACGCTGCTCGACACCATGCGCGATGTCGCGCCGATCGTGATCATCCTCATCGTGTTCCAGGTTGCCGTGCTGCGTCGCCGACCGCCCAACATCGCGGGCATCGTGACCGGCTCGGTGATGGTCCTGCTCGGACTGGCCCTGTTCCTGATCGGACTGGACCAGGCGCTGTTCCCAATCGGCGAGACGATGGCGCGTCAGTTGACGGAGGAGGCGCAATCGCTGGCCGGCGCGGTGCGCTGGGAGGAGTACTGGCTCGTCTACATCTTCGCGGCCGCGATCGGGTTTGCAACAACCGTGGCCGAGCCGTCGCTGATCGCCGTCGGACTCAAGGCTGAGGAAGTATCGGGCGGCGCGGTGAGCGCCTGGGGCCTGCGGATCGCCGTGGCGTTCGGAGTCGCCGCCGGCGTGGCGTTGGGCTGCTTCCGGATCGTGACGGGCACGCCGCTGCCCTTCTACATCGTGGGCGCGTACGTCATCGTCATCTTGCAGACGTACCTGAGCAATCGTACGATCGTCCCGCTGGCCTACGACAGCGGGGGCGTCACCACATCGACGGTGACGGTGCCGGTCGTGGCGGCTCTGGGCCTGGGCCTGGCGGCCAACGTGCCGGGCCGCAGCCCCTTGATCGACGGATTCGGCCTGATCGCGTTCGCCAGTGTCTTCCCGATCATGTCGGTACTAGGCTATGCCATTAGCGCAGACTGGATTGGACGCTGGCGCCGGCGCAACACACGGCAGGAGGCGGAGCAATGAAGATGGCGTTGGTCGTCGCGCTCGTCAGCGATGACAAGACTAACAAGGTCATTGAGGCAGCCCGTGAGGGCGGCGCGACCGGCGACACGATCATCAACGGCGTCCGCGGCGAAGGTCTGAACCCAGAGAAAACGTTCCTGGGTCTGGATTTGAGCCGTCAGCGGGACATGGTGTTGTTCGTCGTCGCCGAACAGCGCGCCCGCGACATCCTGGAGCGCATCGCGGCTGCCGGCGGCATCGATCAAGAACACGGCGACGGCGTCGCCTTTCAGATCACGATTGAAGACGCGGTCGGCCTCTCGACTCAGCTGCCCAAGCTGATGGAAGAGTTAGACGAAACCATATGACCGATCACACCGATCCGCAGGCGATCCGCGTGTCCGACCTGATGGGCACGGAGCTCCACACGGTTGACGGGATGGCGACCGCCGCTGAAGCAATGGCGACGATGAAGCGGCTGCAGATCAGCTCGCTCGTGGTCAATCGACGTCACGATGACGACGAGCTGGGCGTCGTCACCGTCAGCGACATGGCGCGCGAAGTGATCACGAACGATCGTGCGCCCGAGCGAGTCAACGTCTACGAGATCATGTCCAAGCCGGCGCTGACGGTGCGTTCAGGGATGCTCGCCCGCTACGCCGTTCGGCTCCTGGTCCAGTTTGGCGTGTCGCGAGCATTGGTGATCGACGACGACGGCGCGCCGCTCGGACTGGTGACCCTGCGCGATCTGGTGCTGGGTCTGTCCACATAGCCGCATAGCCGCGTAGCCACATAGCGGACGGCGCTAACGCACCGAGCCGAGTTTGCGGCTCAGCGTCGGCTCAGGAGCGGCTCAGCGTCTTCTTGCGGTGCGTCACGAAGTCGTGCAGGACGTACTCGCCCAGCTCATCCGGCTGACTGTAGAAGACCCGTCCGCCATTGATCCGCGCCACGCGGTCGACAAACTCCTTGAGGTAGTAACTGCGATCGAGCATGAAGACATTGATCACAATGTCCTTCTTGGTGCAGTGCCGAACTTCCTTCAGCGTCTCGCGGATGGTCAGCGGCGACGGCGGATAGGCGAAGTACGAGCGGCCCTGTTCGAGGTGCGCGGTCGGCTCCCCGTCGGTGATCATGATGATCTGGCGCGTGCCCAGCTTGTGCTTGGCCAACAGCTGCTGCGCGATCAGCAGCGCGTGGTGCATGTTGGTGCCCAGCACCGTCTCGTCCCAGCGGACGTAGGGCAGCTCGGCCGTCTTCAGCTCGCGCGCGTAGGCGCTGAACCCGATCAGGTAGAGCGAGTCGCGCGGGTACTGCATACGGATCAGGTTGTTCAGCGCCATCGCCACCTTCTTGGCCGACTGGAATGACCCGCGCAGCGCCATTGACCAGGAGAGGTCCAGCATGACCACCGTCGCGGTCTGTGTCAGCGTCTCCGATCGGTAGACCTCGAAGTCGTCGGGCGTCAGCCGCACCGGCAGCGAGGCGCCGCCCTCAGGCGCCATGCGCAGGATCGCGTTGCCCATCGTCTCCTTCAGGTTCAGATGGAAGGGGTCGCCGAACTCATAGGCCTTCGTGTCGTCGGCGCGATCGCCGTAGCGGCCGGTCTCGGGCACGTTGTGCTTGCCGAAGTTTTGACGCTTGAGGTTGGCGTAGATTTCGGCCAGCGCCTTCTCGCCGATGCGGCGATTGCCGCGCGGCGTCAACTCGTATGAGTTGCCCTTCTTCTCCAGATAGCCGGCTTCTTCCAGCAGCTCCATCAGGTGCTTGAGCTGTTCGAGAATCTCGCGCGCATCCTCGCCCATCAGCTCCTCGAGCTGGTCTGGGTCGATGTTGTCGATGTCGCCGCCGTACTGCACCCGCTCCAGCGAGCGTTCCAGCTCGTCCAACTGCTGCATGTCGCGCATCAGCTGCATCGCGGCTTGCATGTCGATCTCTTCCTGACCGCGGAACGGATACTGGTTCAGCATGTCCCGCATCGGTAAGAGATTCTCCAGGTTCTGGGCGAGCTGTCCCAACTCCTGCTGCATCCCCATGTCGCCCATCATCTGCTGCATCATGTCGCCCAGCTGTTGACGCATCTCGCCTGGCATCGATTGCATCAGGCTCTGCATCGCGGCGGCCTGACGCTGCATCTGCTCGACCAACTCCTCCAGCGACTGCGGCGGATCGTCGCCGAACATGTCGCCGTACTGATCCATGAACTCGTCGAAGCGCGGATCCTCGCCGCGCTGCTGACGTTCCAGCATCTCGTTGAGGTCCTGCAGCATTTGGCGCATCCGCTCCATGTCCTCCGGAGACGTGTCCTGCATCGCCTGCGACATGTCCTGGAAGAAGCGGTTCATCATCGACTGCTTCAGCTGCTCGAGCAGCTCCTCGTACTGGCGTCGTGCTTCCTCGTTCTCGAACTCGTACTCCTGCAGATCGCGCACCTGACCGGCCGCGTCCTCGGGCAGCTGGTCGATCTGCTCGTGCTTGCGCTCGAGCCGCTGACGCAACGCTTCTTTCAGTCGCTCCATTTCGTCGTCGGTCAGGCCGGACGGCTGCTCACCGTCGTCCGGAGCCTCACTCTCGGCCTCATTCTGGGCCTGGCCATCCTGCGCGGCCTCGGCAGACGGTTGGCCGTCTGCCATTGGCGAGTCCGACGCTGGTTGAGGACGCGGACCCACCTCGTCCAGCCGGTCGTCCAGTGTGTCCCGCTCGAGGTCGAGGATCTCATCCAGCTGCCGTTGGATGTCGTCAAAGATGCTGGACAGATCGAAGCGGTCCAGCTGCTGGCGTCGCTGCTGGCGAAGCTGCTGGAGCAGATCGCGCAACCCGTCCGTGCGGTCGCCGTTCGGCATCTGCAGACCGCGCTGCATCATGTTGCGCAGCGCCTGCTGCAAGTCACCAAACGAGAGCAGATCATCCGCCAGGGACTCGAGCACATCGTCCGCATCGAGCGTCGGAACGTCTTGGGAGCCATCCCACTGCGAGTACCGAAATCGTGTGGGCATGAGCACATCCTCAAATCGGCCGACGCTCCCGCCATCGCGAGGAGCCGTCGCAAGGAGCTGTCGCAAGTCTACCGCTCCCCGTCAGAGGGACGTCCCCGTGTCGGAGCGCGGTGACACCTCTCGCGGCGTTAGGCCCGATAGAAGATGGCGCTGCCGACGACGTCCTTGTTGAGGCGCTTGTTGAGGTGCAGGCCCTCGAGCAGGAACTCGATGGCGGCCGCGAGCGACGCCGCGTCCTCGCCGACGTCGAGCGGCTGCAGCGCTTCATCCAGGCCCTCCACGCGGCCAACGATCGCCGCGTAGTCGCCGGCCTTCAGCATCTCGCCGACTTCGACCGCGAGACCAGACTTGAACTGCAGAATGACTGGTTCAAGCGCGTTGAGATCGAAGTAGCGTCCGAAGACCACCGCGATGGCGCCGGCGATCAGCTTCTCGATCACCTGCTCGTCCGCGCCCTCATCAACGGTCTCCAGCTCCATCTTGCCCTGCAGCGCGGGTGCGAGGTGCCAGAGGTCGCAGATGCGCGGTGCGACCTGCTCCTCGCCGGCGACGATCGCGCGCCGCATCGCGTTGGCGGTCAGCGTCTCGTAGCCCGCGATCGACGCGCGCACCGAGACACCCGAGCGTTGCGAGACATCGGGGCTGCGGCGTGCCAGGCGGACGATTTCGGCCACGATCTCGGCCATGTATGCGGGCATGTTCAGCTGTCGGCCGGGCGCCGCGATCGCGGCCGATTCCTGTTGCACGATCTCGAGCTCGGTGGCCAGCTCGGACGGGTAATGGGTGCGAATCTGCGCGCCGTAGCGATCCTTCAGCGGTGTGATGATCCGTCCGCGGTTGGTGTAGTCCTCGGGATTGGCCGAGGCCACGATCAGCACATCGAGCGGCAAGCGAACGCGGAAGCCGCGAATCTGAACGTCGCGCTCTTCCATGATGTTGAGTAGACCGACCTGGATGCGCTCGGCGAGGTCGGGCAGCTCGTTGATGCAGAAGATGCCGCGGTTCGTGCGCGGAATCAGGCCGAAGTGGATGGTCAGCTCGTCCGAGAGGTAGCGGCCCTCGGCCACCTTGATCGGGTCCACCTCGCCGATCAGGTCGGCGATCGTGATGTCCGGCGTGGCCAGCTTCTCGCCGTAGCGGTCGCCGCGCGGGATCCAACGGATCGGCGCGTCGTCACCCAGCTCGTCGACCTTCTGTCGGCCCTCGAGCGAGATCGGCGCCAGTGGATCTTCGAAAATCTCCACGCCGTCGAGCACCGGCGCCTGGTCGTCCAGCAGGCCGGTCAAGGCGCGGATGATGCGGCTCTTGGCCTGTCCGCGCTCGCCCAGGAAGATCACATCCTGCTCGGCCAGCAGCGCATTCTCCAGTGCTGGCACGACGGTGTCCTCATAGCCGTGGATTTCGGGGAACAGCGGGCCGCCCGCTTCCAGCCTCGTGATCAGATTGTCGCGAATCTCTTCACGCACGCTGCGAGATTGGTAGCCCGACGCCTTGAGTTCGCCCACGGTGGCCGCTTGTGCGCTCACATCGACTCCTGTCCATCTTGCCTGCTCGCGCCGGCCCCTGCCGACATGCGTTGCACCCTGTTGTCAATCAGTGGGATTCAGCGCTGAAGCGTCCAACGCGCGCAGCGCCTCGTCCCGAGCAAAGTGGGGCAGGGCGCGCACCCGGCCGCCTGACCTGAGTGTAGCGCGTGCTCCCTCGCGCACCGCGCCGATCAGCGCTGCGTCCACGGCGGCCGCGGAGAGCGCGGCCAGCGCGGAGTCGGCAGCCAACGGATGCACCGCCGCGAGCAACGTCCCGGATCCCAGCAGACCCAGTGGATCCAGCGATCGTTCGTCGCACACCCGCAACGTCTGCGGCAGCCAGATGATCGAGTCAGCGTCCAACTGCGGAGCCAGGCCGGCGGCCTGGGCCAACTCGAGCGCCGCCGTGGCGATCCCGCCCTCGGTGACATCGTGCATCGCGTGGACGCCTTCGATGTCGCGCAGCGTCCGCGCCGCGGCCGCAATGCTCACGCCAGGATCGTCTAGTAGCTCGGGAAGGCCTAGGATCGCCGTGCCTTCCACAGCGGCGGCTCCGGCCTGGATGATCAGATCGCCGTCCTGCGCCCCGTCGGATGGCACGATCTGCTCCAACGGCGCTGAACCGATCATGGTGCAGGAGACGACGGAGCGTGTGACGGCGTCCGTGATCTCGGTGTGCCCGCCGATCAGCGCCACGCCTGCCGCTTCGCAGGCGGACTGCAAACCCATGACGAGTTCGGCGACGTCATCGGCGTCGCTGCCGGCGGGCGCGAGCACCGTCGCGAGCATCCAACGCGGTTCTGCTCCGACTGCCAGGATGTCATTCGCATTGACCGTCACCGCCAGACGGCCGGCGTCGGCATCGACGAAGGTGATCGGGTCCGACGCAGCCACCAGCGCCTGGCCGTCGAACTCCACGATCGCGGCGTCGCGACCCACGCCCGGTCCCTGACGCAGCCCAGATCGACCGCTCGCGCTGCTGCTCACCGTGCTGCCCAGCGCCTGCAGCAGGACGTCCATCGGCAGCTTGCCCAGGTCCAGCGGTTCGGACATCAGATATGGTTCCAGGTTGGGCGCCGTGTTGCATATCCTGACAACATGAACGCGACGGTAACCGATCAGCTCGGCGGTCTCGCCTGGTCTGAAGACCCGCAGGGCGACAACCAGGCGGCACTGCGGATCGACATCGAGGGCGATGCGCCGCGCTCGATCCCGCTGCCGCGGCGCGGGCCAATCACGATCTCGCAGTTCGGCGACGCCGAGACGCTCGACGCGGTTCGGTCGGCGCTGCTGCAGGCCGAACTCGATCTCGGCGGGCCCGCTGTGCTGCGCTGGAAGGCGTATGGCTCCGGCACCATTGACACATCCGACGCACGGCTGATTGACGATCCACTGCCCTGGGGCGGCGCGCCCGGCCGCGGATTGCCGCAGACGCCGCACCCGAACGACCAATGGTCGCGCGCCAACGCCGGCGAGGTCATCCCCAACGTGATGACGCCGCTCAGCTGGTCGATCATCGCCGATCCGCTCGATCGCGGCTTCCATGCGCCGTGGGGAGACTGGACCGACGGACGCCGATTCGTGGCGCTGTACGACGGCTACGTCTACTTCAATGTCGGACTGATGATGGAGCTGATTCGAGATCGGCTGGGCTTCAGCGGCACGCATTTCCTGGAAGCGATCGGCGGTCCAGAGGCGGCTGATCAAGTCGAGGCCGGCGGCAACGGCGAGCAATCGACCAGCATCCGCTGGCGAACCATGCTGCCGCGCCTGCCGTTCATGCTGCGTTGGCTGCGGGACCAGGATCGGATGCCCGCGCGCTGGCCTGAGATGCGTCGCAGCGCCGAAGCCGAGCGCGACCGACTGCGGTCGCTCGACGCCACCGCGCTCAGCGACCGGCAGATCCTCCGCGAGTTGAGCCGTTCAGCGGCCGAGAGCGAGCGCCAGACCGTCTTCCTGATGCGCGCCCAGTCTGCCGTCTACGGCGCCACGCAAGGCTTGCTCTGGTCGACCGACCGCTGGCTGGGCCGCAACCTGCGTCATCTCTCGCTGGCCGTGCTGCAAGGGCTGCCCGGCGTGCGCACACAAGACGGCAATCTCGCACTGCGTCGGATCGCGGTACGTGCCGCGTCAGACGCGGAAGCCGCGGCCGTGGTCCGCAGCGAGAGCGCGGACCAGCTGTGGACCGCGCTGCACTCCGACGCGCTGCCCGCAGCGCTGACGTGGCTGCGCGATGCGCTCGACGCGTTCATGGCCGAGTACGGTCACCGCGCCGCCGGCGAGCTCGAAGCAGCGGAGCCGCGCTGGATCGAACAGCCGTCGCTGATCCTCGATACCTTTCGCGATTATGTCCTGCATCCCGAAGCCAACAACCCTGACGAACTGGTCGAGCGCCAGCACCAGGAACGACGCAACGCGGAGCGCGAGATCCGGTCGCGTCTGCTCGCCGGCGGCTGGTTGGGCCGTGTCCGTTGGCTGCTGTTCCGCGCCCAGATTCAGCAAGCGCGACAACTGCAACCGCTGCGGGAGAATCCGAAGTTCAGTCTGCTCGAACTCTCGCTCCAACAGCGCCGACTCTGGCACGAGCTCGCCGATCGCTGGATCGAGCGCGGTGTCATCGCCGATCGCGGCGACATCTACTACCTCCTGTTCGAGGAGCTCGCGACGCTGACGCGCCGCGCCGAGGAGCCGGTCTTCGCGGCCAGAATGCGCAGCCGCATTCGCCGCCGTCGACGCCAGTTCGAGGCCTGGAAGCAGTCACCCGCCGCGCCGCTTCGAGACCGCTCGGGCGATCCGATCACCGCTCAACGAGATGCGCCGTCGGCCTCCGTGGCCGAAGCGCCATCAAGCTCGGCTGGCATGGACGAATCCGCGCTGCCGATCATCCTGAGCGGCATCGCGGCATCGACGGGACGGGTCGAGGGCCGAGCGCACGTCGCCGACTCCGCGACGGCCGGCCGCGATCTGACGCCGGGCGACATCCTCGTGGCCCGCTTCACTGATCCGGGCTGGACGCCGGTCTTCCCGTTGGCCGCGGCCGTGGTGACGGAGATCGGCGGCGTGCTCAGTCACGGCGCCATCGTGGCGAGGGAGTTCGGCATTCCCGCCGTGGTCAACGTGCAGCAGGTGACCACACAGATTCAGTCAGGAGACCTGCTGCAGGTCGACGGATCGAGTGGCCAGGTGACCATCGTCGAGCGCGCCTGATCCACGTCCCCGTCATCCCAGCGACCGCTAGGTCAGCGGCGGCGATGGGTCGAGCAACGACTTCGTCTGGCCGTCGACGAGGAGCGGCATGTAGGTCCAGCCCGCGAGCAGCAGCGGATCGACGCTGCGCAGCGCCGTCGATGCCAGCTCCCGCTCCACGCTCGGCGCGAGCGTGACCATCGCGGCAATCCGGAACTGTCCGCCGATCGCGTCGGCCGCCTCGTCAGCGTCGCGCAGCGAACGGCGCATGAGCCGCCGAATCGCGCGCCCGTCCATCACCGATGTCGGCGGGGCACAGAGCACCATTGGTTCTTGCAGCCCGTCGATCCGTTGGATGCGCCAGCTGTCCTCGCCCTTGACCGTTGTCGCGGTCCCGTCAGAACGGATGCCATTCGCCACCAGCACCAGAAAGTCGACCATCTGCGTGATCTTGGTCTCATCCTCTGGCAACCGGTGGATGTTGGAGGCGTCGAGTTGATACTCGCCCATCACTTGGCCCGTGAACTTCGCCCAATGCTGAGACAATCCGCCCAGCACGCTCATGTAGGAGCCGTCGCTGCCGGTCTTGCGAACGGCGACATCGACTGGAAATGCCGCTTCGCCGCGCTGACCGATGTCCAGCCCACGCGCTGCCTCGGCAATCAGGCCTGCGGCGTGGTCGGCGTCCGACGGCAAGGCTGCACCGGGAGGAATCCAGACCGCGGCGTCTCGGGCGCCGTAGGCATGCAGCCGCTCTTCGAGTGCCACCTTGGCCGCGAGCAGCGCGGGGTCTGACTCCGCCGCGTCCAGATCAAACAGCGGGCAGACGGCGAGCGCGCCGTCCGCGCCGTTGGCGCGAATCGGGAGTGCTGCGCCGCTCGCGCGGGAGAGATCGGCCGTCACATCGGTGGCGCCGGCCTGGACCAGCGCATCGCAGGTCATCGATGCGGCGAGACGAACCAGCTGGGCGCGGATGTCCATCGGTCAAGCGTATCGCAGCGATCGCATGCGACCGTTCAGCTACCAGTACAGCAGACCGGCGACGGCGCCCGTCATGCAGGTGGCCATGGTCCCGGCGAGGATTGACTTGATCCCAAGACTGGCCAGTTCAGCGCGCCGCTCGGGCACGATCGCGGAAAGTCCGCCCAGCATGATGCCGAGGCTGCCAACGTTGGCGAAGCCGCAGAGGGCATAGGCCATGATCAGCGCGCTCTTCTCGGTCAGGGCGCCTGCCGGCAGGTTCGACATGTCGAGGTACGCGACCAGCTCATTGAGCACGACCTTGGTGCCCAGCAGTTGGCCGGCGTCGACGGCATCGGACCAGGGCACGCCCAGTAGCCAGACGACCGGCGCCAGCAGCCAACCGAAGACTCGCTGCAGGGTCAGGTCAGCGCCGTCGACGGCAGGCAACGCAGCGAGGATGATGTTGGCCAGTTCAACCAGCGCGACAAACACGATCAGCATCGCAATGATGTAGCCCAACAGGCGCAGTCCATCGAAGGCGCCCCGTGTGAGCGCGTCGATCCCGTTGTCGTAGATGCGCGCAAACTCGATGGACGCATCACCAACCGCATCATCAACATCATCAACCGAGTCGTCGCCGCGCGGGACCAGAATCAGCGCGATCACGACGGCCGCCGGGGCGCTGATGATCGACGCGGTCAGCAGATGTCCGGCCGGGTCGGGGATGATCCCGTCCAGGGTCACCGAGTACAGCACGTAGACGGTGCCGGCGATCGTGGCCATGCCGCCGGTCATGACGATGAAGAGGTCGGAGCGGCTCATCGTCTGCAGATACGGTCTGACCAGCAATGGTGCTTCGACCATACCGAGGAAGACGTTGGCGGCGGTCGCAAAACTGGCCGCGCCGCTGACGCTGAGGGTCTGACTGATCGCGAATGCGAAGCCGCGGACGAGCAGGGGCAGGACTCGGTAGTGATAGAGCGCCGCCGACAGCGCCCCCACGACAATCACGAGCGGCAGCGACCGAAAGCCGAAGATGAACGCCGCGCCGGGGTACGACTCCTCGAACGGCAGCGGACCACCGCCGAGATAGCCGAACACCAACGTCGTACCGGCCTCGGAGGATCGCACGAGCGCATCGACGCCGTCGCCGATCCATTCGAACACGATCTGAGCTCCGGGCAGCTTGATCAGCAGCAGGGCCAGGGCGAATTGGACGAGGAATCCGGCGGCCGCGGTGCGCAGCGGGAAAGCGCGTCGATTCTCACTGAGCGCCCAGGCGAGCGCGACGATCAGCGCGATCCCGAGCACCGCCTGGACGTAAAGCATGCGTGGACCCACCCGAACGACGGCGGCCGTCTGCCGATCCGTGTTCTACCTTAGCGGGCGCGGATCGCGCATAGCGGAGAGCATCAGCGCCGCGCAAGGACGCGGACGCACCAGGCTATCGCCGAGAGGAAGGCAGAGAGCTGGTCGCTTGGACGCTAGCGAGGCATGCGCGGGCGGCGCACCTTGACCATCGCCCGTCGACGCCGGCGCGCAGCGCGGCGCTCGGCCTGGCGCTGCTTTTCCCGATTGCTGATGAACCGGCGCCGCCGCCGCGCTTCTTGCAGCACGCCGTCTCGCTGCACCATTTTGTTGAAGCGGCGGAGGAGCGCTTCCGGGCTCTCCTGATCTTTGCGGCTCACCAGTAGCATGGGCGGTCGATTCCTCAGTCTTGGTTGGGTCGTCGTTGTCTTGCGGTTAGAGTCTATCAGGCTTGCTCGACAATACCCCAGGCACCACCGAGCCCCGTGCTCAGCGCACGGGGCTCGGTGGGTCGAACGAGCCGGAGACGGCGGCGCATGTTGTCCTAGCTGACACCATCCGTGCGTCGGCTGATCAGCTGCGACAGAGCGGCGACGCCGAAGGTCAGCAACGCGGTGATTGCCACGGCGATCGGCCAGCGATTGGCCTCGTCGCTGGACAGCAGACCGCCAGTGCCTGTGCCCGGCGCCGTCGGTGTGACGGCTTCGGTTTGTTCATCGCCGTCCATCATCCCGTCGTCATCTTCCTCCATCATCCCGTCATTTTCCATCATGTCGTCAGAGTCGTCTTCCATCATGTCGTCGTCTTCCATCATGCTGTCAGAGTCGTCCTCCATCATGTCGTCAGAGCTGGCAGTCTCGAGCATGTCTGCATCGCCATCCGCACCAGAGCTGAGCTCGAGCATGACCCGCATCGGGCAAGTCTCCCAGGTCTGACCGGCCTCGAAGCCGTTGACGACGAGGAGGACATTGCACGGCTGCTCCTCGATGTCGCTGGTTGGGACTTCAATGATCCAAGAGCCGCTCTCGGAGACGAGCGCGGACGCGACAACCTCACCACCGATGATGGCGGCGATCTCTGTGCCCGTGGGCAGCGGCTGGCCATCAATGGTGATGTCGCCGCCAAAGCCGTAGAACGAGTGCGTCGTCGTGGTTTGAGCATCGGCCGAATTCATGCTGATCACGGCTGCAGAGAGCGTCACGGCCAAGCCCACAGCGAGCAAGCTGAGCCTGCGCCAGCTCTGACGTCCAAAGAGTTGAGTTGCGACGTGCATCTGACAGTCCTCTCACCACTGAATGGCTTCACTTTCGAGTGAAAGAGGACCGGACACAACTTTTCCGTAACCCGCGCGGGCGGGGATTTACGGCGGCTGAACATTGACGCTGCACATCGTGGCAGCGTGTCAGCGGAGTGTTACGCGAGCGAGGCGCTCGTGGGCGGCAGAGACGCCAGAAACACTGGCGGCTAGCGGTTCAGGCTGGACATTGCCTGCGGCGAGATTCCGACGGGTTCCGCGTCGTCGGGCAGATCGAACGGGCCCGGCAGGTCGAGTTCCTTGGCCATCTCGCGGACGGCCGGCAGCACCTCTTCGCCCATCAGCCGCAGCGAGCGCATCGAATCCTCGTGTGACATCGAGCCGTCGCCGTCCCAGAAGCAGATGCTGCCCGGGCGGATGAACTCCAGCACGTGGCGAATCTTGGGCAGCACCGTCTTCGGGGTGCCAGAGATGATCGAGTACGACTCGGTCAGTTCCTGGTACGTGTCGTCGGTATCGGCGAAGCTCTCTGCCGCGTCCAGCCGCAGTCCGCGGTAGTCCTTGGGATCGACGTCGCCTGCGCCGCGTGACTCCTCGACGTGGCGCACGCCGGCGGTTGGCAAGAGGCGACGGCGGTCAATCATGCCGGGCAGATTCTGGATGTGCCGTTTGACGTCGCCGCGCGATCCCTCGAGGAAGATGTTGCCGGGACCGGTGAGGTACTTGCGGCCGACTTCTTCAGCGAGTTCCTCGGTCTCGTCGACGTGCACCTTCCAGAGATATCCGCGGTGTTGCGGGCCGGCCTCATAGCCGAACTCGGCCGCAACCTTGTCGTAGTAGGCGAATGAGTCGCGCGTCGGCGTGAGGCGGGTCGCCAGCATCACATACGGGTAGCGGTGCTCGGCTGCCCAGGCCACCGTCCGCTGCGAGACCGCACCGGGAATCCAAATCGGCGGATGTGGTCGCTGCAACGGCTTCGACCACGGGTTGACGTAGCGGTAGTCGTAGTGCTCGCCCTCCCAGCGGAACGGACCGGCGTCGGTCCAGGCTTTGACGACCAGGTCGTGGGCTTCTTGGTAGCGCTCCCAGTTGTAGGGCGATTGGGAGTTGTGGGCGAGCGATTCACGACCGGTGCCGCGCACCCAGCCAGTGATCAGCCGTCCGCCGGAGATCATGTCAATCTCGGCCAGCGTTTCGGCCAGCCAGAGCGGGTCCTCCCAGATCGGCAGGATGTTGCCCAGCAGGCAGATCTTGGCGCGCTCGGTGATTCGCGCGAGGATCGCAGCCTCGACGTTCAGCACCGATCCCATGCAGAACGGCGTCGAATGGTGCTCGTTGAGGATGATCCCGTCAAAGCCGGCGTTCTCCGCTGCCACGGCCTCATCAAGGTAGCGATGGTAGAGGTTCGCCCCCAGCACCGGGTCGTACTCATCGTTGGACGAGTCAAGGTCAGTCAAACGCCGACCCGTTCGCCCCCACCAGGAAGCTTCAGGGTCCTGATACGGCCGCTCGGTAAACCAACCAATGAACATCGTCCACCTCCAAGCCCAATGTCACGCTCTCCCAAAGGTACCTCACGAGAGATCCCAACCGGGGAGCGAGATTCAGCGGATGAGCTCAATGTCCGCAACCGCGTCGAGATTGGCTCGCTGCCAGGGGCCATCGGCAGTCAGGATTCGGGCGTTGAGCCGGATGCCGACCGCAATGCAACACCTGTCACCGAGCGACAACCCAGCTGCTCTCGTCTCGGCATAGAGGAAGCCGGCCACCATCGCGTCCTCTTCAGTGAGGGGCGCGATGCTGATGTTCAAGGCATCAGTCGCCTCGAGGATTTCTTCAGGGTCGAACGCGTATCTGCAGAGCTTCGTGATCACTTCGGCCAGATTGGGTGCTGGCAGAACGGCACCACGGATCAAGGCTGCTTCGACGACGTCAGCGCCAGGCTCATCTTGCAGGAGCGCCAACACCGCGGAGGCGTCCAGAACGACATCATCCATAGAGGCCCGAGTACTCGCGCTCATGCTCCGCTCGACGTTCTGCGGCGAGCTCCTCAGCGAGCGACACGCCGGCAGGGACTCTGCGGGCCAGCAGTTCACGTATACCCGCGAGAGTTGCTTCAACCTCCTGGGGCGTGCGTGTGGGCCGCACGGCCGGCAAGGGAGTCGGCCCAGACTGGGCGACACCCTTGATCCATTGCAGCCGCGACGCGCGACCTCCGCCGGCGACCGTTGACCTGGCCGCCGACTGGTACGCGACGGCCGCTTCTTCTGCGACGTGCTGGGGCTCAGCCCCGCCCGTCGGGTATGCCCTGTCCGCCATCATGCACCTCTGCTCGTACGTTCGTGCGGTTGCCCAACCATGTTAGCACCAACGCCCGCCCCTCGCTGGTGTCTCGTGCGTCGCTCACTCTGTGCAGGCAGCGTTACTCTGACGAGGGAGTGGCACGCCCGGAGGGATTCGAACCCCCGACCCCCAGGTCCGAAGCCTGGTGCTCTTTCCACTGAGCTACGGGCGCATGCAACCGCGATCCTCAGCTTACCCCTCCCATTCGCGGGCGGTAGTGCACAGATGGCCGAACGACAGCTCAGTCGACATGCCCGATCGTCGCATGGCGTGATCGACGGCGAAACGTCTGACGCGATCTGGGACGTGATCGCCCGGGTCGATAGCGGCGAGCTGGCGACCGCCGCCGTGCTGCTGCATAACCTGCACCCGGCCGACCAGGCCGACACGTTGGCTCTGCTCAACGGAGTCGAACGGCGCCGGCTGTTGGACCGAATCGACTCTCATACGCTCGCGGAGCTGCTCCCGTTTCTCACCCCTGAAGAACTGGAGCATGTCGCGCCCGATGTCGCGCTGCCCCAGCTGACGGCGGCGCTCGATCAGACCACGGCACAGCTCGGCGCGGATGTGCTGCATGTGCTGCCCGAGGGCGATGTCGAGCTTGTGCTCGATCAACTGCCCAAGGCCGGACTCGTCGAGCCGCTGTTGGCCCACGATGACGAATCGGCCGGCGGCATCATGGCTCCAGAGCTGATGGTGCTGGGTCCGCATCTGTCGGCCGAACAGGCTCTGACGATGCTGCGCGCCGCCGCAATCCCGACCGTGCGCGACACGGTCTACATCGTCGACACGGAGGGCGTGCTGCTCGGCTCGATTGGACTACACAGCATCGTCTTCGCCCCGCCGTTGACCGCTCTGCGCGACATGATGGAACCGATCGGTCCCACCGTGACCACCGATATGGACCAGGAGGAAGCGCTGCTCATCCTGCAGCGCTTCGGTCTGCACTCGCTGCCCGTATTGGACGACGAGCAGCGGCTGGTCGGCGTCGCCACGGCTGATGACCTGCTGGAGATTGCGCAGCAAGAAGCGACAGAGGACATGTACCGACTGGTCGGTCTGGTGGACGATCAAGCGTTGACCGCGCCGGTGGTCACCGCGCTGCGGAGGCGCATCCCCTGGTTGCTGCTGAACCTGTCAACAGCCTTCGCGGCGGCGGCGGTGGTCGCCGCCTTCGAGTCCACGCTCGCGCGCGTCGCGGCGCTGGCGATCTTCCTGCCGATCATCGCTGGTCAGGGCGGCAACGCGGGCATGCAGGTCACGACGCTGGCCGTGCGGGCCATGGCGCTGGGCGAGTTCGACCGCCACTTCACGCGCCTCGTGCTGCCTCGCGAGCTGATGATCGGCATCGTCTCGGGCTTATCGTTCGGTCTGCTCGTCGGTGCCGTCGGCTGGCTCTGGCAGGACAATCCGTGGCTCGGTGTGGCCGTCGGCGTCGCGATGCTGGGGACGATGATCACGGCTGGGCTGTTTGGCTTGCTGATTCCCACCGTGCTCCGAAAAGTCGGCGCCGATCCGGCGCTCGCGGCCAGCATCTTTGTCACGACCGCGACCGATATGCTCGGTTTCCTCTTCTTTCTGGGTCTCGCCGCGCTGTTGATTGAGCGGATCGCCTAACGCGGTGATAATGTGACCGTGCGTGGTGGGCGTCGCCTAGAGGCCTAAGGCGCCAGGTTGTGGCCCTGGTATTCGTGGGTTCGAATCCCACCGTCCACCCCATACATGCCGCATCTTGCTACTCTCCCGTCGTGCGTTGCTGCCGTCGCCCGGCCCGTCAACCGCGGTCTCTGCGGCGATCCGGAGCCGAGGGAGTACGCTGATCGCACACGAGAGGCGGCCGCAATGCGCCCATGGATTCCGCTGCTGGTGCTGCTCGTTGCCGCGCTCGGCACTGTTGCCAGCGCCTGCGCCAACAGCGACGACGAAGAACGCCTCGCCGCGCAGCGGCTCTTCCGCAACTACCTGATCCAGTCCGACCGCACGGCGGCCGCCGATGTTCGCGTGCACGGCCTGGTCGACGAGTTGCCGCCCAGCTTCCCCGAACATGAGGAACTCGATCTGCTGGGGTCGGCCTTCACCGACACTGAGACACGGCGCGAACTGATCGTTGGCTGGCAGAGCACCGACGAACGCGCCGACGACATCTTCAGCTGGTACCGATCACGGCTCGACAGCGACCCGTGGCGCGTGACCGCTGATCCGCAACGAGCCGGTGTCGACTTCATCAGCTTCCGCGACGCCGACAATCCCGAGTTCCGAGGCGAGCTGCGGATCGCCCAGGAGGGCGACCGCGCGATCGTCGTGCTCGTTGCGGTGGAGAATCTCGGCGCAGATGGAGGCGCCTAGGGCAGCGCGAGCACCCCGTCGCGGATGGCGGCGATCCAGAGCACGGGAACGCTCTGGTCCGTGGATTGCCAGGCGCCCTGCAAGCGTGGCCAGATGATCCGCCAGTCGCTCCCATCCCACTGCCAGACACGGCTGATCAAACCTGGCATCTGCGCATCCGCCTGTGCCAGACGTTCGACGGCGCCGCCAAACCAGGTCACGCTGTTGTAGCCCTCGCGCAGATCAATGGCGTCAAATCGGGTGAGCGGGACGCCGCCCGACACAAACAGCTCCACCGAGCGTGTCCGCTCGCTGAGTTCAACGCGGACGACGTCGCCGCTGCGCAGCATCGACAGACCCATCGTTGGCGCGGCATACGGTGACCAGCCGCGCCAGCCGACATCGGGCCGCCATACCCAGACCGTCTCCAGCCAACGCTCGATGCCCTGCAGCGCAGCGCCGACCTCTTGGTCTGGACCCGTCCAACCGAACCAGTTGACGCCGGGACCCAGCCGTAGACGCTGCGCTGGAACGATCCAGTCCGAAAACTCAGACGTCGCTCCGCTGGACTCATACGCGAGCGCCCGCACGGCTCCGGACGGCGTCACCGGTGACCTGGCCGACCAGTTGCCGGACCGATCGGTCCGCCCGCTGCGCGCCAGTCGACTCGTGCCCTCGCCGTCGTCGACATAGATCTCCACGTAGCTGCCCGGCGTCGCCGTGCCTCGGAAGGTCGACCGCAACTGTTGGTCATTGATGCGGCGCACAGACTGCTCCTCGATCTGGGGTCGATTGAGCCGGCCGTTCGGGCCGCGGTCGCGGTCCCCCGCGTCGTTGGAGTCAATGCCGTCGGCGCCAAGGTCGATGTCACTGGCGTTGTTGAGAAACCGATTGCGCAAGAGGAGGTTGTCCTGCGAACGGTCGCCAACGACCGAGACCGCGGCGCGCGACGAATCGGCGATCACGTTGTCTTCGACCCGTGCGCCGATCACGCCGTCATCCAGGCGGATGCCCCAGGTCATCTTGTCGTCGCTGTCGAACGTCACTCGCGTTGCGACGCCCGCGCCGACCGCGTTGTGGTGGAGCTGCGGCTCCTCGGTCTCGGCAATGCGGATGCCAAACTCTGCGCCACACACGTGATTGCCCGCTCCGCGGTCGCCGCCGACAGAGATCTCGATGCCGGCTCGAATGTCAATCGCCGCCTCGGTTCGATCCTGACGTGAACCTGCCACGACGTTGCCCGACAGGCTGATCAAAGTCGTGTGGGGGTCTGCAACGACGATGCCGAACTCGCCAGCCGAGACGACGTTGTTGCGGACGCTGATCTTGGCGGCGCCGGCGATGATCGAAAGGCCACGCTCACGATTTGGCCGCGAAAGCGCGAGCGGCAGCGCCGTTACGGTCGGCTCAGCGTTCGCGCCCGATGGCACGAGTCCGACCCAGTTGTTCTGGATCCACGCCTCGCGGGCGAGCTGCTCGACGGCGATCCCCACGCGGTTGCCGGCGATCACATTTGCGCCGCCCAAGCCGACCTGGGCTCCCGAAGATCCAGGACCGAGAAAGACGCCCACGTCGTTGGGCGCGAGACGGCCGCTCGCCAAGACGCCGATTCGATTGCTGTCGATGTTGCTGATCAGCCACGAGCCACGCAGCTCGATCCCAGCGACCTTGCTGTAACCGATGACGTTGCCCCGCACCTCGGCGTACGCCCGGTCGACCACCAGGATGCCGTCGTCGTTGGGAGCGGACGAGCCATCGGCGGCGATGCCAATCACGTTGCCCGAGATGTCCGCATGACTGCCGTTGCCGCCGACGACAATCCCGTGCCCCGTCCGGCCAGGCGACGAGTTGCCGCCGATGCGGTTGCCCACGACCTTGACGCCGCTCGCGCCGGCGAGCACCGCCACCCCGCTGAGATCGTTTCCTGACGTGCCTCCCTGGCCCGACCATCCAATCCAGTTGCCTTCGATCCGCGCGCCATCGACACCTTCTCCGATGAGCCCAATGCCGTAGCGCTCGAAGCCTCCGATACCCAATCCGCGAATGACCGCGCCTGATGCATCGACCTCGATGCCAGCCGCGTCGCCCGCTTGCGAACCGTCCAACCAGACAGCAGGCGTTGTGTCGGTCGAGGCAGCCCCAAACGCAGCGTCGATGGTGATGTCCTCGTCGATCAGGGGCGGCAGCGCGCGCTGCGGACGGATCACCATCGCAGAAGCGAAAACAATCCGATCCCCGCCGCTGGAAGCGTTGGCCGAGTCAATCGCGTCGCGCAGCGTGCCTGCTCCGGAGTCGTCGGACGAGCTCACGGTCCATTCATGCACGGTCTGCGCCGACACTAGTGGCGCCATCCAGATGAATCCCGCTGCGCCGATTCCGAGCAGCAGTGCAACGAGTGCCATCAGTGCGATGAGTGGGATCGAGCGCGTCACCGTTTCACTGTATGAGACGCTGGCGGCTCTGGGTCCTATTGGCGGGAGACGCCGTCGAGCAGGGCAGCGGTGCGCAGCTCAAGGTGGAAGCCGTCGCCGGGCTGCAGCTGGAAATCGACAGCGCCGGGAATGTTTGACGGGAACCAGGCTTGCCAGCCGCCGTCGATCTGCCGCCACGCGGCCGAGATCGCGTGCGCAATGGGCGCGACCGCTTCGGAGATCGACAGGGCGTCACCTTCCCAGACGAGGTCGTTGCGGCCCCGTCGGAGCGGCAATCCGTCGCCGATCAGGTCGGCGATGCGGCCCACGTTGTTGACCTGTGCGCGGTCCATGAGCCAGGCCTGCGCGTCTGTCTGATCGGGTTGCGGCGCGCCGTTGACGTGTTGCAGATCAAAGATCGCCGACGCGACGCCGTCTTCCGTCCACGTCACCTGCGGATAAACCTGCGCCGCTGCGCCGTACAGGCGCGGCCGCCAGCGAATGCGATAGCTGCCCGCGACCGGCTGGCCGAGCTCGTCCACCACCTCGGCTTCGACGCGGTATCGAGTCGAGGAGTTGAACTCCTCCAGCAGCACCTCATCGAGCACGGCATAGGTCACGGAAGCTGTGAGGTACATCGCCATCGGAGTGCCCGTCACGGCCAGAGTCAGATCGTCGTCCAAGCTTCGCTCGCCGTCTGACCAGGAGGCAGACACCTCCGCGGGGCCCAGACGAGCGTTCGCGCCGTCCAGGTGGACGCGCGCCGTACCGGCGCTGTCAGTGATCGGCGACTCGCCGTCCCCGTCCCAGCCGACGACGAGGCCGCTATCGGCAGCGAAGACGATTCGCTCTCCGGGGACGCCCTGCCCGCGCTCGTCGAGCAGCAACGCCTGGATCGAGCCTTCGTCGCCCTCATCACCGCGTTCGACGCCGGCGTCGATTGCGACCAAACGCAGCGTTCGGGGCTCGCCGTAGAACTCGAACGACATCTCCAGCGACGCCTGGCCGCTGAGCGCTTCCAGCGTCACGGCGCCTGGTTTCGACTGCAGCCGCGCTGAGACCTCGCCGTCGCCATTCGTCCTCAGCGTCAGCGAGTCGGTGCTTGATCGTGCGCTGGAGCGCAGCGTCGCGCCCGCCGGCGCCTCGACGAAGCGCAGCGTGACCTCCACAGACGGCGCCCCAGCGCCCGTCTCGTCCGCTGCAACCAGTCGGATCAGATGCGATCTCGCGGCATCGAGCTTTGCGTTGCTCGGCTGATCCATCCGCAGTGATGTGGTCTCCCCGACGAAGCGAACGGTGACCGTGTCGACGAGCTGCCCCACCTGCGCTCGCACGACGGTCGAACCCACGAGACGATCCGCGAAGAGCTTGACCGAGGCGCCCATGGTGTTGCGGTCGACTCGGTCCAACCGGGCTCGGATTTCGGGCGGTCCGTTCGCGGAGGTGAACGCGCCGAGCTCAGTCGAGAGGGTCACGTGCGACTCGCCGGCCGCGGCATCCACCGGCAGCCGCACGACGATCGTCGTCTGGCCGCCGTCAGCGGGAATCACAGGCGGCTCCGCCGTCACTGACAGCGCGCGCTGTGTCGAAGCGTCAACCACCGCCAGACACAGCATCGCGACGGCCAGCATCAGGCCAGCGGCCAACGCAGCGCGCACGACAAACGACGGTCGCAGCCGTGTCACCGCTCGGAGCAGCCGGGGAACGCTCACTGAGCCCATCTCATGCCTCGCCGCCACTGCGCGAGGTTTCGTATCTGCTGCTCAGTGTAGGCATCGGCCTGGCACTCGCACCGCTCGCGGCGCCAGAAAACGTTAGACTCCCTGCAGGGTTTTACCGCCGTTTCACGCGCCCAACGATACTCGCCGCATTTGGTTGCCTCCTGCTGCCCAGCAGTCGGCTTGGAGACTTGTTATGTCCAATCATCAAGACTGGCCCAACGCCCCCTCACCGCTCGCGGACGGGGAATGGCTGGTCACGCTCTGGGACCACACGGACGACGGCGTGCTCGCAATCACGCTGAATCGACCTGAGCGTCTGAATGCGCTGTCGTTCCGGCTGCTGAGGGAACTGCAGGCGCTGGTCGACTTCGCGGCCGCCCGTCCTGACATCCGAGTCGTCACGCTGCGAGGCGCGGGGCAACAAGCTTTCTGCTCGGGCGACGACCTCTACGGGATGGATCCCACGCCGGGCATCGACTCCTCGATCACGGTTCACCATCCGTTCCTGATCTCGCTGCGCGAACTGAAGAAGCCCGTCGTCGCGCTGGTCAACGGTTGGGCGCTCGGCCACGGATGGGAAATCGCCTGCGCATGCGACATCCGTCTCTGCGCGGACAACATTGAGGTCGGCGATCACCGCGCCCAGCGAGCGATCGGCATGAACGGCGGCACGACCTGGTTCGCGCCAAGAATCATGGGCCGCGGCCGAGCGCTCGAACTGCTGATGACCGGGCGCCACATGTTCCACGAGGAAGCCCTGCAGTGTGGTTGGGCCAATCATGTCTTCCCGCTCGCGGAGTTCGAACAAGAGGCCGCCGCCTACGTTGACCGTCTGGCACAGCTGCCCACGCGCAACCTCGCCGTCTTCAAGGAGATGATCGATTACTCATCGGAGCATTCGCTCCGCGACAGCCTGGCTATGGAAGTGAAGGCGTCGGACGAGGTGCGCTACTCGGAAGACGCCAGGGAAGGTCGAAAGGCGTGGCGAGAGAAGCGCCCATCGGTGTTCCGCGGCTACTGAGCCGGCGCTTGCCTGCGCTCTATGCTGCCATCGCAGGAGAGGCAGCGAGATGACCACGCAGAAGTACCGAGATGCGTCTCAGGTGCTCCTTCAGCAGGCGGGCGATGAGCTCGCCGCCGGCGACGCTCGCCAGGCCGCGGAGAAGGGCTGGGGTGCCGCCGCCCAGAAGGTCAAAGCCGTCTGCGAAGAGCGCGGCTGGCGGCACGTCTCTCACCGCGATCTGCGCAACGCAGCCAAGTCGCTGAGCCGAGAAACCGACGACCATGAGATTCGGCTCCTCTTCGACGCCGTCAACAAGCTGCACAAGAACTTCTACGAGGACTCCTACAACGTCGAAGAAGTCGGCGAGGGCCTGGACGACGTTCGCCGGTTCATCGACAAACTCGACGCGTTGAGCGGCTAGGCTCGGAATCACGGAGGATACCTTGACCACCCAGAAGTATCAGGATGCCACACAGTTGCTCCTTCAGCAGGCGCAGAGCGAGCTCGCCGCCGGCGACGTGCGTCAGGCCGCAGAGAAGGCTTGGGGTTCGGCAGCCCAAGCGATCAAGGCGTACTGCTCCATTCGCGGCTGGAGCCATCAGACGCATGTGGCCTTGCGCCGCGCCGTCTCGCGGATCGCCAACGAACAGGACGACAACGAGTTTCGACTGCTATTCAAGGCCGCGAATCTGATGCACGTCAACTTCTACGAGGACATGTACACCGCAGAGTACGTTCAGGAGGGCATCGACGAAGTCCAGCACCTGATCGACAAGCTCGACGCATTGCCCTGATATCATCGCGGTGACCACACATTGAAGGAGCTCACATGCCCAAGACCTACATCCTCGGCGGCTACCAGTCCGACTTCGCCCGCAACTGGCGCAAGGAAGAGCACAACCTGCGCGACGTGATGGCTGAGGCTGTCAACGGCGCGCTCGACGTTGCCTCGATGGAGCCCGGCGACATCGACACCGCGCACGTCGGCAACTTCGCCGGCGAGCTCTACGCCAAACAGGGCCAGCTCGGCGGATTCTTCGCTGAGATCAACCCCGACTTCGGCGGCCTGCCGACGTCGCGCCACGAAGCCGCCTGCGCCTCGGGCAGCATCAGCATTCTCATGGCCTCCGCCGAGCTCGAGGCCGAGCGCTATGGCACCGCGCTGGTGCTGGGCGTCGAGCAGATGAAGACCGTCAGCCCGGTCGAGGGCGGCGACTTCCTCGGCACCGCCGGCTGGTACGAGCTCGAAGCTGAAGGCGTCGAACTGCCCTTCCCCAAGCTCTTCGGTCGACTCGGCGACGTCTACGACGAGCGCTACGGTCTCGACGCCGCGCACCTTCAGCGGCTCGCCGAAATCAACTACGAAAACGCACAGCGCAATCCTGCCGCGCAGACCCGCAAGTGGCTCGGCGACGTGCAGGCGGACCTTTCGGAGGGCAAGTATGTCGCGCCGATCACCGGCCGACTCCTGCTCCGCGACTGCTCGCAGATCACCGACGGCTCCGCCGCGCTGATTCTCGCCAACGAGGAACGCGCCGCCGAGTGGGCCGAAGCCCGAGGCATCGACCTCGCCGACGTGCCGACCATCCAGGGCTGGGGACACCACACCGCCGCGCTCACCTTCGACGAGAAGATTTCGCAAGCGCAGGGCGACGAGTACGTGCTGCCCCACACCCGCCGAGCGATCACCGACGCGTACGAGCGCGCAGGCATCGACGGCCACGCCGACCTCGACGTGATCGAAACCCACGACTGCTTCACCACGAGCCACTACATGGCGATTGACCACTTCGGCATCACCGCGCCCGGCCAGAGCTACGAAGCCATCGAGGACGGTCGGATCGACTTCAACGGCGAAATC
>JAJEBU010000086.1 GCA_022822375.1 Dehalococcoidia bacterium
TGGTTATCTCCTCGTTATCCAGGATCTCGTAGTCCCTCGCGATGACCTGGGCGATAGACGCGATCTGATCTTCAAGAGTCATCGGTCGTTCCTCCAGGCTCTGCGCCTACGGCACGACGGCCTCCCTCACCCCAGGCCCCAGAGATTTTGGGCGTTGCCTCCGATGATGTTTTGGGCGTCTGCTACTGAGTCGGTGGCGTCGAAGACGTCCCAGAGACTCTGCTGCGTGTAGCCCACGGCACTCTCCGGGTGCGGGTAGTCGCTGCCCCACATCACGTTTTCGGCCCCGATGATGTCCAGCTGGCGCAGACCGTACGGGTCTTCGATGAATGTCGCGTAGCAATTCTCGTACCAGTAATGACTGGGGAGGTTGGCGAGCTTGGGCGTCATCTCACTCTCGAACGAGTGGTACACCTTGTCGCAGTCGAACAGGGCGCTCGGCACCCATGCGATCCCGCCTTCGGTGAACACCACCTTGAGGCCTGGATTGCGCTCGAAGATGCCGGCGAACGTGAGGAGCGCGAACAGTCGGCGGAACGGCTGGAACGCGACCACGATCGTCGTTGCCAGGCCGCCCTGGCCGCGGGCGTCGAACGTCTCGCCGACATGGAAACTGAGCGGCAGGCCCGACTCGCCAATCGCCCGCCACATCGGCTCCAGCGCGCGGGCGTTGTAGTAGACCTTCGCGTGCGGCGGCGGCAGCGACGGCATCAGCACCCCCTTGAAGCCGAGCGCCTTGATCTTCTGCAGCTCGTCCTCAGTGCGATCGGGGTCCCAATAGTTGAGCAACGCCAGTCCATGCAGATGCTCAGGCTCCGACGCGCAGAAGTCGGCGAGCATCTCGTTGTAGGCGTCCATGCAGGCCTGGATGTAGTCGAAATCCTCGTTGCGGATGACACCCAGCATGCGCTGCGGGAAGAGCATCTCCTGGTCGACGCCCTCGCGGGTGATCTCCTCGACGCGCACCGACGCGTCCCACATGCCCGCGCGACCCTCGATCAACTCCGACGGCATGCCCGGGTTATCCGTCGATTTGCCGTCAATCTCCATGTGGAAGCCGCGCTCGTTGAAGGCGCCGCGCGGGGCACGGTCTCGGTACTGCGCGGGCATTCGGTCGATAAACTCGCCCGTCTCCAGCCAATGGCTGTCAGCCGAGATCACGGTCGTGCCGGCGGGCAGCGGTCGCGTCGTCTCGGGCAAGGTGCGCTGGTTGGGCCAGGCGATGCCGGGCACGGCGCTGCTGTGAATGGCGTTTGGCACGGTGGTCGAGGGAGTGGCCGAGACGGTCATGGTCATCCTGTCTTTCGGACGGGCGGTGTCGGACGTTCAGAGACAAGATAGTGCTCTCGCAACGCCGATCGCAGCGGTCTGGCGCCGAACCACGAGTACCCTGCACGGCATGGCCGTCTCGACACCGTCCCAGCCCCGCGTTGATGCGCGATTGCGTCGTCCGCGGCGTCCCAAGCGGAGGCTGTACTACGGCTGGTGGGTGTTGTTCGGCATGGTCGTCGCAATGATCGTCGCCGAGGGCGTCACCTTCGGCTCGTTCGGGGCGTATGTGCTCCCGCTGGAAGAGCACTTTGGCTGGTCGCGAGCGCAGGTCTCGCTGGGATTCTCCGTGACCGTCGGCATGGTCGGAGCATCCGCGCCGCTGATTGGCAGGCTGATTGACGCCGTCGGTCCTCGTCGGCTGATGCTGATCGGCGCTCCGCTGTGCTGCGTGTCGTTCGTGCTGCTCGCCTTCATGACGCAGCTCTGGCATTGGTACGCCTACATGGGGCTCAGCGCGATCTCGCTGGGTTGCATCGCCTACATCCCGGCGCAGGCGCTCGCCGTGCGCTGGTTCGACCAGAGCCGCGCCGTCGCGACCAGCCTGATCGGAGCATCGGTCTGGATGGGTCAGCTGATCATGCTGCCGCTCGTGCAGCTGTTGATCTCCAGGCTCGGCTGGGAAGACGCCTTCATCTACTCGGGCATCCTCATCGTTGCGGCCTACGCGTTTGCCTTCGTGCTTGTCCGAGACCAACCGCCGCCTGGCGGCGAACGCGGCCACGCCAATCCAGACTCCGCGGAGGCGGACGCCGCGTTCGGTGTGTCGTCGATCGCCCTGTCCGGCCTCACCGTCCGAGAAGCGCTGAGGACCAAGCTGTTCTGGATGCTGACCTTCGGACTGATGACGATCTTCTTCGTCGTCTTCGGATGGCTGTCGCAGGCCCATCCGTACTATCAGTCGGTCGACTACAGCGACTCGACGGCGGCGCTGATTGTGTCAATCACAGCCGGCGGCGCGGTGATCTGGTTGCTCGCTGCCGGCTCGCAGCTGGAACGGGTGCGGCGTCCCGAGCTGATCGCGTCGGTCGGATCGTTGTTCGTCGCCGGCTCGATGATCACGCTCTACGTGATCGGAGGCAGCGAAGGGGGGACGGCGCTGCATGTGGTGCTCTATGTGCTGGGCTTCGCGACCGTGCCGCCGCTCGAGGCGCTGATGATCTCGCGCGCCTTCGGACTGGCCAACTTCGCCACGATCCTTGGTACGGGCTTCATGTTCGAGACCATTGCGATCTTCTTCTCACCAATCGTCGCCGGCAGCATCTTCGACAGCACAGGCAGCTACGACGACGCGCTGCTGCTCTACGCCGCCTGCGCATTAGCATCGGCGGTCATCTTCCTGATCGCTTCGAGGGTCCACCAACCGTTCGCGAGACGGTCGCTCTAGCCAGCGAGCGATCCAACGAGGAAGCTGAGCCAAACCGGCATCGTGACGAACGCAATGGCGGCGACCAGCCAGAGCAGGGCGCGTGCGGTGGGCCATCGCAGCAGCGCCGAACAGAACGAGGAATAGGCCGAAGTCGCGACGGTGGCCTCTAAGTCGTGACATTGAACAACCTGCCGCTCAATGGGAGTCGTGTGGCGTGCCAATGCAGAGACCGACTGACGACTAGATCAGCTCAATCCATAGTTGCCAACAGCCGATACCGCCTGCAACCGCCAACAGGAAGACATTGTTTCTGGACGGCTTCAACATCACGGAGAGCATCAACAGGCCCATTCCAGCGCTCACTCCGTAGAGCGCCGTCACGCTCGGGTATACACAGAAGATCATCACCGCAATCAAGGCCAGTGCGCGGATCGGTTCGCTGACCGCGGATCGGATGGACCGAGAGTTTGCCCAACTTGCTTGCAGTAGCTCAACTACAGCGGAGCGCCCTCCGAACACATTGCCACCGAGCCTCTCGCTCATCCCTGTTCGTGCTGAGATACACGCCGAGGAGGACGCTCATCGTGATGGGCGGCAGTCCCTCCCACGGGTTCGAGGCCTGCTGGGCGTTTGCGGGGGCGGGGTTGACGCCGAATGCAGCGGCCCGCGCCACGATCACGGCAATGGGCAGGAGGAGGACCCGCGCTCACAAGACTGCACAAGACTGCCGAAGCGCCCGGTAGATCGGGACGCGTGACATGTCGCAGTCTCGGCGGATGAGCGGTGCTGGTCGGGGAGAGAGGATTTGAACCTCCGACCTCTTCGTCCCGAACGAAGCGCGCTGCCAGGCTGCGCCACTCCCCGACGCATCCAGCTTACACGCTCTGCGGCGAACGGAAGTGACGCCGGCAACTAGCGCCGGTCTTCACGCCCGTCGTAGATCGGCTCGTTGAGGTAGACGTCGCCGTTGCGGATCTTCAGGTTGAAGAGGCACTGCGGGTCGGTGCAGACCCAGGCCTTGAAGTGCACGGCCGCGCCCTGCCCGCCAAAGTCCGAGAGCGGCACCAAGACGCCCTTCTCGCACTGTGCGCAGCGCGGGAACCCTCCGACTAGTCCAGCTGAGTCGTTCGCCATCCCGCCGCCTCCTTGAACCGCGCCCGCTCACCGGCATCTACTGCTCAGTCCCGCTCAGCGGCGGTTCACGATGTCCGTCTGTAAGATAGCGTCTGCGAATCAGGCGCTGCCGCCGGGCGACGGCGCGTCCTCGCGCCACTCGGGACCGCGGTGCAGGAAGTACTCGTACGCGTCGGCGAGGGCCAACCAGGACGCCTCGATCACGTCTGCGGACGCGCCCACGGTCGTCCAGATGTGCTGGCCGTCGGTTGATTCGATCAACACGCGGGTCTGCGCTTCGGTGCCGGCGTCGGTGTCGATGATGCGCACCTTGTAGTCGAGCAGCGAGACGTCGCCGAGTTCCGGGTAGGCCAACTCGAGACCCTTGCGCGCTGATCGGTCCAGCGCGTTGACGGGGCCGTTGCCGTCGGCCGTCGTGTGGAACAGCTCTTCACCGACGCGAATCTTGGCGGTCGCTTCTGCCATCATCATCGAGTCGGCGACGCTGTCGTTGGGACGGCGGCGCTCGATGATCAAGAAGTCCTCCAGCTCGAAGGGCGGCTCATACTCCGGTCGCGAGCGCAGCGCGAGCAGCTCGAACGACGCGTCTGCGGCCTCGTATTGGAACCCGCGCGACTCCATCTGCTTAACCTGGTTGAGCAGCTTGGTCGTCTCTTCGGCCGACATCACGATGTCGTGGCCGCGCTCTTCCAGCTTGACCTGAATGTTGCGCTTGCCGGACAGCTCGGAGACCAGCACCCTCTTGTCGTTGCCCACCTCATCGGGCTCGATGTGCTGGTAGTGCATCGGATTCTTGACCACAGCGGCGACGTGGTAGCCAGCCTTGTGGGCAAACGCTGAGGCTCCGACGAACGGCGACTGCGCATTCAGCGGCAAGTTCGCCAGCTCTGCGACGAAGCGCGATGCGGTCGTGATCTCGCGCAGCTGGGCGTCCTCGACCACGCGCATTCCCATCTTCAGCTGCAGGTTGGGGATGATCGACGACAGGTTGGCGTTGCCGCAACGCTCGCCGTAGCCGTTCAGGCAGCCCTGCACCTGCGTCACTCCGGCCGAGACCGCGGCCAACGAGTTGGCCACTGCGAGATCGCAGTCGTTGTGTGTGTGAATGCCCAGCTTGGCGTCCGGCAGCAGATCGTGAACGGCTTGGACCGCCTGAATCACTTCGTCGGTCATGGCGCCGCCGTTGGTGTCGCACAGAATCAGGTACTGCGCACCCGAGCGATACGCGGTGCTGAGCACGTCGAGCGTGTAGTCGGGATCTTCCTTCAGGCCGTCGAAGAAGTGCTCGGCGTCGAAGTGGACTTCACGACCGATCGAGGCCATGTACTCGACCGATTCGCGGACCATCGCGAGGTTTTCCTCGCGCGACGTGTTCAACACCGAGTGCACCTGCGAGGCAATCGCCTTGCCGACGAACGTCACGACCGGCGTCTCGGCCTCGCGCAGGGCGACGACGTTGAAGTCAGACTCGACATCGGACTCGGGCTTGCGCGTGCCGCCAAAGGCGACCAGCTTGGCCCGTTCCAGCGGCCGCTCCTTCATCTGATTGAAGAACGCCTTGTCCTTCTCGTTTGAGCCTGGAAACCCTCCCTCGACGTAGTGCATGCCGAGCGAGTCGAGCCGATGCGCGACGGTGACCTTGTCCTGCAGAGAGAACGCGATCCCTTCCATCTGCGAACCGTCTCGGAGCAGGGTGTCGTACAGCGCGATGGGGGAATTGTCAAAGGTGGACATGATCGGAGGGTACTACCCGCGTTGGCGCGGGAACTGTCGTTCTGTCAGTGACGGAACAAGCGATGCCCGGTCAGCGCCATTGCGATGCCGTATTGGTTGCAAGCGTCCGTCGTGTCATCGTCGGCAATTGACCCGCCGGGTTGCAGGATGTGCCGCACGGCCGACGCCTGCGCGCGGTCGACGTTGTCTCGGAAGGGCATGAATGCGTCGTGCGAGAGGACGTTGCGGAAGCCCCCGATCCACTCACGGCGCTCGTCGTCGGAGAGCGGGCCGCTCCAGTTGGTGACCTGCGCCTGGAGGCGTTCCCGCTCGGGCGGAGAGAGTTCGATCCAGGCGATGTACTGCTCACGCGCGGCGACGCGATCGGGGCGCTTCAGGGTCGATTCGAACTCCAGAGCCAGCACCCGCTCGTGCTGTTGGAGCATCCAGCGGTCGGCCTTGCCGCAGGCGAGACGCGTGCAGTGGATCCGCGACTGCTGTCCCGCGCCGAGTCCAATCACCTGGCCGTCGGCCGCCACGCAGACGGAGTTGGACTGCGTGTAGCGCAGCGCGATGGTGGCCACGGCCAGATCGCGGCGCGCCGCAGCGGAGAACTCACGAGCCTCGGTGACCGCTTGGTCAAACACTGCGTCATCGATCTGGCGGTCGTCGAGCGGTTGGGTCAGCCGCACGCCGAAGTGATCGCGTGACTCCGCTGTCGGTGGCGGTACGTCGGGGTCGCCCTGCAGGATCAGATAGCGTCCGGCCTTCTTCCGCCGCAGGATTTCGAGAGCCGCCGGCTCATAGCCCGGCGCGATGATGCCGTCCGACACTTCACGCCGCAAGAAGCGCGCCAGCGGTTCGTCGACCACGTCCGAGACGGCAGCGAAGTCGCCGTAGGCGCTGACTAGATCGCCGCCGCGGGCCCGCACGTAGGCCGACGCCACGGGCGACAGCTCCAAGCGCTCGACCTCGTAGGAGCGAGCCAACCGCTCGCCGATCGGCATTCCGATGGCCGCGCCCGCCGGTGACACATGCTTGAAGGATGCCGCCGCGGGTTGTCCCAACGCGCCGCGCAGTTCTCGCACCAGGTTCCACGAGCTCAACGCGTCGAGCAGGTTGATGTACCCCGGCTGGCCGTTGAGCACCTCGAAGGGCCACTCGCCAATCGCCGACGCCGTCGCTGGTTTCTGATGAGGGTTGATCCCGTAGCGCAGCGGCAGATCGCTCATCGCACCGACCGACTAGCCGACGAGGTCGCTGAGCGCCGCATCGATATCGGCGAACTGGTAGCGGTAGCCGAGGTCGAGTGTCCGTGTCGGCAGAATCCGCTGCGACGCGAGCAGCACGCCCGCGCCTTCGCCCAGCATCAGCTTCAGCGCGAGCGGCGGAACGGGCATCAGCGCTGGTCGACGAAGCGCTCGGCCGAGCGCACGCGAGAAGTCGACGTTGCGGACCGGCTTCGGGGCGGTCAGATTGATCGCCCCTTCGACATCGTTGCGCTCAATGGCATACAGGATGGCCCCGACGACATCGTCGATATGCACCCAGCTCCACCACGCCTGACCGCGCCCGATGGGGCCGCCCAGGCCGAGCTTGAAGGGCATCAGCAGACGCGGCAGCGCGCCGCCTTCCGTTGCGAGGATGACGCCAATCCGCGCGTTGACCGTGCGCACACCGGAGCCTTGCGCCTCCGCCTCCCAGTCGACGCAGAGCCTGGCCAGAAAGTCGTCGCCGGGCACCGCGGCCTCGGTCGACTCACGCTCGACACGGCTGCCGTAGTAACCGATCGCCGACGCGCTGATCAGCGCGCCCGGCTTCTCGCCTGAGGCCTGGATCGCTTGCACCACCGCGCGGGTCGTGTCGATCCGCGATTGACGCAGTTCGGCCTTGCGTGCGCTGTTCCAGCGCTGGTCGACGATCCCTTCGCCGGCCAGGTGCACGACCGCGGCGGCGCCGGCCACTGCGTCAGTCAGACCATCCCAGCCAGCCCAGTTGACGCCGGAGAGCGCTGTGTGCGCGCGGGGATTGCGGGAGATTGCCGTGACGGGCACGCTGCGCTCCCGCAGCTTGCCAATCAAGGCGCCGCCGACCAATCCGCTCGCGCCAGTGATCACAACATGCATGGCTATCTCCTATCTGTCGGCTCGGAAGAATCTTCGTCGTCCGACTCAGGTTCCGATTCTGCATCCGAGATCGGCTCTTCAGCCTCGGCAAACAAGTCTTCGAGCTGCTGCATCATCTGCGGGTTGAGAGAGCTGTCCGGGTCATCTGCGTCCGAGTCACTCCGCTCTGTCGTCTCTGCGCGGAGGTCCCTCATCTGATCCGTCAAGGAATGAACCTCTTGAGTCCGGTGCTGGAGCAGCCAAGTCAAATCTTTGAGCCGCTGCGTGTTGTGGTTCATCTGTTCGGTGATGGACCCGAGGACTTGCGTCCCTTCTTCCAACTCGCGTGCCAGTCTGTTCTGTTCTTGCCGCTTCTGTTCAAGCAGTTCAGACAGCTGTTCGGAGTCGGATGAGTCTGTCTCCGCTTGCTGCTCGAGCTCTTCGAGCTCTTGCTCCAAGCGTCCATACTGTTCAAGCAAGGAAGCTTGTTGTTCCCTGATGCGATCGGCCTGCTCTGTCAATTCGAGCGTGGAGCGGTCAATCTCATCACTCTCCTGGTGCAGACGTTCTTGCCCTTGGAACAGCTGATCAAACCGTTCTTCCAGTTCCTGCATCCTCGCAATGGGATCATCTGGCCCTTGGTCGGAATGCTTGAGCAGATCTTCCAGCTGCTGCATGATTTGCGGATCGAGCGAGCCCGCATCGAGCTGCTCGTCTCCGACCGCTTCCGCATCGCCATCGATGGCGCCCTGCTCCAGACCGAACGCCTTCGCCAGCTCCTCAGCGATGCGCGGATCGAGTCCGCCCGCTTCGGCCAATCGCTGGGTGAGTTCACGCAGCTGGTCCTCGCCCACGCCCATCGTCGCCAGCGTTTCGCGGACCAAGCGCTGGACCTCGGCGTGATCCTGTCTGATCAGCGCCTCGGCCAGTTCGAGCTGCGTCTCGATGGCGCGGAAGCCGATCCGCCGTTGCGCCTCGTCGTGCTGCAACAGCGTCGACATCAGCTTGGTGAACAGCGTGGTGGTCCGCGCTATCCGCATGCGGTCGTCGGGATGCTCAGGGAAATCGCCCGTGATCGAGACCTCGAAGCCGGTCTGCTTGTCTCTGGCGACGTATTGTTCAGGCATCGCGCACCCTTCAGTCCGCCGCCGCGTTGAGCAGGAATCCGCTGACCGCGTCGATGAATCCCGGCGTGTTTTGTGAGTGGACGTTATGTCCGCAATCGGAGACCTCGACCAACCGAGCGTTGGGCAGCTGCTCGACAAAGCGCGCCGCCGCGTCGGCCTCAAGGATGTTGCTCGACTCGCCCCGCACCAGCAGCGTCGGCCCCTGGAAGCGGTGGAACCCTTCGGCCACGTCGCGGCGATCCGCCGCGGGCCGCCGAAAGCTGGAATCGTGCAGGATGCGGTCAGACTTGGCCACGTACTTCCCGTCCGAGCGGTGCACGAGGTTGTAGCGGGCCGTCCGTTCCATGTGCTCGCGCGATCGGAACGGATCGTACGCGGCGACCCGGTCGATGAACTCGTCGAGATGCTCGAACTCCACATTGCGGACCACGAAGTTGCGAATCTGCGCGGCGCCGCGTTGCGAGACCTCCGGTCCCACGTCAACGAGGACCACTGCGCGGGGCAGATCGGGAGCGCGAGACGTCAGCCGCATTGTGACCATGCCGCCCATCGAGTGACCCATCACAATCGGGCGCTCAATGCCTGACGCTTCGATCAACTGCAGCGCGTCCGACGCCATCTGGTCGGGGCCGTAGTCGGCGTCACGCGCCCACTCTGAATCACCGTGTCCACGCTGATCGGGCGCAATGATGTGGAATCTGTCGGCCAGATGGAGCGCAACGAGATCCCACGAGTGGGCTGACTGATTGCCGCCGTGCAGCAGCACAATCGTCGGATTGGTCCGCTGGCCCCATTCCAGGACGTGCAAGCGCAGGTGGTTGATGACCAGGTTGCGCGAGCAATAGCGCACATCATCGGCGTGCGGAATGCCCAGATCCGCCGCTGACTCGCACAGCGAGGCAAACTCGTCCGTGCCGGTCAGGTCAATCGGCGCGGATGTCGGGGCAAAAGTGTTGAGATAGGGCAAGGATCGCCAACTTCCGCGAACTGTCCGGCCTGCGGAGTGTTCTGCTACTCAGTCAGTCTATCGCGGGACTCAGCTAGCCTACGTCCGCGCCGCCGGGCGCGCACAGAGAGAGGCATTCCGTGACCTTCCAACACCCTGAACATCTCGTCTCGACCGATTGGCTGGCTGAGCACCTCAGCGATCCTGACGTGCGCGTGTTCGAGTCGACCGTTTTCTTGCGCCCGCGCGATGGGGGCGGCTACCGGGTCGAGTCCGGCCGAGCCGAGTATGACTCCGGCCACATTCCAGGCGCCGGCTTCCTCGATCTGCAAGCGGACTTCTCGGACAACGAGCAGCACCTGCGATTCATGATGCCCTCGGCCGACGCCTTCGCCGACGCCGCGGGCCGTCACGGCATCTCCGAGACCTCCACCCTCGTGCTGTACGACCGGCTCGGCTCGATGTGGGCTGCACGGCTGTGGTGGATGTTCCAATCCATGGGTTGCAAGAACGCGGTCGTGCTCGACGGCGGCTGGCGGCGCTGGTCCGATGAAGGCCGCGCCTCGTCCACCGAGCCGGCGACCTACGACGCCACCACGTTCCAACCGGCCGAGGACCCGGCCCGCTTCGCCGACCTCGCGGAAGTGAACGCCGTTGTCGAAGACGGCGGCAGCTGCCTGATCAATGCGCTCGGCCGCGACCAGCACTCGGGAGCGGACGGTGGCCGCACCTACGGGCGCGCCGGTCATATTCCCGGTTCGACGAACGTGCCGGCGATGGAACTGATCGATCCCGAGACCGGTCTGTACCGCCCGTCAGACGAGTTGGCGTCGATGTTTGCGGCGGTCGCGCCGGACAAGACGCAGCGAGTCGTGACCTACTGCGGCGGCGGGATTGCGGCATCGAACGATGCCTTCGTTCTCAGCCTGCTCGGCTATGAGGACGTCGCGGTCTACGACGCATCAATGTCGGAGTACGCAGCAGATGAGTCTCTGCCGCTAGAGAGTCACGCCTAGGCCAGATCGAACCGATCGAGGTTCATCACCTTGGCGAAGGCGGCTGCGAAGTCGCTGATCAGGCGCGACTCGCCGTCGGACGCGCCGTAGACCTCGGCCAGGGCTCGCAGCTCGGACTGCGAACCGAAGACGAGGTCGACACGACTCGCCGACCACTTCACGGCGCCAGTGGCGCGGTCGCGGCCTTCGAACAGCTCGTCTGAGCCGCCGACGCCGTTCCATTCGGTACCAGGATCGAGCAGGTTGACGAAGAAGTCGTTGCTGAGGACGCCAACGCGGTCGGTGAGGACGCCGTGATCGACGCCTGCCGAGTTGGCGCCGAGCACGCGCAGCCCGCCGATCAAGGCGGTCATTTCCGGCGCGGTCAGCGTCAGCATCTCCGCCTTCTCGATCAGCAATTCCTCAGCTCGGCCGCTGGCCCAGGTGGGCAGGTCCTGCTTCAAGAAGTTGCGGAAGCCGTCGGCGGACGGTTCCAGCACGTCGAAGGACTCGGCGTCGGTCATGTCGTCGCTGGCGTCGGTGCGGCCGGGCGCGAAGTCGACGCTGACATCGTGGCCTGCGTCCGACGCGGCGTCCTCAACGGCGGCGACGCCGCCGAGCACGATCAGGTCGGCCAGCGAAACCCGCACGTTGTCGCTGCGTCCGCTGTTGAAACTCTGTTGGACACCCTCAAGGGCAGACAGCGTCTGAGCGAGATCGTCGGGGTCGTTGGCGGCCCAGCTGCGTTGCGGCTGGAGCCGAATCCGAGCGCCGTTGGCGCCGCCGCGCTTGTCAGTGCCGCGGAAACTGGAGGCCGCAGCCCAGGCGGTCTTGACCAGCTGGCTGCGCGAGAGGCCGGCCGCCAGCAACGCTGATTTGAGCTCGGCGATCTCTGCCTCGCCGATCAGGTCGTGGTCGACCGCTGGCACCGGGTCCTGCCAGATCAACGCCTCGCTCGGGGCGAGCGGGCCGAGGTATCGGCTGCGCGGACCCATATCGCGGTGGATCAGCTTGAACCAGGCGCGCGCAAAGGCGTCCTCGAGGACCGCTGGGTCTTCCAGCATGCGCTGGGTGATTTCGGCGAAGGCCGGATCCTCGCGCAGGGCGAGATCGGTGGTCAGCATCATCGGCGGGTGCTTCACGTCTGGGTCGTGAGCGTCGGGGACGGTGGCCACGGCGGATGCGTTGGTGGGCGCCCATTGGGCCTTGCCCGCGGGACTTTCGACCAGCTCCCACTCGAGCTGGTAGAGGTTCTCGAGGAACCCGTGGTCCCAGGTCGTCGGCTGGTCGGTCCAGGCGCCTTCGATGCCGCTGGTGATGGTGTCGACGCCCATTCCGCTGCCATGCGCGTTGTGCCAGCCGATGCCTTGCGCCTCGACGGCGGTGCCCTCTGGCTCAGCGCCGACGTGGGATTCCATCGCCGCGCCGTGCGCCTTGCCGAACGTGTGACCGCCAACGATCAGCGCGACGGTTTCCTCGTCGTTCATGGCCATTCGCTTGAACGTGCGGCGGATGTATTCGGCGGCTTTGGCGGGATTGGGTTCGCCGCCGGGACCTTCGGGGTTGACGTAGATCAGACCCATGTGGTCAGCGCCGAACGGCTCATCGAGCTCGCCGGCGTCGTCGTGGCGCTCGTCGTCGAGCCAGCCCTGCTCCTCGCCCCAGTCAGTTTCGTCGGCTTCCCAGCTGTCGGGACGGCCAAAGGCGAATCCGAAGGTCTTGAAGCCCATCGACTCCAGCGCGCAGTTGCCGGCGAAGACGAGCAGGTCCGACCATGAGATCTGTTGGCCGTACTTTTGCTTGACGGGCCAAAGCAGGCGGCGCGCCTTGTCGAGGTTGGCATTGTCGGGCCAACTGTTGAGCGGCGCATAGCGCTGCTGACCCGCGCCGCCGCCGCCGCGTCCGTCGGTGATTCGATAGGTGCCGGCGGCGTGCCAGGTCATGCGGATGAAGAGCGGGCCGTAGTGTCCGTAGTCGGCCGGCCACCAGTCCTGGGAGGTCGTCATGACGGCCTCGATGTCGGCCTTGAGTGCGTCGACGTCGAGCGTTTCCAGCGCGGCGGCGTAGTCGAAGTCGCCGCCCAGCGGGTCAGAAGCCGAAGTGTTGCGGCGGAGGGGCTTGAGACTCAGCTGGTCCGGCCACCAATGCTCGCTCGTGGTCACGTCAGGATCCCTTCTCGGCGCGGTCTCGCGCGTCCTCAAGCGCCCATCAACAGGAGGCAGTCACGCAGGCGCTCGCAGCAGTCAGCCTATCACCGAGCTGCGTCGAGTCGCACATTGCGCATGACGCAAGTCTGCCCACGAGACAGGTACATTGATGTGGAGGGAAGCAGCATGGAATCGCGACTGACCATCCGCATCGAAGGGCCCGGCGTCCAGCAGGGCAAGATCGCGCTGAAGGACCTGCAGCGGATCGTGCATCCGCTGGAACAGGCGGTGCGTGCCCTGCTCCCAGCGACCGAGCCAGCAGAGCAGCCGGGCGGGCGGGCGAGGAAGCCCCAGGTTCGATTCTTGCTCGTCGGAAGCATCGGGAAGGGATCAGCCACTGCGGATCTCGAGCTCGACACGAGCATCAATCAGTCGCTTCCCAGTCTTGAGCCCGATCCGTTGTCGCGGCTTGTCGAAGGTCTTGGTCGCGCCGAAGAACACCTACCAACCGCGGCGCACCGGCCAATCGACCGAATGGCGCAGAACCTTCCGCCAGGAGTCGACTCCGTTGAGATCGCTGTCCGCGGTTCGGATGTGCGTTGCAGAATCAGTAGGCAAGACTTGGGGGAACCTGCATCGATTCTGACGGGCTCCTTCAACGTCTCCGGTCGATTGACGGCGGTCGACTTCGAGAAGGGCCGCGCCGTCCTGCGTGTTCCGCCGGCAAGTCCACGTAGCAAGCGGCCCAGGCGTATTCGTCTTCGCTTCCCCGATCAGCTAGCCGGTGACATGCAGTCCTACGCCAGACAACTTGTCACCGTTGAAGGCATCGCGGAATTGGACTCATCGGATGAGATTCGATCGCTTGAGGTCCTGAGGATTTACGCCGACTACGACGATCGCCGAGCAATGTGGGCGCCGAAACTGTTCACATGGCCAAGCGCCGAGGATCGCATTGAGAACGTCGACATCGAAGCGTTTCTTCATGAAGTGCACGACGTTGATGAGGATGACGAGTGAACGGAGAAGAGCCGTGGGAGGTCGTGGCTGACACTAATGTCGTGAGCTACCTGATCTCTACCAAACCTGAAGTGGTCTCGCTCGCGCACCGGTATCTGCCTCACTTGAACGGCCGGCCTGTCGCCATTTCCTTCCAGACGCGGGCAGAACTACTGGTGGGCATGGAAACACAAGGTTGGAATCACAGGCGCTTCAGTGACCTCATCGGCAGGTTCGAAGTCATCCCCTGGTCCGAGCGCCTACTGGATTGTTACGTACGGATCCGTTCTGCCTCCGTTGAACGCAGAAGACGCACAGGTGAGAAGCGGATCACTGCGGCCGATGCCTGGATAGCTGCTACAGCGCTGCTGCTCGAACGCCCACTCGTCACCCACGACGGCGCTCTCTCAAGGAGCCCGCTGATTGAGACCATCACGGAGCTTGATGCCTAAACACGCACCGTGGTCTCCGCGATGAACTGAACTGTTGCTGCTGCGAACTGCTCGGGCTCTGAGAGCATTGGCGCGTGGCCTGACTCCTCGAACGGCACCAGCGCGGCTTCGGGTATCTCACTCGCCATGAACTCCGCAGCGGCGAACGGCGCGATCGGATCGTGCCGACCGTGGAAGATGCCGACTGGAACATCTATAGCCGGCAACGTCGATTCCAGGTCGCACGTCGAGCGCGAGGCGTTCGAGCCTTGCCAGCAGGCCGGCGTCGACTGGTAGAACTGCTCGCCCCAGGCCTCGCGCGGGGGCGCGTCCTGGTCGGGCGGTGTCAGCGGCTCGCCGCCAAACCTGGGCGACGGCGGCCCGCCGACCAGGATTGCCCGCGCGACCCGCGCCGTCCCGTGACGATGCAGATAGGCCAGCGTCGTCCGCACGCCCAGCGACCAGCCGATCATCGTGACGCCGTGATAGCCGCGCTGCTCGATGAACGCCGCCTGATCGTCGGCGAACTGTTCGATGCCGTAGGCGGACGGATCGTCGGGCGCTTGCGACGGCGCGCGGCCGCGGTGATTCAGCGCGGCGCAGCGA
>JAJEBU010000073.1 GCA_022822375.1 Dehalococcoidia bacterium
CGGAATCATCACGGGCAAGTACTCGCAGACGCATCCCGACAAGTTCGTGGCCACCGTGATCGGCAACACGCCCGACGAGATTGCCACGGTCCACCGCAACCCGGCGTTCGAGACATACTCGATTGAGTACCTGCTCGACCCTCGACAGATCGCGCGAAACGAGAACATCGTCGCGATCAACGGCGCTCTGACGGCTGATCTGTCTGGGCAGCTTGGCGTCCACACGATCGGTCCGCGCGTCTATGCGGGCGTGGGTGGACACCTCGCCTTCGCGCTGGGCGCCTATCTCGCGCCCAAGGGCCGCTCGGTGACCGTGCTGCCCTCGACGAACCGTGACGGCACGATCTCGACGATCATGGCGCAGTTCGATCCGGGCCAGATCGTGACGGTCCCGCGTGATATCGCAGACACCGTGGTGACCGAGCACGGGATCGCGCGGCTATTGGGCAAGACGGTGCGTCAACGGGCCGAAGAGCTCATCGCGGTCGCCCACCCCGACTTCCGAGCCGAGCTGCGCCAGGCAGCGCAGCGGCTGTTCTATCCTTAGGGGGCTGCTCGTGCCGGGACAGAATCGGCGTCTGGTGATTCTTGCCAACTCGCGTAAAGGCGGTGCACGTTGCGTGGCTGGATTAGAGATTCGCAATCGTCGCGCCCTTGGATGGATTCGTCCGGTCGACAGCGCTGATGGCACCGTCGCCAGCTACTTCCGGCAATACGAAGACGGCACGGAGCCGAGACTGGGCGATGTCTTGACCCTGTCCCTCGAAGGTCCTGAGCGACGCAGCGACCATCAGCAGGAAAACCACTGGCTGGACACAAAGATTCGCTGGCGAAAGGACGGTGAACTGACCTGGCCGCAACTGCGCAGCCTGCCGATGACCGACGAGCGCTTGTGGCATGACAATATGGCCTCCGACAGCGGCTACGGGCTGAACAATCGAGTGCGTCTCTCATTTGCCCAAACGATGACAACATCCTTGAGGCTGATCTGGGTGAGTCGTTTGCAGATTGAGGTCGTACGCAGTCGCCACGACCGGTTGGATGGAACCTTCGACTTCGCAGAGACCCGCTACCGATTGAGCATCACAGATCCCGTGTATGAGCTTGCGTCTCGCTATCAGAATCCCGGCACTTACGAACTTGGTGAGTGCTTGCTGACCATCAGCCTCGGCGCGTCATTCGCTGGATTCTGCTACAAGTTGATCGCAGGCATTGTGGAACGGAGCAGATTCGCTGATGGATAGTCCGAACATCTTCACGGTTGGACACTCCGACCAGGATGCTGATTCGTTCGTTGAGTTGCTGAGTCGTTACGACGTGACCGCCGTCGTGGATGTTCGCTCCCACCCCGGCTCGAGCTGGGCACCGCAGTTCAATCGAGCATCGCTCAGAGACAGACTAAAGAAGAGCGGCATCCGCTATGCCTTCATGGGCGAGCAACTCGGCGTGCGGTCGCAAGTTCCATCACACTTCCAGGACGGCAGGATCAGCTATGAGAAACTTGCCGAGTCGGCAGAGTTTCAGCAGGGTCTGAGCCAGGTGATCCGCGCATCGGCACAACAAGGGCTAGCGCTCATGTGCTCAGAGGGAGACCCGCTCAGGTGCCATCGGAGCATCCTGATCGCACCGGCGTTGGAGCAGGCAGGCATCACCGTCAAACACATTCTCCGCTCCGGAGAACCAGTCACCCACGCAGAGTTGCTTGAACGACTCTTGGAGGAAGAGAAACTCGCTCAACCAGACCTCTTTGAACCCTACGACGTCAGGATCAAAGCGGCGCTCGCCAAGCGAGAGCGCGCGATCGCCTGGCGTGACCCGATCATGGCTGGTTCGCGAGACACAGAATGACCCTCTACACCATTGGCTTCACCAAGAAGTCGGCCCGCGAGTTTTTCTCCGAGCGGCTGGGCCGATCAGGTGCCGAGCGCTTGATTGATGTGCGCCTCAAGCCATCGTCGCAGCTAGCGGGATTCGCCAAAGTCGGCAAGACCGACGGCGACTTCCAGTTCCTGCTGCTGGAACTGTGCGGCATGGACTACGTCCATCTGCCCGTTCTGGCGCCTGACCCTGAACTGCTGAAGGGCTATCGAGCCGGCGACGTGAGCTGGGACGACTACGAGCCGCGTTACCTCGCCGAGCTGGAAGCTCGCTCGGCCGCAGACACGCTCGATAGGTCGCTGTTCGACAACGCCGTCTTGCTCTGCAGCGAAGACACTCCCGAACACTGCCATCGGCGGCTCGCCGCTGAGTATCTCAAGCGCCATTGGGGTGATGTGGAGATCGTCCACCTCTAGGCCTCCGCCGACGATTGGGGATGCAGCATCGCGTAGGCCAGCTCTCGCGCTTCCCTTGCGCTGGCCACGATTCGCTCTGGCGGCAGCACGTTCGACATCGCCAGTCAGCGTGCTCGGCACAAGAGCTTGACCGCGCCCGAAGAACGAATCCACAGACTGCCTCACGAGCCAATGACTGACCGAGAGCAACCGTGATGTTTGAACAGGCGGGCGGCGGCTGCACTCACGCGTGCTGGCGAATCCACTCGCCGATCCGCTCGATGGCGGCCTGACCTTCAGGCAGCATTGGCGCGAACGCGTGCCAGACGTGGAACATCTCGTCCCAGATCTCTTCGCACACGTCGACGCCGGCCGCTCGCGCACGTTCGGTCACCCTGGTGGTGTCGTTGAGCAGCACTTCAGCGTCGCCGACCTGGAGCAGCAGCGGCGGCAGACCGTCGTAATCGGCGTAGAGCGGTGAGGCGAGCGGATCGGTCGCTTCGGTACTGCCGAGGTAAGCCTGGGCCATATTCTCGACCATGCTGGAATCGGTGATCAGCGGATCCGCTTCGGCGCGGGTCTGGATCGACTCGCCGGTGATGGCGAGGTCAGTCCAGGCGGAGATGCCGATCGCTGCGTTGGGTCGATCAACTCCGCGATCGCGCGCGGCGAGCAGCGTCGCCAAGGTCAGGCCGCCACCAGCCGAGTCGCCGGCGACGAACACAGAGTCGGCGGCGCCAGCGCCGTTGGGACCGTTCTGCTGGACGAACTTGAGACCCTCGATCGCGTCGTCGACGGCGGCCGGGTAGGGATGCTCGGGCGCGAGCCGGTAATCCAGATTCAGCACCGCGCAGCCACCGGCCTTGGCGATGTCCTCGCAGAGTCGGCGGTGCGTGACCGGCGAGCCGATCACATACCCGCCACCGTGCACGTACAACAGACGTCGGTTGGGATCGGACTCGGCCACGGTCACCCATTCGCCGGGCACGCCATTGGCGTCGACGGAGGTCACGGTCGCGGCGTCGGTGGCGGGGAACGACCCGGCCTCCATCCCGGCGCGCATGTCTTCAAGCGACGCCTCGCCTTGAGCGATCGGACGTTCAGCCAACAACCCAAGCACCTTCTGCAGTTCTGCCGATGCCATGCGGTCCTCCAGTCTCTACCAGTAGTCGGTGTTGCCGTACAGGCTAGCGATCCGAGTCGGCGATACTGCTTGGAGCAGAGAGAGGACAGCACCCATGCGTA
>JAJEBU010000089.1 GCA_022822375.1 Dehalococcoidia bacterium
CGATGGTCGACGAAGCTAACAAGGTTGAGGAGCACCGGTCCAAGCCGGCGCTCAAGGTGGTCGAGCCCTCGATCGATCCCAACAACATCTGGGATGACGACAAGCTGGAACGCGAGAGGATCGCCGAGCGTCTGACAGCAATTGTCGAGGACCAGGAAGCGCCGTTCGTGGTCAGCTTGGACGGGCGCTGGGGCACCGGCAAGACGTTCCTGCTCAAGCGCTGGCAAGCGCAACTGGAGAGGGCCGGGTTCCAAGCAATCTACTTCAATGCCTGGGAAGACGATTTCTGTGACGATCCTCTGCTGGCGATCATTGGGCAGCTGTCGGGCCACTTCGACGACGGCAAGTTCAAGGATGTCGCCCTGAAGATCGCCAACTTCGGCGTGGGCCTACTGACCAAGCAGCTCACAGGGTCAGCGATCGATCTCACGGAATTCAAGCCGGAAAGTGTTCTCAATGACTACCACGACCAGCGCCGCACGAAGGAGAAGATGAAGACCGAGCTTCGAGCCCTGGCCAAAGACGTGAAGCAGGACAGCGGCAAGCCACTCGTCTTCATCATCGACGAACTGGACAGGTGCCGCCCCACGTTCGCAATCGAACTCCTGGAGCGGGTTAAGCACATCTTTGACGTGCCGAACATCGTGTTCGTCTTCGGAATCAACCGAGGTGAACTCCAGAAGTCACTGAAGTCGATCTACGGGGATATCGAAGCTGGTGTGTACCTCCGGCGCTTCTTCGATATGGAGTTCGTTCTTCCTCAAGTGGATCCTGAGGTGTTTTGCCGCTATCTGCTGCAGAGATATGAACTCTGGCCCCACTTTCGGGATTCAGGCCCAGCCACTCACTTTGCCAATCACGCAGACGAGTACGGTTCTATCGCGGAGCAACTGCACCAGTTTTTCCGCCAACTCGATCTATCGCTGCGGGATATGGACTACTGTCTACGCGTCCTAACCTTGGCAGCGCGAGGACTCGCACCCGGACGCTCGCTCTTCCCGTATGCCTTAGTCGCGCTCATTGCGACCAAAGTGGTGAACATCGACCTTTACAGACGCTTCATGTCGGGAAATGCCTCTGGCGCCGAGATTATCGACTACATCTATAAGCAACCGCCACCAGTAGGGACAGAGCGTATGAAGGGCCTGTGGAACGATGACTCCACCAGAGTTTGGATCGAAGCGGCGATGTATTGCATTGACGATAACAGGACGATCTCTGGAATATTGTCCTCTGACGGTCACTTCGAAGACCTGCCCAACTCCGAGTTGTTGTCCCAAAGGGCTCGGAACAGAAATCATAGAGAGTTCGCGACGAGCGTTCTCGAACGAATGAGAGCCTTTTCGAGCAACAACTTTCACCTTCTGTTGAATCGGACATACATGGCCGAACTTATTGACCTCCATTCCCAACCTGATGCACATTGACCATGCAACCGTACTCCACCTACCGCGATTCAGGCATTGAGTGGCTCGGGAGTATCCCGTCGCACTGGGAAGACTCTCGATTGGGGTTGTCTCTTGCTCGTGTGATTGGCGGAGGGACACCAGATACCGCAAGGGAGGACTATTGGGCAGAGGAAGGTGAAGATGGAGTGCCTTGGGTTGCAATTGGTGACATGTCTGTAGGCGGAACTGTTCGTTTCACCAAGAAGCGGGCTACGCCGGCTGGCATGGTCGCCGCTGGGCTGCGTGTCTTGCCGGTCGGGACAGTGATCTACTCGATGTATGCCTCAGTAGGAGCAGTTGCGCGATTGGGAGTTCCAGCCGCAACCAATCAGGCAATCCTCAGTCTCGTCCCCAAGGAAAGTTTGACTGCTTCCTTTCTCTACTGGTGGCTGAACTCCATTCAGCAGCCCGTACTGGCGTTTACTCGGGAAAACACGCAAAGCAACTTGAACGCACAGACGGTGCGTGGATTTCCCTTGGTGGTCCCGCCCCTCGACGAGCAGCGCGACATTGCCGCATTCCTCGACCGGGAGACGGAGCGGATTGACTCGTCGATTGCCAAGAAACGATTGCTGATTGAGCGGCTGCAGGAGTATCGGACGGCGCTGATCACGCGCACGGTGACGCGCGGTCTCCCGCCCGAGGCCGCCCGCGCCGCCGGCCTCGACCCATCGCCCCGCCTCAAGCCCTCCGGCGTGGAATGGCTGGGCGATGTCCCGGAGCACTGGGATGTGAGGCGACTGAGATTCGTCGCATCCATCAATGACGATGCGCTGACGGATGGAGAGGATCCGCTCAGATCGATCTCGTACGTCGATATCAGTTCCGTTGATGCGACGCTCGGTGTTACTCGCTTCGATGAAATGGTCTTTGAAGACGCGCCATCGAGGGCTCGTAGGCTGGTTCAGGACGGCGACACCATTGTGTCGACGGTCAGGACGTACCTACGCGCAATCGCTCCCATCACCAATCCGAAACCAGAGATGGTCGTTTCGACCGGGTTCGCAGTTGTTCGACCAATCAACCTGGATGCTGATTTTGCCTCCTGGGTCCTGAGAGAACAGGGCCTTGTCGACGAGATTGTGGCTCGCTCGGTTGGGGTCAGTTACCCGGCCATCAATGCGCCGGAGATCGGAAATCTCGCGGTCCCGATTCCGCCCGTTGGCGAGCGACGCGCCATTGCGGACTTCTTGGAGATGTCGACTAGGTTGAACGACGAGTTGCGGCACCAGATTGAGAATGCGATTGAACGTCTCCTGGAGTACCGCGCTGCACTCATCACCGCTGCGGTGACGGGCAAGATCGACGTTCGCGGCGCCGCTACCTCTGGCCGAGGCTCCGTCGAATCGAGGCCTTGATGGCTTCGTCAGCCCCAGAAGTCAAGGCGCCCATTCTGATTCGCGACAACAACTCGGCGCTGAGGGAAGCCTGGGGATGGTAAACGCGGTTTACGACTCCACGCTCGAGCCTCGCATTGCTGGTGAGGTTCGCACCCTGAACGTAGATGCAGGATTCGTGTCGCAGGAATGGATGTTCGCCGGGCGCGACGATCAGACATTCGGGAGAACACGTACGGCGTGCAAGATCGTGGGTCGTGAAGTTGGCCACGACGACATCGCCATTCGCGTCATCTTCGGTGAGAACGATCCAGAGGTGGCCTCGTTTATCGAAACCGAAGAAAGTGTCGCCTGGGTTCACGAGGCCTGGGCTTGATACTCCCGAAAGAGGTACACGGCCTCGGCGTTGTCTGTGGCCAACCCGATCGCGTAGTCGCTGTAGCCGGCGTAACGCAGGATGTCGACCGGATCGATCGGAACCGAGGCATCGCCAGGATCCTGCCACTCGGGTAGGGCCTGGGTCTGACTGACGACCTGTGACGGCCGCAGCTTCCCGTAGGTCTCGTAGATGTCGTTGAGCAGCTTCACCCAAAACTCGGAGAGTTGGTCCCATTCCGCCTGACCGCAAAGGGACACCTCGAAGTACTGGCGTTTGACGTAGCGATGCCAGATCGAGTCCTCGGCTGGATGCTCCTGGAGGATCAACTCAAGCACCCGGCAGGGCGTCGGTCCGTGCTTCATCGAGGCGTAATGGTCGAGCGTGATCGTCATCTCCTTCTCGATCAGCGCTGCGCGGTCTGCGAGGTAGAGCAGCTTGACCAGCTTGAGATAATCCATCGAACCGCCGGCGCACTCCAGCAGGATCGAAGCGGCCTGTGCCGCGCGGTGCTCGTCGAACACGAATCTCATCATGGCTGTCACTCTATCCTCCTGCGCCGATTGTCGCGTGGAGCGTTCAGGTCGTCAAGACGCCGATCCATTCGGCGGTATCGTGGTCACAGTTCGATTGTGCGACGGAGGCGGTCGACATGACCACTCAGACCAAAGAGCAGGCATTCGAGGCGACCATCGAGTCGATCCTGCTCAACGGCGGTTGGGTCAAGGGTATCCAAGAAGACTGGGATGTCGATCGGGCGCTGTTCGCGGAACCCGCGACCTCATTCATGCGCGACACTCAACGCGAGCAGTGGGACAAGATGCGCGCTCTTCACCAGGATGAGCTGGAGCCGCGAATCATCGAAACCCTGACAAGGGAGATGAACACCAAGGGTTCGTTGCACGTGCTGCGCCACGGGTTCAGGTTCCACGGGGCGACGTTCCGGCTCGCCTACTTCAAGCCGGCGCATGGGCTCAACGAGTACGCGCGGAGGCGATTCGGGCGCAACGAGCTCTCGGTGATGCGGCAAGCGCGCTGCCATCCCGGCAAGAGCCACGAGATCGACTTGCTGTTCGCGCTCAACGGCATCCCGGTTGCGACCTGCGAGCTCAAGAACCCGATGACCGGCCAAACCTGGGAGAGCGCGATCCGCCAGTACCGACAGGATCGGGATCCCAACGCACGGCTGTTCCGATTCCAGCAGCGCGCCCTCGTCCATTTCGCCGCCGACACAGAAGAAGTCCACATGACCACGCGGCTGCAGGGCGAGCGGACCCGCTTCCTGCCGTTCAATCGAGGCAGTAACCCAGGCGGGATCGAGTGCGGCGCCGGTAATCCGCCCAACCATTCCGGTTATCGGACGGACT
>JAJEBU010000064.1 GCA_022822375.1 Dehalococcoidia bacterium
TGCCAAGCGCATCGCGCCGGGAGCGAAGGAAAGCGTCGTGACGGGTTGAACATGAAACTCTAGAACGCCGGGCCGCGTGCCTTCGGGACCACTTCCTTGGAAGCTCCAGACCGTCACCGCCTCCCCTCCGCCAGTGGCCAAAAGGGTGCCGGTGTCATCGAAAGCCAGTGCCGACGGCTTGGCAGGATATCCGGACATCATGGAGTCCTCCTCCGTGGAACGACGCCAGAAGTGCACCGAGTTGTCTTGGCTGCCGCAGGCCACGATATCCCCGTCCGGGCTCAGTGCCATCGACACCAAGGATCCCTGCCACTCCAGCTTCTGGCGCAGCTCGCCGGTGGGCGCGTCGAAGAACGTCACTCGACCGTAACAGGCCGTCGCCAGCTCCCCTGCGCTCGACCAGGCGATCGCGCTGACAGTGCTGGGATGATCATCAGATCGCCAAACCTCCGCGCCGTCCGCATCATACGCGCGAACCTGCCGGGAGCAGGAGGCCGCCAACCATTGGCCGTCCGGCGACCAAGCCACGTTTTCTACCCAACCGCTGCCGACGTCGATAGCCCGGCTGACCTGACCTTCGGCGGCACTCCAGATTAAGACTCGGCTGTCCTGGCCGGCCGTAGCGAACGCGGTTCCGCTTGGGTGGATCGCCACCGCGAGCACACCACCCTCATGAATCCCGCGCCGCTCCCAAGCGGTCGCGCCAGACTTGCCGTCGAATGCGTAAACGCCACCCGCAGCATCACCGACTATCAGCGCCTCACCGCTTAGGCTCCAACCCCCGGCGATAGCGTAGTCGCCAACCGCCGCAGACCAGCCCCGGCGAAGAGCGCCCCTCGGACTATCGATATTCAAATCAGACATGCTTCGCTCTCTGCATGAATTGCATGATAATCGATTTTCAATTATCGTCAAGGCTTGAGACGCCAAATACCAGCGAGGATAAATGCTGAAATCCAAGTCGCCAGCCCTACAGCTCGGCGCCGACGTCGTGGGCACCGTCGGATCGTCACTGTGCGCCCTGCACTGCGCCATCCTCCCCCTGAGCCTAGTGCTGGGCACCACCTTGCCTCTCACGCTGATGGGCGAGGAGATCTTCCATCTCGGCCTGCTGTGTTTAGTTCTCCCGGCCGGAATCGTGGCGTTCAGCCTGGGTTGCCGTGAGCACCGCGATACCTGGGTGCTGGCCCTGGGTGCCATCGGCATGCTTGGGATCCTGTTGGCCGCCACGGTGTTGCATGATGTCCTCGGTGAGTCCGGTGAGCGCACAGCGACGCTCGCGGCGGCCGTCGTTCTGATCTCCGCCCACGTCCGCAACTACCGCCTGTGCCGCGCAAGCCGATGTGACTGTGCCCGCTCGGAGGATGAGCCGTATGATCTGTAGATCTCTGCCCGTCGTGGCCTCCCTGTTGATGCTGACCGGTGTGACGGCCGCTCAACAGTCCGCACACGTTCACGGGATCGCAACCCTCAATCTGGCAATGGAAGGCGACGAACTTGAGATCGAGTTCGTGTCACCGGCCGGCAATATCGTCGGCTTCGAGCACGAAGCCGTCACTGCCGCCGAGTGTCGAGCGATCCGAGATGCGATCGAGCAGCTAAGGAAGGGCAACGAGCTGTTCGACCTGCCCCTTGCGGCCAGCTGCAGCTTGCATGTCGCGGCAGTGGAGCACGGACACGGAGAAGAAGAGAAGCGCGAAGATGGTCATGGACAAGACGCTGAACACGATGACGGCGACGAGCACGGACACGCCAGCGAGGATGGGGACGGCACGCACTCCGGGCACGAAGCCAAACACGATGACGGCGACGAGCACGGACATGCCGGCGAGGATGGGGACACGCACTCCGAGTTCCATGCACGCTATCGCTGCGAGTGCAATGGATCAGCCATCGAGACGATCGGGGTTCGTCTCTTCGAGTACTGGCCGCGCATCGAGGCGATCCGTGTGCAGGCACTGACGCCGGACGGCCAGTTCGGTGGCGTTGCCAAGTCGGATGACCCGGTGATCCGGTTGAGATAGCTACGCGAGCCGATGCCCGAGGTGACCGAAGAGCTCATCGAAATCGAGGACCTGCGCTTCGGTTGGCCCGGCGCTGCGCCTCTGCTCAGTTGCGACCGCTTCCTCCTGCGACGCGGCGAACACCTGTATATCCGCGGCCCCTCGGGTAGCGGCAAGTCGACGCTGCTGAACCTGTTGGCAGGAGTACTGACGCCGGATTCGGGCCGCCTGTCGCTGATGCGGCAGGATACGGGCTCGCTGGCCGCGGCCGCTCGCGACCGACTTCGCGCCGACCACATCGGGTTCATCTTTCAGCAATTCAACTTGGTCCCCTACCTCAACCTAGCCGAGAACGTCGTCCTGCCCTGCCACTTCTCCCGGCGCCGAGCCACGCGCGCGGCCGAGGCGCACGGTGGCGTGACCGCTGCCGCGCGGTTGCTGCTGCAGCGCCTGTTCGTCGAGGAGGAGCTGGACCCGACGGCACCCGTATCTAGGCTCTCCGTCGGCCAGCAGCAGCGCGTGGCCGCAGCGCGAGCCCTCGTTGGCGATCCCGAGATCGTGATTGCGGACGAACCGACCTCGGCACTCGACTTCGATGCACGAGCACGCTTCATCGAGCTGCTGTTTGAGCAGGTTCAGGCGTCGCGGGCGACGCTGGTCTTCGTCAGTCATGATCCAACCCTCGCGGCGTGCTTCGACCGTACAGTCGATATCGACGACTTCCGAGCGGAGACTCGCCCGTGAACGTGCTGCGTCTGGCCTGGAAGAGTCTGCTGAACCGGCGCGATACCGCGTCGCTGACCGTCCTGACGATCGCGGTCAGCGTGGCGCTGCTGCTTGGCGTCGAGAAGGTCCGTTCCCACGCGCGCCTGAGCTTCGCCAACACCGTGTCCGGTACCGACCTGATCGTCGGCGCGCGCAGCGGTTCGGTGCAGCTATTGCTCTATTCGGTCTTTCGCATCGGCAACGCCACCAGCAATGTCGCCTGGTCCAGCTATACGGACATCTCGACCTGGCCAGGCGTCCGCTGGGCCATCCCGATCTCGCTCGGCGATTCGCATCGCGGTTACCGCGTCATGGGCACGTCTCCCGACTACTTCGAGCACTTCCGCTACGCTGACAAGCGTCGTCTTGGCTTTTCGGAGGGTGGACCCTTCGCCGAGACGCTAGATGCCGTCCTCGGCGCAGAAGTGGCGCGCAAGCTCGGATACCGTCTCGGCGACGAACTGGTCGTTACCCACGGCATCGGGACAGAAGGCTTCGACGACCACGACAACCACCCGTTCAAGGTCACCGGCATCCTAGCGCCGACGGGCACGCCCGTCGATCGCACCGTTCACGTCGGCCTCGCGGGGATCGAGGCCATGCACATGAACTGGAACCGCGTCGAGACCGATCGCCGGCGCGCGCGGGGTCAGGACCTGACCCCGCGCCAGATCACCGCCTTCCTGCTCGGCCTCGACAACCGACTCGCCGCCTTCAAGCTGCAGCGCGACATCAATCAGTATGGCGCCGAACCCTTGCTCGCCATCTTTCCGGGCGTGGCGCTGCAGGAACTCTGGGACCTGATGCGCGTTGGCGAACAGGCACTGCGGGTCGTCTCGATCCTTGTCGCAGCCGCGGCGCTGGCGGGTCTGCTGGCGGTCTCACTGGCCGGACTCAACGAACGCCGGCGCGAAATGGCAGTGCTGCGCTCGGTCGGCGCTGGCTATCGCCACGTCATGGAGTTACTCCTCATGGAGTCAGCGCTGCTGACACTGGTCGGTATCGCAATGGGAGTAGCGATGCAGAACCTGGCGCTGCGGGCCTTGCAGCCCTGGATCGTCGAGCGCTTCGGCCTGCTTCTGCCGATCAGCTTGCCCACTGCGGGCGAATGGCCGCTGCTTGGCGGTCTGATGACTGCCGGCCTGCTCGTTGGCCTGGTGCCGGCTTGGCGCTGTTACCGGAACTCGCTCGCCGACGGACTGTCGACCCGACTGTGAGCGCGAGACACTCTCAGTCGCAGATCAGGAGGACCATGCCCATGTTTCGCCAACGATTGCTCGTGTTGCTGCTCGTCACGAGCGCAGTCGCCTCGGACTCACCACGCGAGATCCTGTGGGACCAGCTCGTTCCCGAAGGCTGGGATCCCTACGCCCTGTTCGATGAACTCAGCGACGAGGAGTACGCCGCACTCAGCGACGAAGAGTACGTCGCGTTGCAGGAGAAGGCCCAGGAAATGCTCGACAAGGCACCGGTGGTCAAGGAGCTCGATGGCCAGACGGTCAGGATTCCGGGCTACGTATTGCCCCTGGAATACAAAGGAACACGGATCCGCGAATTCCTGTTGATGCCCTATCTTGGTGCCTGTCTCCACACCCCGCCGCCGCCGGCCAACCAAGTTATCCGCTGCAGCCTCGAGCAAGCCCATGACCTGCAGGAGATGTGGCGGCCGGTCTTGATCTCTGGCCGCCTGAAGACTGGTCACGCTACGAGCAAGCTTGGTGAGGACGGTTACGACTCCATCACCAATGTCAGTTTTGGCTACTCAATGGCCGTCGAGTCAATCGAGCCCTACAGGCGGGCGGAAGCTCGGTGAGCGGTACCCTAGGAGCGAATCAATGGCTGAAAATCAAAACTTGAAAGAACCTATTCCAGTAACAATTATCAGCGGCTTTTTAGGTGCGGGCAAAACCTCCCTGCTCAACCACATTCTCAACGCCGACCACGGA
>JAJEBU010000137.1 GCA_022822375.1 Dehalococcoidia bacterium
ACTCGTGCCGGTCGCACAACCACCGAGCGCTCGCAGATGTGGCTGTCGGCCGGCGCAGAACTTGTCTGGTTCGTGTTCCCCGAGACTCGCAGCATCGACGTGTACCGCGCGGGCGAGCCCGTCGTCACAGTCAGCGGCGACGGGCCGCTGGACGGACTCGACGTCCTGCCCGGCTTCAGCTGTCCGCTCAGCGACATCTTCGACGAGTAGGAGGGAGTACGACGCCATGACGACTGAGACGGGGCTGTTGACGGCGGAAGATCTGCTGCGTCTGCACAGCGAAGGCGTAAATGGTGAACTGGTCAGAGGCGTGTTGCATGAGATTCGCCGGCCAGTATGGGGGCACTCAACCTACGTCATCAATCTCGCTGGCGGGATACATCAGTTTCTCAAGGCGCAACCGCTTGGCTTCCTGTTTGGCTTCAACACCGGTGTCTGGCTGGAGCGAGACCCAGACACCGTGCGAGCGGTTGACCTCGCCTACACCTCGTTCGCACGCCGTCCACGAGGCACCGGCCGCGCCGGATACGCCGAGGTCGTCCCTGACCTCGTAGCGGAGTTTGCCACTCGTGCCGGTCGCACAACCACCGAGCGCTCGCAGATGTGGCTGTCGGCCGGCGCAGAACTTGTCTGGTTCGTGTTCCCCGAGACTCGCAGCATCGACGTGTACCGCGCGGGCGAGCCAGTCGTCACAGTCAGCGGCGACGGGCCGCTGGACGGCCTCGACGTGCTACCCGGCTTCAGCTGTCCGCTCACCGACATCTTCGACGAGTAGCAAGCCGCTCGGATGTCATCCCTAGCGGCGCCTGAGGTCATCGACAACGACAAGTACGGTCAGCACGGCGATGCCCTGCGCTGGCTTGCCGACGAGTTCGACGGCCCGCTCAGCGTTGCCACGGCGTACATCACGTTGGACGGTCTCGACGCCCTGTCCGACGCGGCCGCCTCGCAAGACCAGCCGGTCAGACTGCTGGTCGGCGCGATGCCGCCGGAGGGATCGCTGGTCGGCGCTCCCGACCGCAGCGCCGTCCGCGACCGCTTCGCGGAGTCGGTAGAGGCCTTGCGCCGCGAGCGGAACTTCGCTGGATTCCCCGCCTCGCGCCGCGATCAACTGTCGCGCGTGAGCGCGTTCGTGAGGTCAGAGCAGGCCGACTTCCGTCGCTATACACAACGCTTCCTGCACGGCAAGGCCTACGCGCTGGGCGCGCTCGATCACGACGGCCGGTTGACCAATCGCGGCGCGGCGTTGGTCACCTCTGCCAACCTCACGCACGGGGGATTAAGCGGCAATCTGGAGCTGGGCATGGTCCACTACCAGCCCAACGTGGTCGCGATGACGCTGGCCTGGCACGGGCGGCTCTGGGACGAGGCGGAGGACTTCCGCGACGACCTGCTGGAGCTGCTCCTGCCGCCGCCACTCGACGCGACGCCCGAGGACGTCTTCTTGCGCGCCCTGATCGAGCTCTACGGCGACGAGCCGGAGGCGGAGCGGTTCGCCCACGAGTTGACCGCCTTTCAGCGCGACGGCGCGGCCCGCGCGCGGGCGATCATGGATCGCTTCGGCGGCGTCCTCTACGCCGACGGCGTCGGTATGGGCAAGACGGAGATCGCGATCGACTTCATCCGCGAGCACGTCGAGGAGCACGGTCATCACGTGCTCGTCGTCGCGTCGGCGCAGCTGCGCGACAACATGTGGACACCGCGCCTGCAGCGGGCGCTGCTGTCGGCCAAGGTCGTCTCCTACCAGCAGCTGGCGGACGAGCGACAGCTCGGCGGCGATCGCCAGGTGCTGGACATGCCGATCGACGCGTACAAGCTGGTCATCGTCGATGAGGCGCACGCGTATCGGAACAGTGGCAACTCGTGGTACGCCGCGTTGTCGAGGCTGATGGGCGGCCGCGGCAAGCAGCTCGCGTTGCTGACCGCGACGCCGGTCAACAACACGCTCTGGGACTTGCACAGTCTGTTCCTGCTCTTCGCCCGTCACGACGCCGCGTTCGCCCAGGACCCGCTGCACATTCCCAGCTTGCACAAGTTCTTTCATGATGCGGGGGGCGATGTCCGCCGAACCGATAGCGGGGCAGGTCCATCGCCGGGCAAGCTGTTTCCATTGCTCGACAACCTCACCGTGCGACGCGATCGCGCGTTCATCGCCGAGCACTACGGCGGCGAGCGTTTCCAGGACGGCACCGAGGTGCGCTTCCCCCAACCAGAGCTACGCGAGCGCCGCTACTCCTTGGACGACGCCTATCGAGGCCTCGCGCGAACGATCGGCAGGCGTATCGGTCCGCCTCAGGATGGCGAGGCCAGGCCCGAGGACGCGTTGTCGATGGCCCAATACCGCCCCGGTTCCTACCGCTACGAGCCCAGTTCTGACGCTGCCCGGCAAGAAGCCTTGGCCGGTCTCATGCAGTCGATGCTGCTGAAGCGGTTCGAGTCGTCGTGGTACGCCGCGCTGCAGACCGTCCGACGCATGCGCATGAACGCGTTGGCCCGCATTCAATATCTGGCAGAGACGACCGAGGTCGATGCTCGGATTGACGATCTCGACCTGGAGGAGATCGAGGGTCTGACGGACGAGTTGCTCGAAGATCCGGGCGATTGGGACAACCCGCACGAGTTCAAGCCTGAGCTGCTGAAGCATCTGCGTCAGGACGTAGAAACCCTCGGTGAGATTGCTGAGCAGATCGAACAGTTGGAGAGCTTGCCCGATCCCAAGCTGGAGCAGTTGCGGCAGGTCATGGCCTCAACGAGCGCTCAGAAGGTAGCCATCTTCACTTCGTTCCACGACACCGCTGCGTATCTGAAGGCTGCGTTCGAGCGCGATCCATCGCTGCTGGGCGGTCGTCAATGGGCGGCAGTGATTGGCGCGGAGAGCAGCCAGCGCGCACGCGAGCTATTGATCGACCGCTTCTGCCCAGACCTCGCCGAACCGCCGATTGACGCCAAGCAGCTCGGCGGCGAGATCGACGTGCTGCTCAGCACCGACGTCCTCTCCGAGGGGCAGAATCTGCAGCAGGCACAAGCCGTGCTGTCCTATGACATGCCCTGGAATCCGCAACGAGTTGTCCAGCGAAACGGCCGCGTGATTCGACTGCGCAGCCCGCATGAGATGGTGTTTCTCTACACGCTGATGCCGCAGGACGACGAACTCGAAGAGCTGCTCCGGCTCGAGGCCGTGCTGCGGGCGAAGATCAGGGACGCCAACGCCGCTATGGGGATGGAGAATCCGGTCATCGCCGATCAAGCGAGCGTCCAGCGCATCTTCGAGGGCATGAAGGAGTTTACGGACCGACTCGCGTCGAGCGATCAGTCCCTGTTTGACGAGGATCGCGGATCGCACGGGGCAGCGTTCGCCGGCGAGCACTACCGCGCGATCTACCGCCGCGCGGTCAACGAGGGCGAGGTCGAACGGCTCAGAAGCACGCCATGGGGCATCGGAGCGGCCATCGTGCGCGCCGATTCGAGGATCGAGGAACCGATGGCCTTCTTCGCCTGTCGGACTCGCGAGGATCGTCGCTATTGGCGGGCCGTCTCGGCCTCCGGAGATGTTCTGCTCAGCGACGATCTGCCGATGCTACAGCTGATCGATCCCGAAGGTCAGCAGACGGTTGAGATGCCGACAGACCTTGATCTCGAGGGACTCTTCGCAATCGCGGCCGAAGACATCTGCCAGTCACACAACCGTCCGCCAGAGCGGCCGAAGCTGCCGCCCAGTCAACTGTGGGCGTTGACGGAGGTGCTGGGCAGCGCGGATGCACCACGAGGCGATGATTTTAACCGTGCAGCGGATGTTCTGGCCATGCCTCAATCTGTCAGTGTCCGACGAGAATTGTCGAAGCTGCGACGCCGGCATGAGGCAGGCGGAGCGAGCGTTCGCGAGTGCGCCGTGAAGATCGTAGGTATGGTCGACGATCTCCGTCTGAGCGCCGTCTCACCGCCTGCTCCCTCGACACCGATCCAGCCCAGCGACCTTGGCGTTGTCTGCTACATGGTGGTGCTGCCCGAATAGCATGGAACCCATGCGGACACGCGTACGAACTCTGCGATTACGCGATGTGGTGCTGTTTGCGGTGGTGACGGCGCTTGTGGCGGTTGGTGGCGTGTTTGTGGCACGGTGGGCTGGGTTGGATGGCGCTCCTGCAGCGGCCACGGAAGAGCCGCTGACGCTCAAGCTGAGCGCGACACAGCAGATCTGCGAGACCGACCATGCCGCCCGGATCTCAGGAGGAGAGTCGTGGAAGGATGAAGATGGAACTTGGCACGAGAAGCTCACCGTCTATGGCTGGGGTCGAGTGCCCACCGTGCCGGTGCGCTGGCAGGTGAGCGGCGGCCAAGCGCCGTACACGTTGGTCATTGATCACGA
>JAJEBU010000034.1 GCA_022822375.1 Dehalococcoidia bacterium
CTTCCAGCCCTCGCTGCGCAACACCATCGACGGCGGCATGCAGATCTGGAAGCCGATGATCGCCGCGGTCAACGGCTACTGTCTCGCGGCCGGACTGACGCTGCTCTCGGTCTGCGATCTACGGATCTCAGCCGAGCACGCTAAGTTTGGTCTGCCTGAGGTGATCCGCGGAATCGTCCCGACGCTCGGCGCGACGCAGCGCCTGACGCGCCAGCTGCCCTGGTCGGCGGCGATGGAACTCCTGCTGATGGGAGAACACATCGACGCTCAGCGCGCCTACGAGATCGGTCTGGTCAACCGAGTCGTGCCTGCAGCAGATGTCATGCCCACGGCTCGGGAGTGGGCCGAGAAGCTCACTGCCGGCGCGCCGCTGACACAGCGGGCGATCAAGGAGTCAGCGGTGCGCGGTCTGTCGCTGCCGCTGGACGAAGGCATTCGGATGGAAGAGCTGCTCTCGGCCCACATCCGAAAGACCGATGACTTCAAGGAAGGCCCCAAGGCCTTCGCCGAAAAGCGCCCGCCGGTGTTTCGGGGGAACTGAGCAGCACTCTACGTGCGCCTGAACTCGGACCAATCAAGCCCCAGATCTCGCACAATGGCTCTCACCGTGCCAGGTTTGAGGTCTCTGGAACCCCAGTTGGGAACCAGAGTCTTGCGGCGATTCACAGGATTGCGCCAGAGCTCGTGAGAGCCCTGCCCTTGACGGTCGAAGTCGCAGCCAAGCCTGCGGAGTTTCCGGGCAACCTCCCGATACCTCAAGCGGCGACCATAATCTCCCCGGCCTGACAGAGCTCGGGGGGCAACTCATCGCCGTGCTCCTTGCACGAGGCGATGTATGCAGCCGCATTGCCTTCCAGGTTGAACAGCGCCTCCTCGGGCGTTTCGCCCCAGGCGCGACAGCCCGGCAACACTGGACATTCGGCGAGGTACATATCCTCGGTGTCCTCCGATGGACCTCGAATCGTGTATGGCAATCGGTACTGAGTCGCCACGTTGTTCTCCGATCTTCCGCTTCACCAACTCGAACACCACGATACCTGTTCGACGGCCGATCACCGCTTCTTGCGAGTACGCCTTAACCTGATCGGAGCAACCCACACAGGAACGGATCCCCATGACCATGCGACTGACCTTTGGCGCCCAGGTACCAGGCAATTCGACCGACTTCTCCCAGATGCGCGATGTCGCGCAGACGATGGATGCGACCCGCTGGGCGTCGGCCTGGACCTACGACCATTTCGTCCCGCCGCTCGTCTTCATGGACGAAACTCAGGACTCGCTCGAAGGCTGGATGTCGCTGGCTGCGCTGGGCGAGGCGACCTCCACATTGCAGCTGGGCACGCTGGTCTCCGGAGTCACCTACCGCAATCCCGGTTTGTTGGCCAAGATGACCGCCACGCTCGACCACAACACCGGCGGCCGCGCGATCCTCGGCCTGGGCGCCGCCTGGCACGAGCGCGAGCACGCCGCCTACGGCTGGGATTTTCCGCCGCTGAAGGAGCGCTCAGACCGCCTCGAGGAAGCGACGATGCTGATTCGCTCGCTCTTCCACGCCGACGGGCCTGTGCACATCGAAGGCGAGTTCTACCGCACCGACAACGCGCCGTTTGCGCCGCGCGTCCATCCCGACAACCCGCGCGGGTTCATCCCGATCATGATCGGCGGCAACGGCGAGCGCCGCACGCTGCGCACACTGGCCCGCTACGGCGACATCTGCAACGTGCGCGGCACCCCTGAAGAGGTCGCCCACAAGCTCGACGTGATCCGCGTCCACTGCGAGAACGCCGGCCGCGATTTCTCGGAGATCACACTGACCACCGTGATGCGGCCGGCGCTCGTCACCGAGCAACCGAAGATTGACCGCCTGCGCCAAATCCATGGCGAGGGTATGTCGGACGAGCAGCGCGAGCGCCTGCCGATCGGCCCCGCCGAGCACCTCATCTCGCTCTTCGCGGAGTACGAGGCAATCGGCATCGAAGGCTTCGTCTTCGAGTCGATCCCCAACAACCCGCGACTGTACGAGCAGTTCGACGATCTGGTCCTGAGCGCCTTCGACGACTAAGGCCCCGCGGTTGGCCTTTTTTTCGGCAGTGCCAGCCTGCAGAATCCGATTTACTATGGCGCTGAGAAGACGTTGCTCGGGCAACGGGCGTAGTACGTGAGCGAGGCTGACGATGACGGTACTTCGAAGGATGGCAATCGGCTTGATCGTGGCACTGGCCGTCGGGCTGCTCGCCGCATGCAGCGACGACGGACCAGCCCAACAGCAGTCCGCCGATCAGCAGCAGACTGATCAACAGCAAGGGCAGGCTGCCGAGACGCAGCAGGACGCTCAGCAGCAGCAACAGCAGCGTGCGACACCGGCGGCCGCGGCAGGACCGCTGAAGATTGCATTCCTCGCCGACTTTTCCGGCGGACTCTCCGAGTACGGAGTCGCCATGCAACGCGGCTTCGATCTGGCTATCAGCCAGGTCAACGCCGCCGGCGGCGTCTGGGGACAGCCGGTCGAGTTCGTCCTCGGCGACACTGGCCTCGATCCGACGCGCGCCACCGAGGAAGCGCGCCGCCTGATCGAGGTCGAGGGCGTCCACGCCATCGTCGGTCCGCTGGCTTCTTCGATCACGCTGGCCGTGGTCGAGTCCGTCGCCGCCGACGCCGGCGTGCTCGTCGTCTCGCCCTCCGCGACATCCCCGCAGCTGACCATCGCTGACGACAACGACTTCCTGTTCCGCAGTTCGCCATCCGACGCCGCGCAGGGGCCGATCTTGGCTCAGCTCGCGGCCGATCAAGGTCACGCCCGCGTCGGTGTGCTGTATCGCAACGACGCCTGGGGCCAGGGCCTGGCGGACGCATTTGGCGACACCTGGGGCGGCGACGCGAACTTCGTCGCCATCGAAGTCGGACGCGCCTCGTACGTCGCCGAACTGCAGCAGGCAGCCCAGGGCGGCGCTGACGCGCTGGTCGCGATCGCCTTCCCGCCCGAGTCCGAAGTGTTCATTCGTGAAGCGCTGGAACAGGGCATCTTCGACCACTTCATCTTCACCGACGGCAACAAGAGCCAGGACCTGATTGACGCCATCGGCGGCGACTACCTGAACGGCATGCAGGGGACTGCGCCAGTCGCCGGGCCCGAAACCGAAGCGCTGCGCAACTACCGCGCCGACTTCGCCGCCGAAATCGGCGATGGCGCCGACGAACCGTTCGTCGCCCAGACGTACGACGCCGCCGTTGTCATCGCGCTCGCCGCCGAACACGCCGGCAGCGACGACCGATCCGCGATCCGGGACAGCCTGCGCGCCGTCGCCGGACCACCCGGCGACGCGTACCCGGCCGGTGCCGACGGCGTCGCGGCTGCGCTGGCAGCCATTCGCGCCGGCGGTGACGTCGACTTCGCCGGCGCCTCCACATCTGTCGACTTCGACGCCGCCGGCGATATCACGACCGGGTTCATCGGCGTCTGGCAATACGCCGACGGCACCATTGAAGAGGTCGGCGTGACCGCCTTCGATCTCAGCGGCGGACCAGCAATGGTCATGCCCGCGCCGTCCGATGACCAGGACGATGACCACGCGGCGGTGATCTCTGACGAACCCTTGAAGATCGGCTTCCTGGCCGACTACTCCGGCGCGATCGCCGAGTTCGGTCCAGCCATCCAAACCGGCGTTGATCTGGCAATCTCGCAGCTCAACGCCGCCGGCGGCATCCTCGGCCACAACGTGGAACTCGTCATCGGCGACACCGGTCTCGATGCCACGCAGGCAGTCGAAGAGGCCCGTCGACTGATCGAGGTTGAGGGCGTGCACGCGATCGTTGGCCCGCTCGCCTCGTCGATCACCCTCTCCGTCGTGGAGTCGGTCGCCGCCGACGCTGGGGTCGTCGTGATCTCGCCGTCCGCGACCTCGCCGCAAATCACCATCGCCGAGGACAACGACTTCCTCTTCCGCAGCACGACGTCGGACGCCGCTCAAGGCCCGGTGCTCGCCCAGCTCGCCCAGGACGAAGGTTTCACGAGCGTCGGCGTGCTCTACCTCAACGATGCCTACGGTCAGGGCTTGGCTGACGCCTTTGAGCTGGCCTATCGCGGGGACATCGCCCTCGTCGCAATCGAGGACGGGCAGACGTCCTACATCGCCGAGCTTGAGCGGTCGGCCCAGTTTGACGCGCAAGCCCTGGTCGCCATTGCCTTCCCCGCCCAGGCGGTCGTCTTCATCCGCGAGGCGCTCGAGCAAGGCATCTACGATCAGTTCCTGTTCGTCGACGGCACGAAGAGCCAAGACCTGATTGACTCCATCGGCGGTGAGTACCTGGACGGCATGCGCGGCACCGCGCCCTCGCCAGGACCGGGATCCGACTCGCTCGCGGCCTATCAAGCCGCATACGAGGCCGAGTACGGCGAACTGTCGCCGTTGCCGTTCATCGCCGAGGCCTATGACGCAACCATCGCCATCGGTCTCGCGGCACAGGCCGCAGGTTCCGTCGAGTCCGCTGCAATCCGCGATCACCTGCGCGAGGTTGCGGGGCCGCCAGGAGCGATCATCAACGCAACGATCCACATTGCAGACGCCCTGCACCTGCTCGACCACGGTGACGACATCAATTACGAAGGCGCCGCCACCACGCTCGACTGGAACGAGAACGGCGATGTCACCACCGGCTTCATCGGTATCTGGCAGTTCGAGGACGGCACGATCGTTGAGGTCGGCGAGACATCGTTCAACCTAGGCGAGTAACCCATCCAGTCCGTGCTGGCGGGCAGCGCACCGTCGCTGTCCGCCGGGCACTGCCTGCTCATCCCTCATGACTCGTGACGGAGCGTGTTCCGTGATCATCTCGCGTGCGTTCCCCGTGCTCACCGTGCTCGCAGCGGCAGCCGTCGTCGTCATCGCCGCCTGCAGCGGCAATGATGTCAGCCAGCAGGATGCCAACCAACAGACCGTTGCGCCATCGGAGCAGGCGGCGCAGCCGCAGCAATCGGCAGCGGAGACCGCTGCTCCGGCCGTTCAGCCGACCGAACCGCTGAAGCTCGGCTTTCTGCTCGACTTCAGCGGCCCTCTGGCCGACTACGGACCCGAGCTGCAGCGCGGCTTCGACCTCGCCATCCAGCACATCAACGAGGCCGGCGGCGTCTGGGGCATGCCCGTCCAGTCCGCCGTCGGCGACACCATGGTCGACCCCACGATCGCCGTCGAGGAAGCACGACGGCTGGTCGAGATCGAGGAAGTACACGCCCTCGTCGGGCCGATGGCCAGCGGTATGGCTCTGGCCGTCGCTGAATCAGTCACTGGACCAGCCGGCATTCCGACCATCTCCCCCGTCGCCACATCGGCGCAGATCACGGTGGCCGAAGACGATGACTTCCTCTTCCGCGTCTC
>JAJEBU010000046.1 GCA_022822375.1 Dehalococcoidia bacterium
TGGGCCTGAGTGAATCGACAGAGGTAATCGTGATCGATCCCGCCGCCGATGATGTGCATCGCAGCATTGGACTCGGACGGCTTGACGCCAATCATGCCAAGAAACTCAACGGGCACGGCAATCCCTCGCTGTCCACACACGATTCAGAACCGGTTCAAGTGCCCAGTCTAGCGAGTGGCTAGCGAGTGGCGGGGACGCTTTGCCATCGCTTGAACTCGGGCGGGAGGATGTCCATCAGCGCCTCTGGTGACATGCCATAGACGTCGTAGGTGCGTTCGAGCTGCAGCAGCGCCCGCAGCAGATGCTCGGTGCCGCCAGGACCGTCCTTCGTCCGCGGCCGCTGCTCATTGCCCGTGGTGTACAGCTGCAGCATCAGCGGCACCACGCCGATCGAGTGGAAGACGCGCGAGACGCCGATGATTCGAGAGCTGAGATTGGAAAACTCGGTCAGCGGCGAGTCCAGCAAGAAGTCCGCCTGCGCGCCCTGCACGTGGTACAGACTCCACGCGCCCCACAACCAATGCCGATACCGACGCTGCCAGCGCCGACCCTCCGGCGAGAAGATGAACACCGTGTCTTCAGGCCCGTTCGACGGCGCGCGCCGCTGGCCGTCGCGGTCCCACAGCGTCGACTCGAAGTTGAGCAGTCCCAGCCACGACCAGATGCCTGCATGGTCGGCGACGAGATGACGCCGCTCCCCAACTCGCGGTAGAAGGTACTCCACCACATCGCGCCGAGTCTCAAACCGCTGCGGCTCCACCTCGACATCCTCAAGCCCCGACGCCACCGCGCTCAAGGCTGGGTCGACCAGCAACCGTTGGGGCACGGATACCGGCGTCGCGCTCCCCTTCGCCGAGCCTACGAACGCCAGCGCCTCTTGAATCCCCGACGCCGTCAGCTGTCGCAGCTGCATCAGACCGCCTCCGGCCGCCACGGATCAAATTCGCGGGGCAGTATCCGCATCAGCGCCTCGGCCGGCATCCCATACACGTCGTACGTGCGCTCCAGCTGATCCAGCACACGAATCAAGTGCCGCAACCCGCCCGGCGCACGGCCGAAGCGCGGCTTCTGCCGCCCGTCCACCGTGTACAACCGCAAAATCAGCTGCACAATCCCATTTGCGTTGAAGATCCGAGAGTAAGAAAACACGCGGTCCGCGATATCGCCGAAACTGTTGATTCGCTCATCGAGCAGAAAGTCAGCGCTCGCTCCATGCGCCTGCTGCAATCGCCAGGCTGACCACAGATAGTGCCGGTATCGACGTTGGTACGAGCGATCCTCCTGCACAGGAACAATGAACGTCTCGTCTAGCGACGATAACTTCAGCACGCCGTTGCGATCACGCGGAGCCGTCTCGGCAAAGTAGTACATCCCCAGCCACGACCAAAATCCTGCATGGTCGGCGATCTCGCGTTGGATCGGCTCCAGCCGCGGGCCCAGATAGACCGCCGCATCGCGCCGCGTGTTGATCGCAATGCGCTCCAGGTCGGGCGCACGCGGCAACGCCGCGCTGTATCGGCCGCCAAACAACAACTCATCCACCGGCAAGGCATCCGCAGTGGGATCAGCCCGCACCGAAGCCAAGAATTCTCTCGCCAACACAAAGCCATCAGGTGTCAACGTCCGCGCAAGAGTCATGAGTTGTCCTGCACGACGCTACGATACCGCTCAGTGGCTTGGACCTTCGTCGTCGCGAACACCGTGACGACTCGATCAATCCACTCTTGCGCGGCCTCAAGTTGGCTCAGGTCAGTGCGGTCAGTGACCTTCGGTACGTCCCCAGGCGCTATGGATTTCGCGAGGCGGAACCAGTCGAGGTACCAGCGTTCTTCGTCGTCATCTTCGTCCCCGCCCAGGACCATGATGATCTGGGTCAACACGGAGCGAAGCACTTGCGGCATCACCAGGGCTCGGAAGGCATCATCATTTCGAACGATTTCGCTGATAGTCTCAATCTTGTTATTGACCAACAGCTCTGGCAAGTCGCTCTCGTCACCAAAGTTCACCTTCCATATCTCATCGCCGAGATCGGTCGGTGTAAGTGGAATCAACGATGCCACCGGCATCTTCGGCCTGATCGCCGTGCTCGCACCAAGTAGCTTTCCCGTGCCATCAGCAGCGACAACGACGACCTTGAACTGAGAATTCTCCGGCGCTTCGTTCATCGGACGGTCAAATCGTGTTCCGATGCCCAGTTCGCCGGCCTTGCCAAGGTCCCAGCGTTGGGAGATGTTGCCCCGCCAGGCCTCGACTCGGACGGCTGAATCAGGCGCAAACTGGTAGCTGGAGAGATCCAATGTGATCTCGCAGATACGGACGTTCTGCTCGTCTACCGAGCGTAACTGTACCCCGACATGCTCGGTATGAATTCTGTCGCGCCCCGTCTGATTGAAACGCCGCAGCATTACTCCGACTCACCCTCATCACTCTGGATTTGGTTGACCTCCACCAACACGTCGCGGTGCTTGTCGAACCCGGTGACTGTCAGTCGAAAATCATCGGAGTCGATGCTCAGAGTGAGCCTGTTTGGCGCGGCAATCTCCAAGCTGCAGCCGCTTGACTCGTGCTTCAGTCCATCCTTCAGCGAAAAGTCAGGACAGCCATCCTTCAGTCCGCTATCGAACTGGGCAAATGCCTTGTTCTTGCTGCCGCGGGCTAGCTCATAGGCGAATCTCACACTCCATGTCGTGCCAATCACCGACAGCGGAAACGGTCGATTCGGCGCCAATGAGAAGCCTCCCGTCACCGGTTGCAGCGAAACCGGCGACGGCTTCGAGGGTGGTGGTGGCAGGGGGCTCGTGCCGCCACCGTTGCCGCCCTTGCGCTCCGGAACACCACTTGTGGCAGGAATGCTCGCGGGAAAGAGATCGGCCAGCGCATCCAACTGCCGCGCCATCGGCCGATCAACCAGAGCCTGCAGGATGCGCCGGGGCGCCAGGCGCACTTGCTCGATCGGTCTGCCCGGCGACGTCCAGTTCTGCCTCACCCGATCCCGCGTCGGCTGCCAGTTGGTGTGGGCTGGATTCTCCGCGTCTCGCAACAGGTGACCCAGCTCTGACTTCTCGTCCACCAACAGCAAGGACCGAGCCTTGTGCGAGCGAATCGTATCGATGTCAGGAATCTGCAAGTTGCCGCGCACATAGTAGTCGTGCCCCTGCGCCAAGCTCTCATCCTTCTCGATGTAGAGACAGCAGAGGGACGGCTGTGGCGTTACCGCCGACTTGTGCTGCACCGGCACCGTGAGCATGAAGGCGAGCCGTTCGCCGCGGTTGTAGCGATCCCGCAACTCTTCCAGCTGCTCCTCATCCGCGTCGCTCGGCCATCCTCCGCCACCCCGCGTTGGCACACTTATGTGGACGTGGCCTGCATCCTCATCCTGGGCATACGCCCAATCTGCCAGGTCGACAATCGCACGCATCGACGCACGCGTCTCCTCCGCCTCTCCTTCGCGTTCGTCCATCCTGCCAATCTCGGCCATGATGGTCTGCTCGTTGATCATCCGCGGGTCCTCGCCGGGATGCGTGATTTCAATCTCCAGCACACCGAGAATGATCGGCAAGAAATACTGCGTGATGACCGCCCGGGCAATCGTGCTCGGCTTCAGTTCCTCATTGGGCCAGGGAATGATCACCGACAGTCCGCTCTCATCTCCCCGTTCAAGCTGAAAGTCAGCCATCGCGTTGCGAACGAACTGCGAATCATCCACCGACGACACAGGCATCTGCAGCCAGTGGGTGTCGTCGGCATCGTCACCAGCGGCGAAGTGCCCGTAGGCGGGGTACTTACCGCCATCCAGCGAGTGCGTCTTGAGGGTCGCCAGACCCATCATGTGGCTGGCCGTCTCGCCCTGACGACGTGTCACCGCCAGGTACGAGTTGATGTCCGACGCATCGGGAAACACCCACTTCCCCAAGCCCCACGATCCAGCGGCATTCTGGCCTTTAGTCGGAATGCCAATCTGACGGAAGAATCCCCAGAAGTTGTTGTTCAGCTCCCGTGACCCATTCGCTTGAATGTCACCAGTGAGACCCTTGGTGCCGAAATCCTCGACCAGCAGGTACGTGAGCGGTTGCTCGAAACGGCTGGCAGCTCGGAAGACCGCTGCAGCCTCGCGCACGGATTGATCGTCACGGTCGGTGGCATCGCTACTGGCCCGCAACTGACGCGCCTCTTCGTCATTGACTGCTTCGAAGTGCCGGCGCAAACCACTCACGTAGGGAGCGGCGCTCGTGGCGTCCAACGCGTGCTCGTCACCGCTGAACGCGAACCGTACTCTCACCTGCTCCTTCTCAGGACCATCTTCCGATTCGAACTCTATGGCCGCATCGAGCGAGTTCTGGATTGACTCCCGCACCAATCGCTCGGGCAGGTCTGATGCGGACGTGAAAAACTCCCCCTGTACCGGGTCCTCGTTGATCTGCGCGGGAATCATCCTGGCGAAGCGCCAGCGGGGAGCTTGTTCAGCCATGCACCGGATTATCCGGGTACCGGCCGGTTCTGGCAAGCACGACCCCTACCGATCTCGAAACATCGCCGGCCGCTTCTCCATGAACGCTCGGCGGCCCTCTTTGTAGTCGTCGCTTGCGAAGCAAGCCTGGACGAGCCGCTCGACTTCGTCGAGGTCCCGCTTCGCTGGGTCTTTGGGGATCTCCTGGATGGCGTGGCGGATCGCGCGGATCGTCATCGGCGCGTTGCCCGCGATCGTCGCGGCGAGCTCGTGCACGGTGGACTCGAGCTCATCGCGAGTGGTGACTCGGTTGACCAGTCCCCAGCGCGCGGCGTCGGTCGCGGGAAAACGCTTGCCCGTGAGCAGAATCTCCTGCGCCGCGGCCAGACCGACGAGGTCGGCGAGCGTCTTCACCCCGCCGTATCCGTAGCCCAGTCCCAGCCGCGCGGCGGGCACACCAAACTGCGAGTCGTCCGACGCGATGCGCAGGTCGGCGCGCAACGCCGTGAGCAGTCCGCCGCCCATGCAGAAACCCTGGATCATGGCGATGATCGGCTTGTCCAGCTCGCCATAGGCGCGACCCGCGGCGGCCGCGATCTCGTCGTACTTGGCAATCGTCTCCGGGTCAGAACGCCGCGCCTCAAACTCGGAGATGTCTGCGCCCGAGACGAACGCGCGGTCGCCAGCGCCGGCCATCACGACCACCCGCACGTCGGCGTCGTCGCGGAAGCTGTGCAGAATCGTGGGGATGGCGGCGTTCATCGCCACGCCCATGGCATTGAGCTTCTCGGGATTGTTGAAGATCATCCAGCCAATGCCGTCCTCTGACCAGGCCAGCATCTTGTCGGTCTCGAGCTCGATGTGCTGCTTCATGCAAGGTCTCCTCTGAGGCGGGTTGTCGTCACCCTAGCCCTCTCCTTAGGCGGGTTGTCGTCACCCTCACCCTAGCCCTCTCCCTCGGGGAGAGGGAATCAGATGATGCCGCGCGCGCGCAGGTCGCCGATGGCGTCTGGGCTGTAGCCGAGTTCGGTCAGGACGTCGTGGTTGTGCTCGCCGAGCGCTGGCGTGCCGAGCCGCATCCGCTCGGGTTGCGGCGTCCGCGCGAGATTGATCGGCTGTCCGACGACGGTGATCTCGCCGCGCTCGGGATGCGGCGCCGGTCGAGCAATGCCGAGGTGCTGCACCTGCTCATCCTCAAACGTGCCAGGAATGTCGTAGATCGGTCCGCAGGGCACGCCCGCTTCGTTGAGCCGCTGAATCCAGTGCGCGGACGTACTGGTGCGGGTGCGCTGATTGATCGCTTCGTTGAGTGCCTCGCGATTCTCGGAGCGCAATACCGAACTCACGTAGTCGGGATGCGTGAGCAGCTCCTC
>JAJEBU010000127.1 GCA_022822375.1 Dehalococcoidia bacterium
GCGTGCTCGGCTGAGATCCGTAGATCGCAGACCGAGAGCAGCGTCAGTCCGGCCGCGAGACAGTAGCCGTTGACCGCGGCGATCATCGGCTTCCAGATCTGCATGCCGCCGTCGATGGTGTTGCGCAGCGAGGGCTGGAAGACGGGCCAGTTGACGTTCTCCGAGCCGGGCCGCGTCGGAATGGTCTGCTTCAAGTCCGCGCCGGCGCAGAATGCTCGATCGCCAGCACCCGTGACGATCCCCACCCAGATGTCGGGATTGTCGCGAATCTCGACCCAGATGTCGGCCAAGGACGCGATCAAGTCCGGCGAGAGCGCGTTCATCGCCTCAGGACGATTGAGCGTCACAGTGGCGATGTGGTCTGAGAGTTCAAATGTCGCGGTGTCAGTCGTGAGGTCAACCATAATGACCGCAGGCTAACGGGAGGGCGCAGGATGAAGATCGTCAGCTGGAACATGAAGTGGAACGGTGATCAAGCCCTGGCCTGGGCAATGTTGAAGGAGATGGGCGCTGACGTTGCGCTGTTGCAAGAGTGTGTCGAGGCGCACGTCCCAGAATGGGCAGAGGTCAGTCCAGGTCCGTGGAGGACAAGCAGTAGCGACAGTCGTCCTTGGCGGACGGCCGTCGCCAGACTGACCGACCAAGTGGATGTGGAATTCCTGCATCCAACTCCGCTCGGGCAAGGCCGAAGCCGCGACTTTGCTGTGAGTCACGAGGGCACTCTCGCTGCCGCTGTGGTCACGCCGACAGGCGGTCGACCGTTGACGGTCGTCTCCATGTACGCGGCTTGGGAACGCTACACGCGACACTCTGGTCGACAGGAGGTCACGTTGGCGATGGCCGGATTGCACCGGGCGATCAGCGACTTGACACGGCTTGTCGGCGGGCGGGTTCGGTTGATCGCCGCAGGCGACCTGAACATCTATCGCCGAACCAGCAGCAAGTCGACGCCGTGGCAGTGGAACGACGGGGGATACCGAGGGTATGGAACGGCGTTTGAGCGGATGGAGGCGATCGGCGTGCCGTTCATCGGTCCGACCGGTCCCGACGGCGGTCGACAGCCAATGAGTACCAAACGGCGCGAATGGGGAGACGTGCTGACGTACTACACGCCGAGGCAAGGGCGTCCTGAGAACGCCACGCAGCAACTGGACTTCGCCTTCGCTACCAAGAACCTGCATCGGCGCTTGAACGTGCGAGCGCTGAACGAGGTCGATGAGTGGGGCCCGTCAGATCACTGCCGCATCCTGATTGAGGTCGAGTGAGTGACAGCGAGCCGCGACGCAGCGATGCCGCCGGCGACTCCGCCCAGCGACTGCGCTGAATGAGGTTCCTCGGGCCCGCAGGCTAGCGGGAGGGCGCAGGATGAAGATCGTCAGCTGGAACATGCAAAACAAGCGCGAGAGCTGGCGCTTCCTTGTCCACCCGCGTCATGCCGATCTGGACTTCGCGTTCATTGGCGAAGCTTGTGTTCCACCACGTGATGTTCGCCGCTCTGCGGTCGCGTCCGCTTGGGACATTCCATACTCGACGTGGGATCTTCAACCGGGAGAGCAGCGCCGACGGTATCGACAGGAGGTGCTTGGCGTCTCGTCAACATGGCGGATTGAGCGACTCGACCGTCATCAAGTTGTCGACGCTGCGAGTCCGTCGTTGCCGCCGCGACATGACCGCATCTTTCGCCGCTGGCATCGCGTTGCTGTTGTTTCCCAGGAATCAGACCGATACTGCCTCGTTTGCGTGGTCGCCGGACATCGCCAAGCACAGTCGCTCCCGCTGTTGATCGATGCGATCCGCGGGGCCCTGGTGCAGCACGGCGAGGATCCAAGCATGCCGACGATTGTTGCAGGCGATCTGACCACGAACGAGCAGAAGTCAGCGGCAATGTTTGCCAGGATGAACGAGATCGGTCTGCCTTGGGTTGGCCCGGATGAACCCAACTACATTCAGGTTGCAGGACGCAAACCGCATGAGCGAGAGACTCCCGCGACCGCTCATCGTCGCCTCAACCATGTGTTTGTCAGCGAGGAACTCAGAGAACGCGTGACGGCGACCGCCCTCAACGATCCCGACCCAGAGTCCTCGGCCTACTGGGGTCCGTCAGATCACTGCCGCATCTTGATCGATGTGCGATAGCCTGACCGTTGTATTGAATCGGAGCCCTCCCATGACCTACGACAACATCCTCTACGACACCAACGACCGCGTCGCGACGGTGACGCTGAATCGGCCAGAGAAGCTCAACGCGCTGTCGAATGAGCTGCGCGGCGAGATGTTCCACGCGCTCAAGGCGGCGGAAGCTGACTCGTCAATCGGCGTGATCATCATCAAGGGCGCGGGACGCGCGTTCTCGGCTGGCTATGACCTGCAGCCCTCGCCCGACCTGGCCAATCCGCACACCAATGAGTGGACCGGCCTGCCCGACACCGGCACGACGCATCCGCAGCACTATGACTGGTCGCGGCACGCGGTGATGGGCAACTTCATCATCTGGGAGCTGGCCAAGCCGGTGATCGGGCAGATTCACGGCTACTGCCTGGCTGGCGCGACCGAGCTCGCCTCGGCCTGCGACCTGCGAATCGTCGCCGAGGATTGCCAGGTCGGCTATCCGCCCGTCCGCGCGATGGGCACGATGGACGCAATGTGGGCGCCGTGGCATCTGCCCCAGGCCAAGGCTCGCGAGTTTGCGTACCTGGGTGACCCGCACTCGGGCGCGGACATGTACCGCTGGGGCTGGGCCAACTATGCGCTGCAGGCCGACGATCTCGACGAGTTCACGATGGAGTTCGCGCAGCGCATGGGCCACATCGACAACCACCTGCTGATGTACTCGAAGCGCTCGGTCAATCGCGCCTACGAGATTCAGGGCTACAAGACGGCCATGATCTCGGGCACCGACGTCGAGGCGATGTCCAAGCACCGCCCCGAAGCGGGCGAGTGGGGCGAGCGAGTGCGTCGGGACGGCCTCAAGTCAGCGCTCGAGTGGCGCGACGGCCCGTTCCGCGACTTCCGCGGCGCCCGCGCCAACGCGCCGCACGACCGCGAGCTGATGCGCGGCGCGTCCGGCTCCGAGAAGCCCAGCTGGGACTAGCAACACAAGAGCCATCCCGAGGCAAAGCCCTCACCCTAGCCCTCTCCCATGGGGAGAGGGAACTGGCGGGACCGACGCCGATGGCATTGCTCTGGGTTCAGTTTGCGGCGTCGGCGGTGATCATCCTGCTGGCGGCGCACTTCCTGGCCAACTCGGCGGATGTCGTCGCGGACCGCACCGGTCTGGGCCGCACCTTCATCGGTGTGGTCATGCTGGCCACGGCGACTTCGCTGCCCGAGCTGGCGACGGGAATCAGTTCGATCACCCTCTTTGACGCGCCCGACCTGGCGATCGGCGACGCATTTGGCAGCAATCTGTTCAACTTGATGATCATCGGCCTGGCCGACCTCTACTGGCAGAACGGGCCGGTGCTGAATGCCGTGACGCGCACGTCGGTGATGACGGCCGGGCTGGGCGCTGGACTGATCACTCTCGCCGCCCTGGCGATCTTCATCTACTCCGAGACCGACGTGACCGCCGATTGGCCGCTGAGTCCGCTGACGGTGATTCTGCTGCTCGGCTTCGTCGCCGCGATGTTCCTGATTTACCGACACTCGCAGCAGGCCCAGGAAGCGCAGGAGGGGCAGGAGGCTGAATCTGAGCAGGACATCGAGACCGAGGATGTCGGGCAATCGTCGCTGCGCCGCGCGTTGCTGATCTATGCCGGTTCAGCCGCGATCATCGTCGCGGCGGCAATCTGGCTGTCCAACGTCGGTGAGAACATTGCTGAGGACATGCACTGGGAACAGAGCTTCGTGGGATCGCAGTTCCTCGCGATCAGTACGTCGCTGCCGGAGATTGGTACGTCGTTTGCGGCGCTGCGGATTGGCGCGCCCGACTTGGCGATCAGCAACGTGCTGGGCAGCAACGTGTTCAACATGGGCATCGTGCTGTTCTTCGATGACGTGGCGTTCGTCGACGGCTCTGTCTGGGACGTGGTGTCGTCGGTGCATGTGATCTCGGGGTTGATGGCGGTGCTGATGACGATGGTGGTGATCGTGGGGATCATGACGCGTCCGCGCGAGCGGCTGAGGTTCTGGACACCGGACGGGGCGCTGCTGGTCGGCGGATACGCCGCGGCGAGCGCGCTGCTCTATCTGCTGGCGTAGGGTTCGTCGGCGCTTGGCGAGCGCACGGGCTGGGATCGTTCGCGGGCGGCGTAGCGGCCCTTCCTGGAGTAGAAGTCGAGCAGCGAGACACCGATCGCTGCCAACGGCACCGCGACGAACGCGCCGAGCACGCCCCAGAGCGCGCCGCCCGTGGCGACGGCGAGGATCACCAGCATCGGATGGATGTGGATCGAACGGCCCAGGATGAACGGCGCCATCACGTTGCCTTCCAACTGCTGGACCACGAGCACGATGCCGCCCACGATCAGGGCCGAGGTCACCCCTTCGGTCGCGAGTGCGACGAGGAATGCAGCCAAACCGGCCAGGACCGCGCCGATCACGGGAATGAACGCGCCGAAGAAGGTCAGCACGGCGAGCGGCAAGGCGAACGGAACACCCACGATGGCGAGTCCAATGCCGATCAGCAGCGCGTCCATCAGCGCGACCGCGGTCACGCCGCCGAAATAACTGCCCATGGTGCCGAATAGTCCGCTGGTCAGGACGAGGAAGTCGCGCCGATGCCGGCGGTTGAGGCGACGGGCCAGAGACCGCTGGATCGACTCCGCGTCCTTGGTGAGCAGGAAGGTCAGCACGGCGAGCAGAATCAGCCCGGCGAGCAGCTCCAAGGCGAGGGCGAAGCCGGAGAAGATGCCGCCCACAATCGTGTCCGCGTTGCCGCGCAGCGTGGAGAAGAAGTCGTCGACTACGTCATCGACCTGCTCGTCGGTCAGGCCGAAGAACTCGCCGACCGACTCCACGGCTTCGGTAAAGCCGGCCTCGAAGTCGACCTCGAGGTCGGCGAACTCGTTGGCGAGCGTGCTGATCGTGAAGTAGCCGACCGTGACCAATAGCGCCCAGCCGAGCACGACGATCAGCACGGCAGCCAGGAGGTTGTTGAGGCCGCGGGCGATCAGCAGCCGCTTGCCTTGAATCAGGGCGGCGGAGAGGATCAGCGCCGCCAGCAAGGGCAAGAAGATGAGCCGCAGTCGATCCATGGCCAAGCCCAGCAGGATCAGGAACCCTGCCGTGACGACGACGCGCAGGGCGAACTCGGAGACCTGTTGCAGCCATTTCGGCGCGAGCGATGTCATCGGTGACCCTGGCTTCGCGCATCCTCAGCGCGTGCGTGCGGAGATCATAGGACGGGTGGTGGGTTCGCCCGGCCGCTGGCCGTGTCATTCGACTGGCCGTCGCTGGGCGCAAAGCCGCCGCAAGATCGCACCGGCAGCGGCGGATACTTGGGATAACGCGAATCCTCGTCGGACAGTCCGCAACGCAGGAAGCTGGAACCGCGCGCCGTCCGCACCAGACGGACCCAGCGGCAGTTGGCGCAGAGCCCAGCGGGCGTTGCCGCGGTCATCGCGGATGACCCGTCGTGAGGCCCGTCGTGTGTGCTCGGATACACAGGCGATTGAATCCGCGCGAGCGGCGTGCATACGATCTGCGCAACCTGCGAAACCTGCCACAAGTCATGCACTGGCGGATGGCGCCGCCCGGGAAATGCGAGCCGGCATGCGACTCACCGTGCTGGGATCGGGCGCTGCCTGCGCGGGCGATGGCGGGAACAGCTCCGGTTATCTCGTCGAAGATGCGGGCGTCTGCGTGCTGCTGGATTGCGGTCACGGCGTCGCCAGCACGCTGGTCTCGCTGCGGCCGGCGTCCGAAATCGAGCACATTGTCATCTCGCACATGCACGCCGATCACTTTATCGACCTGTTGGCGCTGCGCTTTGCGGTCACCAAGGACATCACGGGTCTGGCCAAGCCGCAGGGCGTCCTGCATCTGCCGCCCGGCGGTGGCGACGCGCTCGGCGCGATTCTCGATGCGGTCTGCTTCCCGCCGGATTTCCTCAGTTCGGTCTGGAACGTCTGCGAGTACCAGTCTGGACGATCGATCCCGCTGGCGCCGGGGCTGTCGGCGCGGATGGCGGGCGGTGTGCACTACATTCCCGGCTGGGGCATCCGCCTGGACGGTTCCGCGAGCCTGACCTACACCGGCGACACCGCGCCGTCGGACGACCTCTGTGAGCTGGCTCGAGGCTGCGACCTGCTGATCGCGGAAGCGACGCTGGCTGAGCCCGAATGCGGTCCGGTCAAAGGGCACCTGACTGGCGCGCAGGCGGCCGAGTTGGCGACGGCGGCGGGCGTCGCGCGGCTGATGCTCACCCATTTCTGGTACGACGCCGATCGTGACGCCGCCGCGGATGATGCGCGCCGCAGCTTCCACGGACCAATCGAGATTGCGCGCGATGGCTTGGTCATCTACGTCTAGCGGGCAAGTGCAGAGCGGCCGTGAGCGGCCGTCGGCGCTCGGCGAGTAAGCTGGTCCTGTGAATCCAGAGAGTGCCGGTACCACGACTGCCGTGCTGCGCGGTGAGTCTCTCACCGTGCGAGTCGAGCAACAGACGCTGCTCGATGATGTCAGCGTGGGCGTCGCCGGCGGAGAGCTGCTGGGCGTCGTCGGACCGAACGGCGCGGGCAAGACCACACTGCTCAAAGCGCTCGGCGGAGACCTGGAGTTGACTTCTGGGTTGGTCTACATCGACGAGCGGCCGCTCTCGGAATTTGACGCGCGGGAGCTGGCCCGACGCCGCGCGGTGATGCCGCAGAGCTCGTATCTGCCGTTCCTCTTCACGGCTCGTGAGGTGGTGCGGATGGGGCGCGCGCCGTGGGAAGGCGAGCGTGGCGAACGCGAACACGGCGCCAAGCTGACTGAATACGCAATGTCGCTGACCGACACGCGCGACTACGCCGTCCGCGCGTATCCGACGCTGTCGGGCGGCGAGCAGTCGCGCGTCACGCTGGCTCGCGTGCTGGCGCAGGAGACGCCGATTCTGCTGATCGACGAGCCGACCGCGCACCTCGATCTGCGCCACCAACATCTGGTCCTGCAGCTCGCGCGGGAGCTGGCGTCGGAGGGCGCGGCGGTTGTTGCGGTCTTGCACGATCTGAACCTCGCCGCCATGTACGCCGACACCGCGCTCGTGCTGCAGCGCGGGGCGGTCATCGCGTCGGGGGCCGCGCCGGACGCACTGCATCCTGACGTGCTGAGTCCCGTCTTCGGCATCGACTTCGTGCTGCAACCGCATCCCGAGCTGGAGCGTCCGATGCTGGTGCCGCTGCCGGCGACGGTCTCCCGCGAGCGGGGCTGACCTCATGCTGGTCGGATCGACGCGGCTGCGGTTGCGGCTGCGAACAGTTTTCGGGTTGTCTGAGTTTCTCTCGCTTTGTGTATATTTTGCGTTCTGTTGAGGTAAACTGGGGGCAGCTCCCTGAGGCAGGCCGGCGGCGAACCGCTGCTCTGTGCTGAGGGTGTGGCAGGAGGCTCGGATGCGACCGCGTGAAACTCGAACGAGTCTGCTCCAGCGCGTCGTCGATCTCGGCGGGGCGACCGTCGCCCAGCTGTCCAACGAGCTCGATGTCTCCGACGCCACGGTGAGACGCCACCTGGACCGGCTCGAGGCGGACGGCTTGCTGCAGGTCGAGGCGTTGCGGCGCGGACCGGGACGACCGTCGTACCTGTATCGCGCGACCGAGACCGGCGTGCGCAGCGTTCGCGACCAGACACCGGCGCTGGCCGAACGGTTGCTCGCCGAGATGTCGCGTCTGCATGTGGAGCAGGCGGAGTTGTCGGAGGCGCTGGCCAACCAGGTCGCCCAGATGCATCGCGAAGAGGTCAGCGGGACGTCGCTGGAACAGCGCGTCAGCGCCGTCGTCGACGCGCTGCGCCCGGAGGGCATCCTCGATCGTTGGGAACGCACCGAGTCTGAGCTCCAGCTGGTCAACAACGCATGTCCATACATCGGCCCGGCGACGCAGAGTTCCTGCGTCTGCGACGCCGATAAGCTGGCGATCGAGAAGCTGCTCGGCGTGGAAGTCGAGCAGACGGCGCGGCTCGCCACCGGCGATAACGGCTGCGTCTACATCGTGCCGTTGGAGCCTCAGCGGGTCGCCCTCGACCTTGAGTACCCCCAGGCCGTCTGAGCGCGGCGCGGTTCTGCCGCGCTGGTCGCCCGGACGGTGCATTCGTACCGAAAGAAGCAAGTGCATGACGGCAACGCCGCCACTGTTTGAGATTGATGACCTGCGCGTCTCGGTCGCCGACAAGCAGATCGTGAACGGACTCACGCTCTCGCTGCGGCCAGGCGAGGTCCATGCGATCATGGGCCCAAACGGGTCCGGCAAAAGCACCCTGGCCAACTCGCTGATGGGTCATCCGCGCTACACCGTGACGGGCGGCGACGTCCGACTGCAGGGTGAGAGTGTCGCCGAGATGGCACCCGACGAGCGCGCCCGCGCCGGGCTCTTCCTCGCCTTCCAGTACCCCACCGATATTCCCGGCGTGTCGATGATCAACTTTCTGCGCCGCGCGATGAGCGCGCGCCGCGGCGAAGAGATTCCCGTCCGCGAGTTCCGCCAGGTGCTCAACGACGTGCTCGGGCGTCTGCAGATGGACGAGCAGTTCGTTCGGCGCTACGTCAACGACGGCTTCTCGGGCGGGGAGAAGAAGCGCGCGGAGATTCTGCAGCTGGGACTATTGCAGCCGCTCGTCGCGGTCATGGACGAGACCGATTCCGGACTCGACATCGACGCGCTGCGGATCGTCTCGGAGGGGATCAACACTTTCCACTCCGACGACAACGCGATCCTGCTGATCACGCACTATCAGCGCATCCTGCGCTACGTCCAGCCCGACCATGTCCACGTCCTGATCGGCGGCCGCATCGTCGAGTCGGGCGACGCCAGTCTGGCCGAGGTACTCGAACGCGACGGCTACGAACCATTCATGGAACGAACCAGTGAAGGGGTGTTGACCTCATGACCACACCAGCATCAGAAGCGCCGGTTTCCCCGCGCAGCGAATACGAGTTTGGCTTCCACGACGACGTCGAGGCGCTCGTCAAGCTGCCCAAGGGACTCTCGCGCGAGGTCGTCAACACGATCTCCGACATCAAGGAGGAGCCCGAGTGGATGCGCAAGCTCCGACTCAAGGCGCTCGACCACTTCAACGCCCGCCCGATGCCCGAGTGGGGCGGCGATCTCAGCGATATCGACTTCAACGACATCCACTACTACGTCCGCGCCACAGACCGCGACGAGTCGGCCTGGGAGGATGTCCCCGACTACATCAAGGACACCTACGACAAGCTGGGCATTCCCGAGGCCGAGAAGCAGGGGTTGCTGGCCGGCGTCGGTGCGCAGTACGACTCCGAGGTCGTCTATCACAACATCCGTGAAGACCTCGAAGAGAAGGGCGTGCTCTTCCTCGGTACCGATCAGGCGCTGCGTGAGTATCCCGATCTGGTCAAGGAGTACTTCACCACGGTGATTCCGCCCAACGACAACAAGTTCGCGGCGCTGAACACCGCGGTCTGGTCCGGCGGATCGTTCATCTACGTGCCGCCGGGCGTCCACGTCGACATCCCGCTGCAGGCCTACTTCCGGATCAACTCTGAGGACATGGGCCAGTTCGAACGCACCCTGATCATCGCCGACGAGGGATCTCAGATTCACTACGTCGAGGGATGCACCGCGCCGATCTACTCGTCTGACTCGCTCCACTCAGCCGTGGTCGAGATCATCTGCAAGGCCGGTTCCAACGTCCGCTACACGACGATTCAGAACTGGTCGAACAACGTCTACAACCTGGTCACCAAGCGGGCCACCGCCTACCGGGACGCGGTGATGACCTGGGTTGACGGCAACCTCGGCTCGAAGCTGACCATGAAGTACCCAGCCGTCTACCTGATGGAACCGGGCGCGCACGGCGAGGTCCTCTCGATCGCATCGGCGGGACAAGGTCAGCAGTTGGACGCCGGCGCGAAGATTGTTCATGCCGCGCCGAACACCACGTCGGTGATCACCTCGAAATCGCTCTCGATGGACGGCGGTCGGTCCAGCTACCGCGGCCTGCTCAAGGTCTACGACGGCGCCGACGGCTGCCGCTCCAACGTCCGCTGCGACGCGCTGATGCTCGACGAACACTCGCGCTCCGACACCTATCCGGTGATGGAGATCGACGAGAAGAAAGTCGACATCGGCCATGAGGCGACGGTCTCCAAGGTCGGCGATGAGCAGCTCTTCTACCTGATGGCCCGCGGGCTGTCGGAGGAAGAGGCGACGAAGATGATCGTCAACGGCTTTGTCGAGCCGATCATCAAGTCGCTGCCGCTCGAGTACGCGGTCGAAATGAACCGCCTGATCGAGTTGCAGATGGAAGGCTCGATCGGCTAGCCGACGCGCATCTCAGCCCCAATGAAAGACCCGCGATGACCACAGCAACGCTGGAAGCGCCGCAGGAATCGGAGATCAAACCGGACGATCTGCGCGCGCAGATCGAGCAGCTGAGCCGCAGCAATGGCGAACCCGACTGGTTGCTCGCCTTCCGTCTGGCCAGCCTCGAGCAGGCGCTCGGTATGGAATGGTGGACCGGCCAGGAGGAATCCTGGCGGCGCACGCCGCGTGATCGTTTGCCCCGTCGCGCTCGCGTCGGACACGTCAGCGGCGGCTCGAACGGTACGCCGATCAGCGTGCCCCAGCACGTGTTTGCACCCGATGCGCATGCCGGACTCGTGCACCAGATTGACGGCCGAGTGGCGGCCTCCGACCTCGACGACCAGGCGAGCGCGCAAGGTGTGATCATTCTGCCGCTCTCGGAGGCGGCGCGGTCGCAGCCGTCGCTGATGCAGGAGTGGTTGGGTGCGGTTGGGCCGCCGCTCGACCGCTACGACGCGTTCGGCCGCGCGCTGTGGACGCAGGGCGTCTTCGTCTATGCGCCGCGCGGCGCCGTGCTCGACGAGTCGCTCTTTTACCTGATCACGCAAGACGTGCAGCAAGGCGATCACTGGCACTACACGCTGGTCGTGGCCGAGCGTGAGTCACAAGTCAAACTGATCGACGGCGGCGACGCCAACGATCGGCGTGCGCAGCTCGACGAGACACCGCTGATCCATGGGTCGGTCGAGCTGATCGCCGAAGACGGCGCGCATCTGGAGTTTGCCTCCGTCCAACGTTGGCATCGGCAGAGCGCGGCGATCTCGACGACGCGCGGACGGGTCGGACGCGACGCCTCGATTCGCGTCACCACCGCTGCCTTCGGCGCAGATCTCGACAAGCAGCGAATCGATATGGACATGTCGCACGACGGCGGGTTCGCCGAGATTCGCGGCCTGTTCGTCGGCGACGGCAAGCAGCACATCGAGCACGTCACCCGGCAACATCACAAGGGTGTCGGCGCGTCGAGCGACCTGCTGGTCCGCGGCGCGCTGACTGATGAATCGCAGGCCGTCCAGTACGGACTGATCCGCATCGAGCCCGAAGGTCAGAAGACCAACGCGCACCAGACGATGCGTAATCTCCTCCTCGCCGATGGAGCTGGCGCCGACCCGATTCCGATGCTGGAGATTGAAGCGGACGACGTCAAGTGCTCGCACGCAGCGGCGGTGGGGCCGGTCGATCCGGACCAGCTCTTCTACCTGCAAGCGCGCGGCATCTCGTCGGAGGACGCCGAGCGCATGGTCGTGCGCGGATTCCTCGCGGAGATTGCCGACGGCGTGCCCGACGCGCACATGCGCGACGTGATCGACGAGCTCGTTGAGATTCAACTGGAGACGAAGGTCACCGCACCATGAGCGAACCTGTGGCCCGCCTGGACGAGATCGAGCCCGGCACCGCCCGCGTGGTTGAGGTCGACGGACAGAGCATCGCGCTCTGCCGAACCGAAGACGGCAACCTCTACGCGATTGAAAATCGGTGTACGCACGACGACGGTCCGCTCGGCGAGGGCGAGCTGGACGGCGACCGGATCGAGTGTCCCCGCCACGGCGCGCTGTTTGATGTCACCAACGGCCGCGCGATGACCTTGCCCGCGATTGGCAAGGTCAAGTGCTTCGCCGTCAGCGTGTCGGACGGTGACATTGGGATCGAGACGGGCTGACATGGTCACCGCTGTCGACATGACGCCTCTGGATACGGCCGCAATCCGCGCGCAGTTCCCCATCCTCGAACGCGAGGTGCATGGCAACCCGCTCGTCTACCTGGACAACGCTGCCACGACACAGAAGCCGCAGGCGGTGATCGACTCATTGACGTCGTACTACTCGACGATGAACGCCAACATCCACCGCGGTTTGCACACGCTGGCTGAGGAGGCGACGGCCGCCTACGAGGGTGTGCGTCAGCAAGTCGCCGAACTCATCGGCGCCGCCAGCCACCGCGAGGTGGTCTTCACGCGCAACACCACTGAATCGCTCAACCTGCTCGCCTACACGTTGGGCGCGAGACTGCAGCCGGGCGACGAAATCGTGCTCTCAGCCGCCGAGCATCACTCCAACCTCGTGCCCTGGCAGCTCGTCGCCCAACGGACGGGCGCGGTCCTGCGATTCATCGAGCTGAATGATGATCAACAGATCGATGTCGACACGGCGCGCGCGGCAATCACGCCGAACGCGCGGATCGTCTCGGTCGTGCATATCTCCAACGTGCTGGGGAGCATCACACCAATTGCGGAGATCTCGCAGATGGCCCGCGAAGTCGGCGCGTCGATGATCGTCGACGCTGCGCAGAGTGCACCGCATATCGCGGTCGATGTGGACGACCTGGGCGTCGATTTCATGGCGTTCTCCTCGCACAAGATGCTCGGCCCGACCGGCGTGGGCGTGCTCTGGGGTCGGCGCGAGCTGCTTGCCGACCTCGACCCGTTCCTCGGCGGCGGCGAGATGATCTCCGTCGTCACCCGCGAGGAGTCGTCGTGGGCGGCTCTGCCGCACAAGTTCGAGGCCGGCACGCCCAACATCGCCGACGTCATCGCCTTCGGCGCGGCGATCCAGTTCCTGAATGCGGTCGGCATGGACGCCGTGGCCGCGCACGACGCCGATCTGACGGCCTACGCCGTCGAGCGCATGTCGCGCCTCGAAGGTCTGGACATCTACGGCCCTGCCGACCCGTCCGAGCGGTCTGCCGTGGTCGCCTTCAACTACCGCGACATCCACTCGCACGACATCGCGACGATCCTCGACCGTTCGGGCATCGCCGTGCGGGCTGGTCACCATTGCGCGCAGCCGCTGATGCGCACGCTGGGCGTGCCGGCGACGGCTCGCGCGTCGTTCTATCTCTACAACGAGCGCTCTGAGGTCGACGCATTGATCGACGGCTTGCTCGAAGCGGGCGAGCGCTTCGGATTCGACAGGGGAGCTTGAGGATGAGCCGAGAAGCGCAGAATCCGGTTGATCTCGACGATCTTTACCGAGATGTGATCCTCGATCACTACCGCAGCCCTCGTAACCGCGGATTGCTCGACGAGGCGACTGTCTCTGCCGAGGGCTTCAATCCGTCCTGCGGGGACGAGATTCAGCTCTCCGTCGCGATCCTCGACGGTACCGTCAACGGGCTGGGCTTCGGCGGCGCAGGCTGTTCGATCTCGCAGAGTTCGGCGTCGATGATGACGGAAGCGCTCGAGGGCCGCAGTCTCGTGGACGCGCGCCAGATGTCGGCGCACGTGCAGCAGATGCTGACCGATGACAGCTTCGACCTCGACGCGGTCAATCTGGGCGACCTCGAGGCGCTCTCCGGTGTGGCCAAGTTTCCCGTGCGGATCAAGTGCGGGTTGCTGGCTTGGAAGGTGCTCGACCAGGCATTGGCCAATGCGTCCGGCGAGCACGTCGAGGATGACAGCGACATTCCCACCCGCGTGACCAGCGGCTGACACAGACACGACAGAGGAGACCGACATGGCAACCGAACAAGAAGTGCTCGACGCGCTGAAGACCGTGTTCGATCCCGAGATCGGCATCAACATTGTCGACCTGGGCCTCGTCTACGGTGTCGAAACGCCGGACGAGTCGAGCGTCAAGATTGACTTCACGTTGACCTCACCAGCCTGCCCGGTGGGTCCGATGATCAAGGCGCAGATCGAGCAGGCTGCGTCGACCATCGAGGGTGTCGATCACGTGGAGTCCGAGATTGTCTTCTCGCCGCCGTGGGATCCGCGCGAGATGTGCTCGGACGAGGCGAAGTTCGAGCTCGGCATCTTCTGACCCTCACCCCAGCCCTCTCCCAGAGGGAGAGGGAGTCTCGGGTCCCCTCTCCCTCTGGGAGAGGAAGTCTCCGATCCCCTCTCCCAGAGGGAGAGGGTTAGGGTGAGGGTGCCCCTCTTCGTGAGGGAGCAGGTGAGGATGCCCCGTTCAGCGTCGCGTCTGCGCCGTTCAAGGTGACGTGCTGCGGCTCCGACCTCGCGACCAGGCTGGCCACCAGCGGACGCAGAATCCGCACAGTTGGACTGGGCCAGCGTGGGTTCGGCAGGTAATGGGCGAGCGCAAAGAAGGCCATCGACGCCACCAGGCAGAGTGCGAACGTGACCAGCAGCCAGTCGTAGGACCCAGTGATGTCGTAGATCGCGCCGCCGACGGTCGGGACGAGGAACTGTCCGATCGTCTCGATCATGAACAGCGTGCCCATGATGGCGCCGAAGTGCGCGAGCCCGAACGTCTTGGGCAGGATCAGCGGTTCCAGTACTGGTCCGCCGGCTGAGCCGATGAACCAGCAGAAGATGAACAGTCCGATCGCCGGATAGAGCATCGGCCCGTGCAGGACGAGCAGAATGACCATGCCGGTCGCCATAATCGCGCCCAGACCGACCGAGGCCAGCTCGATCGACGGGATGCGCTCAGCCAACAGCCCGAAGGTGGGCCTGGAGATCATCCCGCCCAAGCCCTGCGCAAAGACGATGATCGCGATGGTTTCGCGCGAAATGCCGTACGACTCATAGACCGGCACGCCGTTGAACATCCAGCCGAACATGCCGAAGAAGAAGGTCATGAAGGCGAGCGCGATGACCCAGAAGTTGGGCGTACGAATCGCCTGGCTGACGGTCAGTCCGCTGAACACGCGGGGACCAGCAGGCTGGGCGCCTGGTGCAATCGGCTCACCGTCGACCTGCAGCCCCTTCTCGTGCGGGTGATCGCGGACGATGAAGAGTCCCAGAGGCATGAAGACCACACCGATGATCGCCGCTGCAAAGATGAACGACCAGTCCCAGCCCAGGTTGTCGATGATCTGCTGCATGACCGGCACCAGCACCACACCGAGCGAGAAGCCCATTGCCATGATGCCGACGGCACGTCCACGCTTGCGGTCGAACCAGCGGGAGATCAGCACCTGGAACGGGATGTAGAACATGAACCCGCGGAAGAACGAGTTGATTGAGAAGTACAGGTACCACTCCACGATCGACGACGTGGTGGAGAGCAGGACGTACGTCCCGCAGGTGAAGACCGTGCCCCAGATGATCGAGCGGCGCGGTCCGTAGCGGTCGACCACTTTGCCGGCGAGGGGCGAAGCGATGCCGCTGACGAGCAGGGAGACCGAGATGCCGGTCTGCAGCAGTGTCCGCGACCAGCCGAACTCTTCTTCCAGCGGCGTGACGTAGTAGCCCAGCACCCAGAAGGACACGCCCGAGGCGATCGCCATGCCGATCACGGCCGCGATCAGCAGGTACCAGCCGTAGTAGACCTTGCGCAGTCGGGTAGTCACTCGGGGCTCAGCAGCATCCAGCGGCGATCATGGCCTGACCGCACCCGCTGCTGGGAGTCTATCGCGCGACGAAGAGCAGGCGGTACGCCCGCTCTGTGCTCTGCGCCTCAGCCGCGGTTCGCTGGGCTCAGCCGCCAGCCGCTGCGCCGGGTGTGGCGGCGACGGCGGAGGCCTCGATCGTCTGTCCCTCGATGGCTGCCACGGCGGTGATCGCGTTGGACGACCGTAACTGAATCCAGGGATGGCTGCGGCTGCCGCCGTCGTAGCTCAGCGAGCTGCCGCGCGAGAGCCAGGCCTGGCGCACATCGTGCTCGCAGGGAACCTCTGCCGCCGTCGGCCTGCCGTCCTGCTGGATGATCGTGAGCAGCGGGTCGTAGCGGACGATGGCGACGGCGGCCGCCTCGGTGATCGGTGAATGCAGCTGGATCGAGAGACCATCGCCGGCGTCGATGCGGGAGGTAATCGCGTCGTCGCTGCGGACGATGCTGATCTCGCCCAGGCTGGGCTGGTACTTCCAATGCGCGGCGATCGCCTCGCAGGCGGCCTCGCGGTCGGCGACGGCGCCGACCACGTAGTTGGCGGGCAGCATGCCGATCCGGCAGCCGATCATCAGGACGGCCTCGCGGTACGGGCCGATCGGGCTGTCGGCGCGGTCGATCACGGTCACGCGGGCGTAGGTCGGTGCCGAGCGGGTGACGATGTCGGGCAGGTTGCGTCGCGCGTTGAGCACGGGCACTTCGTAGGTGATGGTCTGGACCACGGCCTCCGGGATGTTCCAGGGCGGTGGCGCGGCATCGCTGGACACCTCGACGTGGGGCAGCCTGGCGCTCTCGAGCAGACCAGATTCAGGCATGGCGTGTCCCTTCCTTCAGGCCGCCGGTTCCGCATGGGGCACGCGGCAGAAGCCCAGACCCCAGGCGCCGGCGCCGAGCACTCCGCCGACCGTTGGGCCCAGCTCGGTGATGTGGATTTCCGCGGCATTGAGCCGCGCCGACGCGGCATCGCGCAGCCGCTCCGCGGCCTCTGGATGGAGCGCATGGGTGACCACGATGACGGCCGGGTCATCGCCCAGAATCTGCGCCGCGCGATCGAGCAGCAGCGACTCCGCCTCCGCAGCCGTGTCGGCGAGGTCGACGGCCTTGATTCGGTCGCGCGCCCGGAAGACGGGCACGCCGAAGTCGAGAGGGCCGATGCCGCTCTGTGATTGCACGGCAGTGAGTTCGCCGGCGCGGTCCAGGCCGTCGACGTCGGGCGCGATCATGAAGATGTCGGCGCTGCCGCTGATCTCGTCAAGCGCGGCCTCGACCACGTCACGTCCGCCGCCGCGTTGCGCAATGGCGGCGAGCGAGAGCGCCATGGCCGCCTGGGCCGCGGTCGAGCGGGGCGTGGGATGCACGCGGACCGTGAGTTGCTCGAAATGGGACAGCCGCCGTGAGGCAAACTCCGCTGCGTCGAAGGACGGATTGGAGGATCCAAACGCCTGGCACAGGCAGATGACGCCGTCGTCATGCTCAGCTGCTGCAGCGGTGAAGGCGGCTTCCCAGTCCTCCGAGGTCACCCCGCTGAGCACCAGCTTGGCGCCGCCCTCGAGCGCGGCGTAGAAGTCGGCCCCGCTCTGATCGCCCTGTCGGAGGAAGTCAGCGCCGAGGCTGTAGCCGACTGGCGCGGTGGAGAGTCCGCGCTCGGCCAGCAGCGCCACGGGCAGATCGACTGAGGAGTCGCAGACGATCGCGACTGACATGACGCCTCCCGTCACAGCGGCCGAACGGCTAGCCGTTGGGGCAGCCGAACAGCTGTTGGCCGCGCGCAGAATGCTAGCATCTTCGCAATCTCAACCCACCGACTGGTGGAGGCTTCAACCAACGAGGGCGCAGATTGCGCTCCGAGCGATACGAGTCCGACATGAAGTTTGGCATCTTCTACGAGCATTCCGTGCAGCGCCCCTGGTCCGACATCTCGGAGTGGCGCGCCTATCACCAGGCGCTCGAACAGATTTGCCTGGCCGACGAGCTTGGCTTCGACCAGGTCTGGGAGGTCGAGCACCACTTCCTCGAGGAGTACAGCCATTCGTCGGCGCCCGAGGTCTTCCTGTCCGCCGCCGCGACGATGACGGAGAACATCCACATCGGCCAGGGCATCGCGCTGTGCTTGCCGCAGGTCAATCATCCGGCGCGCGTGGCCGAGCGCGCTGCGGCGCTGGACATCATCTCCAACGGACGCCTCGAGTTTGGCACCGGCCGCGCGGCGACCTGGACCGAACTGGGCGGCTTTCAGGTCGAGCCGGACGACACCAAAGACATGTGGGACGAGGTGATCCGCGCGATCCCCCATATGTGGACGAACGAGATCGCCGGCTGGGACGGCAAGTACTTCTCGATGCCCGAGCGCGCGGTCCTGCCCAAGCCGGTCCAGCAGCCGCATCCGCCGATGTGGGTGGCAGTCTCCAGCCCCGAGACCGCGATCCAGGCGGCCGAGCGGGGGATGGGCTTGCTCGGCGTCTCGATCGGGACGCCCGATCAGTACGAGCAGCGCATCGCGGACTACCGCCGCGTGATTCGCAACGCTGATCCGGTCGGCAAGTTTGTCAACAACGCGGTCAACGGCGTCGGTTGGATGTATTGCGGCGAATCGGATGAGGAAGCGTTGGCGTTGGGCGGCGCGGGGGCGATGGCCTTCATGAACGCGGCCGCGCACCTGGTCGGTGTGGGCAACATCTATCCCTCGCCCGCTTACAGCTCGCAGGCCAGCGCGATCCAGCTGCGAGACCGTCCTGGTGATGTGATCAATCCGCTTCAGCAGGGCACGCCGATTGGCAACCCCGATACGGTCATCGCGGCGCTGCGGCAGTGGGAGGCGATCGGCGTCGACCGCATGGTCTTCCTGATCAACTTCGATCAGGTGGTGCCGCACGAGAAGATCCTCGCCTCGCTGAGGCGGTTCGCGGCTGAGGTCATGCCCGCCTTCGAAGAGCCAGAGCGTCCGTCCCTGACGACGCTGCCTGACTTCGGGGCGGTTGAAGAAATCGGGCTGCTCGCCGCCGCCGGTGGCGATTAGCAACGGTCGGCACACCGCTCCTCCGTGCAGGGGAGCTGCCGAGGACTCAGGAGGTCTGACTCGAGGAGTTCGTCACAGCAAACCACCCAGATCCGATCAGAGCGGCAACGTAGAGGAGCGAGTCATGGCAGAACGCAACTGCTGGCAGCGGATGAAGCGGTCGCAGATGAGCCGGCGCGCCCTCCTGCGAGCCTCGGGTCGGGCGGGCGTCGGCGCGGCCGGCCTCGCGTTGGTCGGCTGTGGCGACGATGACGACGATGCTCAGCCGACCGTGAGCCAGGCTCAGCAGCAGCAGCAGCAGTCTCAGCCGCAAGCGCAGCAGCAGGCCCAGCCGCAGCAACAGCAGCAGGCGATGCAGGACCAGCAGGCCGAGCAACAGGCCGAGCGCCAGGCTCAGCAGCAAGTCCAGCAGGAGGCGCCTGCCGAGCAGCAGGATCAGCCGCAGCAACAGGCGGCCGTCGGCAATCGGCAATACGGCGGCAACTACACGCTGAACATCGTGCCCAACTGGGACGGCTTCGACCCTCACCGCGCCAACCTGGCGACGCCGTTCCAGGTGTTCAACGACACGTTGATGCGTCTCAACCAGATCTACGACAACAGCGGC
>JAJEBU010000113.1 GCA_022822375.1 Dehalococcoidia bacterium
AAGTCGCAGGCGTTGAGTGCGCCCGCGAACGCGCCCAGCTTGGCCTCGTCCAGCTCCAGGCCCATCAGCTCGGAGATTGACAGCTTGACGCCATCGAGACGGACCGGACCGTCCGGTTCAACGTGCGAGAGCATGAAGCAGGGCGGCAGCTCAGGCGGCGGCTTGAGAATTGGCGGTTCAGCGATCTTGGATTCGCCACCCGTAGGGGAGGCTCGGCCGCGGAGCAGTCGATTCGTGATTGCGAGCATTGTGGAGTCCAATCATTAGGGGACGGGGATCGGAATGGCGCCGTTGGCGAGCAGGACGGCCAGTCCTTTGGCCGAGAGCGCCAGCGCCAAACCGGTGAATGTGAGGAAGACCGCGGACCGAGCTCGGCCGCCGCGCTCACTCGCGCCATCGGCCATGAGCAGGAAGCCGGCCCAGACAAGGCCGAAGAGGGCCAGGCCCGAGGCGGCGTAGACGACAGCGGTGAGCGCTGCGTCGAAGGCGTCGAGCATGGCCTGCTCCTCGGCCGACTTGGCCGCCGTCGCCAGGAACGCGATAACGGCCAAGGGGCCAATCGCGAGAGCGGAACGCATCAGTTCAGCTCCCAACCGAGCAAGGCGAACAGCTCCGACAGCTCATCGCCTTCGACGACTGTCTGCGTGGAGCCGGCGGTCGGCCCAGGAGCATCCAGCCGTTGATAGGCGGCGTCAGCGGCGATGCTGGTCTCGAACGCAAGCCGCTCCTCGCGCTGCTTCGTCAGCGGACTGCGCTGGATCACTTGCGCACCGATGTAGGACGGGATCACGACGTCGAATGTGACGAGCTCTGAGACTGACTTACCCGTGTCCGGGTCAACGGAGCTCACGGTGTACGACTGCTGTTCCGTCCGCGCCGGATGGTGGGTCAGCTGGATCAACGGTGGCAGCGGGACGTGCAGGTCAGCCTGCAGCTTGGCGCTGAGTGCGACATCGAGCGTCGTTTCATCGGGCCTGACATCAATCACGAAGGGCGTGATGCCGTCTACGACCAGCGGCACGCTTACGTTGCGACTGCCGACGCTGACCTGAATGGTTCCAGTGACAGACTGCACGTCCGCGGTGAGCACGACCCTCTGGCTGAGGTTCAGGTGTCCACTGACGGTCCGCAGATCCACGATCTCGTCGATTGATGCAGCGCAGTCCGACTGAACGCTGCCCTTCACCTTGCTGGGGCTCCATTCGAGCTTGGTCAGCTGGATGTGGCAGAGCTCGCCGCCTACCCGCGGCAGTGGATACGGCAGCTGGTCGCCTTCGAGCGTGACGGCACCGGCGTCGTGATAGTCGTCGCGCCATGCGAACGTGAACGACGGTGCATCGCCGGTCAGTTGCAGACGCTGGGTCGTGCGGTCACCTCGATCCAGCTCAATCGACCGGTTGACGATGAGCTTCTGGCCGTCGCTGCCGCCGAAGACCTGGATGTTGATATCGAGGTCGGTCGCAGCCTTGAGCACGACTGTGGCTTCAGATGATGTGACCGTCAGGCGCTCGACGTAGAGCCTTCGCCCTTCGACGAGCGGCTCAGGCTCGAACTCAATCTCTTCAGGCAGCTGCGGACGAACGTTCGGCTCCTGGGCCACAAGGCCGCGCGTCGTGCACGGTCCGACGCTCAACGCAACGGTGAGTCCAAGCGCGCCGAAGAGCACGGGCCACCTGAGGCGGTGACCATTGCTCTCTCGGCGGATCGACTGCTTGGCCTCGTCCAGCTCGCGCTTGGACGGACGCTTCTGCTCGCGCTTGCGGAACCAGCCTCGCGGTACGCGCGGCATGCGCTCACCGCGCGTGCGCGGGCGCGTGGCCGACTGCTGGTTGGTCACCGGCGGCTGAGGCGGCTCGGGGCGCACCAGCTGCGACACTGGCCCGGCGAACCGCCGTCCGCCGACACCGAAGCGCAGCAGGTCGGCGACGACCGCAGGCAGCGGCCGCCCGCCGATCTTGCCCGCGATCATCGCGATGCCAGTGGCGGCGAAGCCGATGCCGAGCAACAGCCGGACTGCGCCCGAGCCGATCGGCGCGTAATGGTAGATGCCGTAGGCCAACGCGGCCACGGCGGCCAGCGCGATCAGCTGCGGGAACGTGAACCAGAGCAGGACTCGGTCCTCAGCCTGAACGTGGGTGGGCACTTCGTGCTCATGCATAGGACACCTCCCTTCCAGAGGTTGAATCGGACGGGCGGCTTAGCCGTCGTCTGCGGGAGGCGTGCCGTCGCCGCTGGAACCGCCAGACGGGTCGGGCGGGGTGTCGACGTTGACGACGGGGTTGACCACGGCGTCGATCACGAGTTCGACCACGCCGAACGCGACGAGCGCGAGCACGATGCCGGCCAAGGCGGTGAGCATGGCCGACTTGCCACGCTCCATCTGGTGCGGCGCGCCGGATGCGGTCAGGTACTGGTAGGCGCCGAAGACGAAGTAGCCGACGCCGACAGCGCCCACCACGCCGAGCAGGATGCCAACGAGGTTGGAGATGGTTTGAATCAGGTCACCCATAGGTGTGTGTCCTTTCCTGGGACTGGGGGGTGAATCCGGGTTACGACGGTCCTCGGTGGGACGCGGTTGGAACTCAGCACATCGGCATCACCCGCCCCCCTCGTTCTGGCTGCGCAGTCCGCGGCCAGATGACTCGGTGGTGCCGCCGCCGCTCGGCGTCGAGAGCTGGGTCATCGAACCGCTCTGCCCCGCGGCGGTTGAGCCTGTTGCTGCGCCGGCTTGGCTGCTCGCAGCTGCGCGTGCAGACGAACCCGCGCCGGCCAGCGCGGCGAACGTGCCGACCGAGCGGGCGACGTTCATGGGCAGCGAGGTTGCGAAGTAGAGGGTCCGCAACCAGGAGTCGAAGACGTTGCCGTTGCCCAACATCGAAGGCACCCGCGTGGCGAGATAAACGAACCCGACCGCCATGAGCAGCTTCCAGACGAGGTCGCGGGCCGGCTCAAACGGACCAATCTCCGCGATCTCGGCCAGGAAACCGATGCCCAGCGCCAGCGCGATCAGCTGTACGGCCTGCTGAGCGACCGTGGTGCCGAACATGCGCAGCCACTGCCGGCTCCAACCCGAGGTCTGGGGCAGGATCCAGAGGCCCATCGCCGCTGGCGCCAGCGCTAACAAGAGGTCGATCAGCGCGAGCCGCAGCACCATCTGGAGCAACAGGTAGAGACAGAAGAAGGCGTAGATGAGATAGATCAGCGCGAGCAGCAGAGCGATCCCGACGGAGCCCGACTTGACCGCGGTGAGCAGCGTGTTGACCGGTGCCAACAGCAGGTCGGCGGGCGTAACGTCGAGGGTGGCGGCGATGAAGCCCGAGACGGCGTGTGCGAGGTCGATGACCAGGGCGCACCACCAGAGCGAGGCGGCCGCCGCGACCAGTCCGAGCAGGAGGCGCGGGATCAGTTCGCGCCAGCTTGAGCCGCGCCCGCCGAGCGGCTCCTCGAGGATCAGTGAGAGACCGATCCAGCCGATGATCAGCGCGAGCGCGGCTGAGGTGATAA
>JAJEBU010000004.1 GCA_022822375.1 Dehalococcoidia bacterium
CCAGGACTTTCCCTGGTCGGCGCTGCTGGATCGGGTGACCGCGCAATCCGAAGGAACCGTCGAGAGCCGCCTACGGTCGCTCGAGGCCTCAGTCGCAGCCCTCAAGCAGCACACCCACGGCCCACCAAGCTAACCGCCCCCTCCCCGTTCCCTGCTTCACGCAGGGACCCGCTCGGCTCCCGCGCACCAAGCTGACCCCTGCATAAAGCAGGGGATGGGAGAGTGGGGCAGGGACCCGCTCGGCTTCCCCGTTCCCTGCTTCACGCAGGGACCCGCTCGGCTTCCGCGCACCAAGCTGACCCCTGCATAAGGCAGGGGATGGGAGAGGGGCGCCAGGCATGAGAGAGGGGCGCCGGGGATGGGGGAGTGGGGCAGGGACCCGCTCGGCCTCCTCGTTCCCTGCTTCACGCAGGGACCCGCTCGACGCTCGGATTAGCCCTTCAGCTTCTGCCCCGACATCAACGCCACCGGCCTCAGCATCCCCAACGACGGCGCTGCGCCGTTTCCGTTCGCCGCCGCTGCGGACGGCAGCGGCATCCCAATCAGCGGCGGCGCCTCATGCTTGCGGATCGCCATCCAGCCCATGACGCCGACGGCGGCAACGATGAACGAAATCAATCCGGTCCCGGCCAGCACCTCGCGCTCGCCCAGCCAATCAGCGAGAATGCCGGCCGGCAACCCACAGAGCATCTGCACGCCCCACGACATCATCGTGAACGACATGACGCGGCCGTAGTAGGCCGACTCCGTGTGGATCATCATCCGCGCTTGCAGAATCATCACGGGACCTTGCATGCCGGGACCGAGCAGCGCCATCGCGATCATCGCCTGGCCGTAGCTCTGGACTTGCGAGAGCACGAGGTAGCCCACGCCCATCAGCGCGATCATGCCCAGCACCACAGGCCAGGCCCAGCGCGTCGTGGCGGCGCCGGCCATGAAGATCGAGACCACCGCGGTTGCCAAGCCGTAGACCAGCAGCAGCGGTCCCATATCGGTTGAGGCGTGGCCCAGATGCTGCTCGAGCAGCGCCGGGACGAGCGTTCGGAAGAGGAAGCCGATCACCACGGAGGCGACGAACATCAGCAGCATCAGCCGCAGCGACGGGCGTCGCCAGACGTAGCGGCCGCCGTCGGCGATGTCGCGCATGACGCCGCGAACCACCCCGCCCGAGCCGTAATCAGCCTTCTGCGGAGCGCCGCGATTGGGCATGATCACCATCGTCAACACACCGACGCTGACCAGCGCGCCCATCATCATGTACGTGCCGCCGGCGCCCATGAATGAATCGAGCGCGATCGCGGCGACGAACGGCGAGAACGGCTGCCCCCACGTATGCGCGAGCTGGTTCAGCACGACCGCGTTGCCGATCAGACGCGGGCCAACCAGGTCGGCCGTGAAGGCGTTGCGAGCCGGCCCCATCAGTACGAAGGTGAACCCGAGCACCATCATCATCAGGAACATCAGCGGCAGCGACATCAGATCGAGCGCGAGCAACAGCCCGGTCAGCACGAGCATCGACGCGCCCATGCCTTGTCCGAAGACGATCAGCCGCTTGCGATTGACCCGATCCGCGATCACCCCACCGAACGGCGCCAGCAGCATCGCGAGCCCGACCCCGCTGCCGATCAATCCCACCGCCGTGTTGTTGCCAGAGAGGTCATAGGCGACGATCGCCATGACCATCATCATCATCATGTAGCCGAAGGTGGCGAACATCGTGCCACCGAAGAGGATGCGGAAGTGCCGATCCTCCAGCGCCGCGAACGTGTTCTGACGCCACGAGGCGAGTGCCGAAATGCTTCGTGCCATGCGAACAGTCTACGTCCGCAGCGTTTCTCTGACTGTTCCCGTGACTATTCCCCGTGCACCGATACGCTGAGTCCATGCGGCAAGCTGCGAGCAACTGGCAGGTCTGGATTCTCGTGCTGATTGCCGGCGGCGTGATCGCCGCCGGCGTCTGGGCCTTCGAGCAGGAAAAGCCCCCGCGCTGGATCGATCTCGAGCTCGGCGTCCGCCACATCGAGGATCAGCGCGCCGAGATCGCCGTGCGCGAAACCGACCATCTCGGCTTCGTGCACTTCTACGAGATCAAGCGCGCCGAGGTCGATTACTCGCTCGAGATCCGCCCGCGATCGCTCTACAGCGAGCCGATCAGCCTCTCCAACGACCGTCGCAACCAGCCATCCCAGGCGCGGGTGACGGTTCGCGGCTGGGCCGACGACGACATCCGCCTCGGCGTCCGCCTGGTGCGTCCCAACGGCAAGTGGGCCGGCACGCGCTTCCCGCGCAACGGACCGGTCACGCTCGAGGAAGTGCAGAGTCCCGAGTGGACCTGGCTCCAGCCGCTTGCCGTCAACGTGCTCTACCACCAGCCGCTCGTCACGGGCATCCGCCTGCTCGTCTACATCGCCGGTGGATTGGTCATCCTCTGCGGCAGCTGCTGGCTCTTCTGGCGCTTCGTCCTCAACCGTTGATCGTCCGAATTGGTCGACCTGAGCCCAGCTACGCCTGGCCGACCTGGTAGATCGTGCGGTGACGCAGGCGCGCCACGTCCACGCCCGACTCATCCGAGATCGTCACGTCCAGCACCATGTATTCGTGCTCCTTGCGTCGGAATCCGTCCGAGACTTGTCCCGACACGGTCAGCGTCTGACCCGCCAACGCCGGCCGCAGCATCTGAATCTGGCTGCCCGCGTGAATGCCCGCGGGATACGTATACGTGTGATGCGTCAGGCGCACGCAGCGCCCCGCGATCCAGCCGGGATGCAGTCGAGCGCCCGAACCGCGCCATCGAGCATGCGGGTCCCGCGCGAACGTGTCGGCGTACACCCCGGCGTCCTCGATCGACATCGGCACCGCCATCGCGGGCAAGTCTTCGCCGATCGGCAGCGTCTGGGGCGTCAGCAACGTCGGAGGATCGGCCGGTGGCGACGCTTCGCGGTTGCCGGCGACCGCCAGCTCCGACAGGAACGCCGCCTCACCCAAGCCCGCGCTGCCCGCAATGCAGACCTCGCCCGACTCCTTCGCCATCGTGAACTCGACCCCATGGTCGGTCGGTGTGACCCGCGTGGTGATCTCGTCGCCGGGATAGACGGGTCGGCGCAGGCGGAAATCGATCCAGCCGCTGTCCAGCCAATCCTCTCCGAGCGCTTCGATCAGCGCGGGTACGGCCCACGAGTAGACCGTCACGCCGCCGACCAGCGCTCCCTGAAATCCAAACTGCGCCGCGCCCTCGGTCGAGTGGATGATGTTTGAGATGTTCAGCGAATCCTCGCCGTCGAGGAATGCGGTCGTGGAGCGTTCGATCGTCTGTGGCGTCATCCTCTGGCTCCTCGTCCTGTTACACGCGCGGTGCGACCTGGTAGATGGTCGGCTGCCGCATCACCGCGAGGTCGCGGCCATCCGCCGAGCTGAGCGTGATGTCGAGCACGGTGTACTCGTGCCCCTTGCGTTGATAAGTGTCTGCAAAGCGTCCGCTGACCAGAAACTGCTGGTCGGGCCGCGCCGGCGCCAGATGCTGGACTTGGCTCGACACGTGGATCGACGTGTACCTCCACGTATGCGCCAACAGCTGGTTCGCGCGATGGCAGATCCAGCCCGGATGGACATAGCCGTCCGCCGAACCCCAGCGCGGATGCGAATCCCGCGCAAACTCGGCCGCATACGACGCGCTGTCGGCCGCGCTGACCTCAATCTCCATGGCCGCGAGGTCGGCGCCCGGCGGCAGCAGCGACGGAGTAATGAATGGCCGCTGATCGGGCCTCGGCGCCGGCGTGCGGTCCGACGCTGACGTAATCTCGCTGGCGAAGTCGGCGATGCCCAGTCCCGCGCTGCCGCGAACCGCAACCTCGCCCGTGCCCTTCACCATCTCGAACGACGCCTCGCCGTTGCTGAGCTCCACTCGGGTAGTCATCTGATCACCGGGATAGACCGGCCGGCGCAGCTGAAACGTCACCCAGCCCTCGTCCATCCAGGCCTCGCCCAGCGCCTCAATCAGCGCCGCCGCCGACCACGCATAGACCGTCACGCCACCGACCAGCGGGCCCGTGTAGCCAAATCGGGCTGCGCCTTCGGTGGAGTGAATGATGTTGTTGATCTCCAGCGAATCCTCGCCATCGAGGAACGCCGTGATCGAATGCTCAATCGTCTGCGTCGTCATCGCTCAGTCCTTCTCAGATTCGGCATTGCGGGCCGCGGCCTCGTCGGCGAGTCTCCAGACGTCGCTGAAGTCGACCTCAAGTCCGACCATCACGTCTTCGCCCGAGAGTGTGTCCGGTCGCTGGAAGCGTTCCGGCTCTCGATCCGCTCGATACACCCAGACGTCGCGGTTCGCCATGTCAACCAGCCAGCCCAGCCGCACGCCGTGGTGCAGCCACAGCTGCATCTTCGTTCGTTGCTGGTCAATGCTGTCGCTCGGCGACCGAACTTCGAGCACAAAGTCAGGCGCGAAGCCCGTGGCCCCGGTCAGCTCTTCCCGCGTCGCCTGTTCCAGCCGCTCGGGGCTGATCCAGGACGCATCGGCTTGCATCAAGTGGGACAGTCCAGTGTCGTCGGTCATCCGATAGCCAGAACTGGCTCCTCGACCGCGCCCACCGCCTCCACTCACTCGCCAGTTCCCGACTTGCCGTCCAACCTCGAATTCCGCGTCTCCGCTTTCGTCTCCGGCGTACATGTTGATGATCAACTCCTCGCCGTCGATCTCGAATAGCCAGCCTGGATTCTCCGCGCTCAACCGCTCGAGCTGTTCGTCGCTGATCGGCGCGAACTGAGGCAGCCGAATCAAGCCGTCGAGCCTCGGAGGCTGAGCGGGCGGTCTGGCGACGGGAGCTTCGGCGGCGGTCGTAGTCATAGCAGCAGGATAGACGCGTTGAGCAGGCGGCTAGATCACACCATCTGCGGCGAGCTCCGCCAGCTCATCGTCGCTGACGCCCAACAGAGCGCCGTACACCTCGTGATTGTGTTCGCCCAGCGTCGGCGCACGGTGCTTGACCCCGCCCGGCGTCTTGGACAGGCGCGGCGAGATTCCCGGCTGCGGCAGCGTCCCATGCTGCTCCGACGGCACATCCACTACCTGCTCGCGCGCCGCGTAGTGCGGGTCGGACATAATGTCCGATGTCGCATAGACCTTCGTCGCCGGCACGCCGTGCGCGTCCAACGCCGCCTGCGCCTGCTCCAACGTCAATCCACCGACCCATGCACCGACAATCTCGTGCAGCGCTGCATACTGCCGTCGACGTTCGCCGTGGTCTTCGAAGCGCGAGTCGGTCACCAGTTCGGGCTGGCGCATTGCCTCGCACAGCCGCACAAACGTCCCCTGCGTCGTGCCATTGATGATCAGGTGATGCCCATCCGATGTCTCAAACTGCTCGGCCGGCACCACGCCGGGCCAGTAGTTGCCCGTACGCGGACGATTCTCTCCCGTGCGCGAGAACATCGACGCGTGGGTGCCCGATTGCTTCCAGATGGCCTCGTAGAGCGCCACGTCAACATCTTGACCCAGCCCGCCGTTGACATCGCGGGCGCGCAGCGCCAGCAGCGTCCCCATCGCTGCAAACACGCCCGCCGAGTAGTCCGCGACCATGTAGCCAGGACGCACCGGCGGGCCGTCGTCCCAGCCGGTCTGGTAAGTCATCCCGCCGAAGCCGAGCGCCACGCGGTCGAAGCCCGCGCGAGCCGAGTACGGGCCGTCTTGTCCGTAGCCCGACACCCGCGTCACGACCAGCGCTGGATTCAGCTCGCGCAGCGCATCCGGCGCGAGCCCCATCTTCTCCAGCGTGCCCGGCCGGAAGTTCTCGACCAGCACGTCGGCTCGAGTGCACAGTTTGCGGAACAGTTCCTTGCCGCGCGGATCAGCCAGATTGCATGTCACGCCGCGCTGCGATCTGTTCTCCTGCACGTACGAGATCGTGCCATGATTCGGCTCGCCCGTACCCGGCCGCTCGACCTTGATGACGTCCGCGCCGAACTCGGCCAGCATCGTCGCGCAGAACGGCGCCGCCAGAATCTGGCCCGCGTTGACGACGAGCACGCCGTCCAGCGGCGGCCGCGGGGAATCGGTGAAGGTGTCTGAAGTAGTCATGGCTCGATCATATGCGACGCGCTCAGCCGCCCTGACCGCCTGCTCGCTCGAACCATGCGCCGTACGCGACCGACGCAATCTCCTCGCCGATCACCAGGCTCGCCGTCGCGCCCGGACTGGGCGCGTTGAGGATGTGAATCAGTCGGTCCTGGTGCACAATCTCAAAGTCGTCGGCCAGGCTGCCATCGCGGCGCAACGCTTGCGCGCGCACGCCCGCTCCACCGCGGACCAGTTGCGCGTCCGCCAGATCCGGCATCAGACGCCGCAGCGCCGACACGAACGCGGCCTTGTTGACCGATCGCCAGACCTCGCCCAGTCCGGTTCGCCAGTGTGATTGCGCCAGTCGCAGGAATCCTGGCCAGGTGAGGCTCTCCGCCGTGTCGCGCAGCGACACATCTCGCCATCGGTAACCCTCGCGCTTCAGCGCCAGCACGGCATTCGGTCCCGCTTCAACCGAACCGTCCAGGCGACGCGTGAAATGCACGCCCAGAAAGGGAAACTGAGGGTCGGGCACGGGATAGATCAGGTTTCGCAGCATCCCACGCGCCGACGGCACGAGATCGTAGTACTCGCCCCGAAACGGCACGATTCGTAGGTCGCGCGCGGCCGCCGCGCCGGCTCGTCGAGCCAACCGATCAGCCTGCAGCCCTGCGCAGTTCACGGCATATCGCGCCTGCACAGTGCCGGTCGTGGTGGCCAGCTGGACGCCGTCAGGATCGCTGCGGATCGCGCCGACCCGAGATCGCAGCCGCACCTCGCCGCCCGCCGCCTCGAGCAGCTCGCGGTACCGCTCCGCGACGCCTCGATAGTCCGCAATGCCTGTCGACGGGATCTGCAGCGCTCGAATCCCCGCCGCGTACGGCTCGAGCTCTCGCAACTCATCGGGTCCGATCTCACGGATATCGGGCACGCCGTTCGCGTCACCGCGGCGATGCAGCTCTTGCATGCGCTCGAGCTCCGACGCATCCGTCGCGACGACGACCTTGCCGCAGCGCTCGGCGCCGATCCCGTGCTCCGCGCAGAAGGCGTACATCCGCTCCGCGCCCGAAACGGCCATGCGGGCCTTCTCCGAACCAGGCCGGTAGTACAAGCCCGAGTGAATCACGCCCGAGTTGTTGCCGGTCTGGTGCCGCGCGACACCAGATTCCTGCTCCAACGCCACCACGCGCAGCCCGTCGTGCCGCTGCGCAATCGACATCGCCGTGGCGAGACCGAGAATGCCCGCGCCAATCACCGCCACGTCCGCGGTTGCGTCAGACACGGGGTTCCTCAGGCAACCGCACGCTGAGTTGGCCGCCCGCCACGACATCAACGACGCGGGCCACAGGCGACGCGATCACGCCGCGTTCCCGCAGCTGGTGGATCAGGTGCGGCGCCTCGACAATGCCAGCTGCGATCAGCAGTCCGCCCGATGTTTGTGGGTCGTACAGCAACGCTTCCTCGAAGGCGCTCAGCGATCGCTCGCCGATCACCGACAGACGCGCGCCGTAGAACTCGCGATTGCGGCCCTGACCGCCCGATCCAAAGCCCGCCGCGACCGCCTCAGACAGTCCGCCCAGCGCAGGCGCGGCGCCGAGATCGATCTCAATCGATGCATCGCTCAGCTCGGCCATCTCATGGAGATGGCCAGCCAGTCCGAAGCCCGTCACATCGGCCATGGCGTGGACTCCGAGCGACAGATCCGCTTCCGCCGCTGCCTCTGCTGCGTCCCGGTTCAGCGCCATCATCTGCGAGACCACCGCGTCCCAGTGCCCGTCCGACACGGCCCCTTGCTGGTTCGCGCCGATCAGGACGCCGGTGCCGATCTCCTTGGTCAGGATGATCGTGTCTCCCGGCTGCGCTCCGCCCGTCGTCCGGATCTGATCACGCCGAACCTCGCCCGTCACGGCCAGACCAAACTTCGGCTCGACGTCGATGATGGTGTGTCCGCCCGCGACGACCGCGCCGGCCTCACGCACCTTGTCGGCGCCGCCGCGCAGGACGTCGGCGATCACGTCCGCGGGGAGATCATCTGGAAACGCGGCGATGTTCAGCGCGAACAGTACGCGCCCGCCCATCGCGTAGACGTCCGACATCGCATTCGCCGCGGCGATCGCGCCAAACTGATACGGATCGTCCACGAGCGGCGCGAAGAAATCCAGCGTTTGCACGAGCGCTCGCTCGTCGTCGAGCGCGTAGACCGCCGCGTCGTCGGGCCGCTCGAGACCCACGAGCAGTTGCGGATGCTCCGACGGTAGAAACAGCGGTCCCAGATGGCGCAGCACCTGCGCCAGCCCCTCAGGGCCAAACTTCGAGCCTCAACCGCCGCAGTTCGCCAGATCGGTCAGGCGGATCGCGAGGTGGTCGCGTTCGGACATGGTAGAGCTCGCTCCAGACTGGATTGCAGCCTATCGCGCGGCTTGCCAGACCGGAGCAAAGGAGATGGTCAGACCCTCGCAGGGCGGTTCGGCGGATAGCTCAGCCGGCTCCTGATGCTCAACGACAGCATAGTCGGGACGGTAGACCGCGACGGTGCGCGACTTCGGATCGACCAGCCAACCAAGCGTGACGCCGTTGCGCATCCACATGTCCATTTTCTCTCGTTGACTGGCGAGCGAGTCAGTGGACGAGCGGACTTCGACGACGAAGTCAGGGACGACGTGCGGGTAGGGTCTCTCGCCAGAACGGGCGCGAGCGGCAGTCTCGGGGCTGAGCCAGCCAGCGTCAGGCATCCGAGCGTTGTCATCGGGTAGATGGAGTGTGGTACTCGGAATCAATGTGCGACCCAGTCGGGTCCGGTTCCAGGCGCCGATCTGCTCGATCAACGCTGCAGCTAAATCGTCGCTGTCATAGTCAGGCCCTGGCGACACCACCAACCTCCCTGTCTCATCGCGTTCGAACTTGAGCCATTCGTTCAGTCCAGCGATCTCGCAGAGCAGATCGTCCGTGAGCGCCACCGACTCCGGGAACTCAATCGTCAACTCGTCGAACAACACTGGGTGCGTGAATCCGAGCGCATCGGGAGTGATTCGTGCTTCGGTCGTGACCATGCTTCACCTCTCCGATCCATGCTACCGCTAGCCTATAGCACTTGCGTTCTATCGAATCAGCGCGTAGCCTGCGAACACGACGAAGGGATTCCCCGATGATCGTGGAACACTGCTGGATCGATACGCCGCTGGGTGCGATGCATCTCTCGATCTGTGACGGCGCGCTGCGCGAGGCCGGCTTTGTCGAGACCTGGGCGCGCCCCGTGCGCCAGCCTGACGATCAGGCCGACTCTGACGCGCTGTCGGATGACGCAGCCTGTGTCCGCGACGCCGTTGACGCCTACTTCAACGGCGACGTCGACGCGCTCGACCTGATCGCCATTGCGCCGCAGGGCACGCCATTTCAGCGCGCTGTCTGGGACGCCATCCGCGATGTCCCGGCCGGCGAGACCGCCTCCTATCAAGAAATCGCGCAGGCGATCGGCAAGCCCGCCGCCTACCGCGCGGTCGGCACCGCCACGGGACGCAATCCCGTCGGGATCGCCGTGCCATGTCACCGTATCGTTCGCTCCGACGGTGGACTCGGCGGCTACGGCGGCGGCATCGAGCGCAAAGTCTGGTTCCTCGATCACGAACAGCGGCATCGCCAACGACAGAACGGGCACGACTCATGACGACCAGCTCCGACCCAGCAATCGCCCAGGCCCTGGCCAACGACTTGGTCATCGATATCACCACGATCGGCCGTACGAGCGGTGAGCCCAAGCGGCTCGAAATCTGGTTTCACAACGTCGACGACCGCTACTACATCACCGGTCGACCGGGCCCGCGCAGCTGGTACGCGAACGTACTCGCCGACCCGCGCATCACCTTCCACTTCAAGGAATCGACCGAGGCCGACCTCAATGGAACCGCACGCGCCGTCACCGACGCCGATGAGAAACGAGCTGTGTTTCTAGCGGCGAAGAAGCTCAGCGAGTACATCAACGAGGACAACGTCCAGGAGTGGGTCGACGGCTCGCCGCTGATTGAGGTGGTCTTCGGCGATCCCGACTAATGCCGCCGTTCGTCGTCGACCTGCACTGGAACGCCGCCACGTTGGATGAACTCGCCGGACACAGTTTGGTTCTGGATGATGCCTATGACACGCTCACGAACAAGCCCAAGTTCTTTCCGAACCGAGCGAACCGCCTGCGACGTCGACGGGGCCTTCGGCCGCGCTGGATGATGATCGGGCCCAATGCGCATGGGCAGATGCTCACGTTCATCATCGAAGATCCAGATGATCAACGTGTTGCCCATCTTGTGACCGGTTGGCGGTCAAACGCTGCCCAACAATCTCGATATGCTCAACCTGGAGGTAGGAGCAACCGTCAATGACCCACGATCCGCGATTCCCGGACGAAGATTTCGAAGACGAGCCCGTTGAGGTGATCGTCGCCGAGAACCCAGGTGCCGTGTTTGAAGTGAGATTCACGTTCGACGAGGTCAAGGAACTCAGCGAAGAGCAGCGGGCCTCAGGCGTAAATCCCATTCACTTCATTCATGACGTCGCCCTCGAGACCGCGCGCGCCAGGCGGCGTGCGCGTGAGGCTGGACAGGCCGAAGTCGCCGACTAATTGGCCTCCTTGGCCGCCAGCACCGCGATCTGCGTGAACATGAAGAATGGCTCGGCCGAATCAGCCCAGCGAGCCCAACCGCCCGAGATCCGCTCCAGCGCCGCTTGATCCGCTAACTCGTACTCCAGCGCCTGGTCAGCGATGCCGCTGTACAGAATCCGCTGCGACCACGTCCGTCCCCAGACCCGCGCCTCCTCGCCCTCCATCGCGACGACGTTGGGGTGCAGCTCCACCGACTCGAAGCCCGCCGCGCGCACCCCCGATGCCAACGCGCGTCCAGCATCCGGCTCCGCCTGATTACGGTACGCGACATCGTGATAGAGCTGATTCCAGTCGTCGAACTCGGCAAACTTGGGATGCGGACACATCGTCGCGTAGTCGGCGTCGCGCACGCCGAGCCA
>JAJEBU010000100.1 GCA_022822375.1 Dehalococcoidia bacterium
GATCGAGGGCGATCCCGATCTGGTCATGGCCGTCCAGGACGCCACGGGCGAGAAGAACAACCCCAACGCGGGCGGCCGCTCGACGATCCCCATGGATAACGAGCAGCGCCGCAACCAGGCCTCCAAGCGGGCCGTGGTCAGGATCAACCCCACCCGCATCTACAGCTGGGATCACAACAAGCTCGGCGGCGTCTACTAGGGCGCCGTCAATCGGCTAAGCTGATGCTGTCGAGGCAGAGATATGCGCGAAGAGCAGCAATCAGAATCGGCAGCCAAGAACTCGAAGTCGGGACGGTTGCCGCCGGGCAAGCTCGACATTGTCTACCGATACGGGTTTGCCCCGTTTTGGAGAACGAATCCGGATGACTGGGTGCTCAAACCAGAAGAAACACGGCGCTGGAAACGGCTATCGAAGTCGCGCCAGTCAGAACGATCGACAGATTCACCAACTGAGACTTAGTCTGGAGCCTCGCGCCATTCTCCTCGACTGCGCTCGCGATAGCCTCCGCGGTCCAACGGGCTAGTTCATCACCACTGATTCCTTCTGAGTAACCAAGCAGTTCATCAAGATTCGGCGCTAAGGTCCATCTGTTCATGAGCAGCGCGGCCGTGGAAACCACCACATTTGCGACGAAGAGCCCGGCAGCCACTGTCACTGCGGTCGCCGTCGCTTCACGGTCGGCGGACTCAGCGAAGAGCAGCGCAGATCCCAGCAGTGCGACCATCGCCGCTGCCAGAGCGAAGGAACTGGCCAGTCGACTATCCAATGCCGCCCCGTAGCTCAACTGCTCCTGCAGGCGCCACAGCGCCACTTCATGAGCAATCCTGGTCGAGGAGGTTTCGTCAGCCATGAGGCTTAGCCCAGGCCGGATGCGTGCTCACCGCCCGATGGTCCGTAGAAGACCACCCAGACCGCCAGATCGTCGCTGAACTCCTCGAACCGATGACGGACCCCAGCGCCGACGAAGAAGGTGTCGCCGGGCGCTACTGCCATCTGCTCATCGCCCAGCGCGAACACGCCGGTCCCTGAGGCCACGATGTACACCTCGTCCTGATCGTGCGGCGACTGTTTGTCCACATTCTGCGGCGTGTACAAGCCAACGGACATCGTCCCGTGACGCAACATCTCCTGATACTCGCTGGGAAGCACGCGGTTCGCCATCTGGTCCTCCTGTGTTGATTGAGCTCAGCATATGCTCGAAGCGACTGTCGACCCGAAGGGACATGACTATGACGTTGACACAGCTCGAGGTGATCCAAGAAGGCCTCAACGGCATGCACGCGATGCTCGATCGCGCGGTGCCACAGATGACCGCTGAACAGTGGAACGCGCGTCCCGCCGGCGACGGTGTCAGCGCCTTCTTCAGCCTCTGGCACTATGTCCGCACCGAAGACAACATCGTCAACTGGGTCGTTCACCGTCGCCCGACGGTCTGGATCGACGGCGGCTGGGACGAACACTTCGGCTTGCACCGCACGTCGCAGGGCACCGGCATGACCAAGAGCGAGGCAGACGCGGTCCTGCTCACCGATGTCGACGGCTGGCTGCGCTACCAGCAGAGCGTCTGGGACGTCACGCGCGAGTGGGTCGGCACCCTCAGCGACGACGACCTGGGCAACGAGATCGTCATCCGTCCCACGCCGCCGATGACCATCTGGCAGGCGCTGACCGGCATGCTGCTCTACCACGGCTATCGGCACGTCGGAGAGGTCGAGCACGCACGGGGCCTGGTCGGTCTCGGCGGCCTGACAATCTAGCGACGGGAGCTCGGTGGGACTAGAAGATCGCGATCGGATTGACCGGCGATCCTGTTCCGCCCTGGATGTTCAGCGGCAGCACGCAGAGCAACATCTCGTAGCGGCCTTCCTCCGCGCAGGCGTCGGCCAGCGGCTGCAGCAGGGCGTTGTCGAGCAGGACCACGCCGAAGCTGTAGATCACTCCGTGCACAGGCCAGGCCAGACCGTACTCGCTGGGCCGTTGATCCATCATGTCCCAGCCCAGAAGCGCCACGTCGTGGTCTCGGATGTAGATGCTGCATGACGCATGCAGCCCAGGCGACGGCGGCTGTCCGAAGAAGTCGTTCGGGTGTTCAGCCTGATAGGCCTCGCGTCCCGAATACACGAGCAGTGCGTCGCCGGGCTCGACCGTCACGCCCTGAGAGTCGGCGATGTCTGCCAACTCGGCGCCCATCACGGGCTGATCGAACGTGACATACGGCTCGCCGCGAAACCTGGGCACGTCGAGCAGAACTGCCCTCGTGAAGATGCCGCTGTTCCACGCCGTGACGTCCGCAAACGTGGCGCCGCTCGCCGAATCGATCGCCTCCTGCGGATCGCGGCCTTGCCAGATGCCGTCCTGATCCCAGATATGGCACAGCGCGTCGACGTGCGTGAATGTGTGACCGTGATAGACAAACCCGTAGTAGTCGACCACCGCGCCATCGCCCGCATCGCCTCGATCGAACGTGCGCATGAAGTGCTGCGCCGGCGTCGGATTGGTCGCCGATGGGTCCTTTGGATACGGCCGCGACAGCGACACCGTTCGACCGCTCTGGACCGAACTCAACGCAGCGAGACGTTTCTCCACCGTGACGAGGTTGATCGCTCCGACCGCATCGTCGTTGCCCCAGCGACCCCAGTTGCGCCGTTCCTTGAAGTTGCGCATGATGTCGTCGCGGCTTGGGGACGGATACCGCTCTGCGTGCGTGGTCATGTCGCTTCCCTTCCAGGATCGGCATCGATACTCGCGAAGATAGCCTTGGGCGATATCCTCTGTGATGAACGACCGCAGACAGGTAGACAGGACGACCCATGACCGATTTTGGCGTATCGATGTTCCCGACCGACTATGCGATTCAGCCCATGGAGCTCGCTCGCGAAGCGGAAGCGCGGGGATTCGAGTCTCTCTGGTTCCCGGAGCACACGCACATCCCGACATCGCGCATCTCGCCCTGGCCGGGCGGTGGCGATCTGCCGCAGGAGTACTGGCACACGCACGACCCGTATGTCTCCCTGATGGCCGCCGCCGCGGCGACCGAGACGATCAAGGTGGGCACCGGCATCCTGCTCGTCCCCGAGCACGACGTCCTCGTCGCGGCCAAGTCGGCAGCCTCGCTGGACATGATCTCCGGCGGACGCCTGATCCTCGGCATCGGCGCGGGCTGGAATGCGGAAGAGCTCGAGAATCACGGCTGGAACTTCAAGGATCGCTGGAAGGTGACGCGCGAGATCGTGCTCGCCTGGCGTGAGCTCTGGTCTCAGGACGAGCCCGAGTTCCATGGCGAGTTCATCGACTTCGACCCGGTCTGGAGCTACCCAAAGCCCGTCGACGGCGACGTGCCAATCCTGCTTGGCGCGCAGTCCAAATGGTCCTTCGACCGCGTCGTCGACTACTGCGACGGTTGGCTGCCGATCAACGGGCGCGGCGACCTGCGCGCTGACATGGAGCAGCTGCGCGCCTCCGCCGACCGTGCCGAGCGAGACTTCGACACGATTCAGCGCAGCGTCTTCGGCGTCGGACCGGACGCGGGGCAGGTACAGAACCTGATCGACATCGGCTTCCAGCGGATCATCTTCGGGCTGCCGCCTGCCGAGGCAGGCACGGTCGTTCCGCTCCTTGACCGCTACACCGAGCTCAAGGCTGAGTTCAACGGCGGCTGATCGAGGCGGCTATTCGAGGCGGCGGGACGGCGCGATGGACACCGATCTTCCAAGCGATCGGCTTTCGCGAGCCCGCTTCCGCGAACTGCAGCGGTTGACGTCCGCCAAGGGACGCCGAGAGAACAATCAGTTTCTGATTGACGGCGAGAAGCTGGTTCGAGATGCGCTCGCGGCCTCCGCGCCCGTCACGGAAATCCTCAGCGTCGAGCCCGCGCTGTGGCGCGACGCCCCCGTTGCGGTCACGCAGATCAGCGAGGCCGACGCGGAGCGCCTGTCGGACACCCGCACGCCCCAGGGCCACTTGGCCGTCGTGCGAGATGAGCTGGCTCCACTCGCCGTCCCTGATGGTGAGCGGTGGCAGGTCGTCGCACTCGACGGCGTGCAGGACGCGGGCAACGTTGGCGGAATCATCCGCTCAGCCGCAGCGTTCGGCGTCGACGCCGTGCTCGTCGGGCAGGGCAGCGCCAATCTGACCCATCCGCGCACGACCCGAGCAGCGACCGGCGCCTGGTTCCGCGTCAGAATCGCGCGATCGAACGATCTCTCCGCCGATCTCCAGATGATGCGCGATGCTGGTGCTGCCATCATCGCTGCCGACCGCGATGGCTCAGCGTTGGACGACTTGGTGGACGACGTGCAGCTGGCCAGCCCCGTCGTCTGGGTGTTCGGCAGTGAAGGCGCAGGCGTTAGCGCGGCGCTCAGCCCGTTGATCGATCAGCTGGTCGCCGTGCCAATCGCGGACGGCGTCGACTCGCTGAATGTCAACGTGGCGGCCGGCATCATCCTCCACCATTCGCACCGACTACGCAGGAATGCAGACATCGACGGGAGCTCCGAATGAAGATCACGACGTGGAACGTCAACTCCATTCGCGCGCGTGAGGACCGAGTGCTGAACTGGATCGATCAGCATCAGCCCGACGTCCTCTGCCTGCAGGAGTTGAAGTGCACAGAGGAGCAGTTCCCATTCGACGGCTTCGACGAGCTGGGCTACCACGTGATCATCCACGGACAGAAGTCCTACAACGGCGTGGCAATCGCTTCGCTGTCCTACCCCGACGAGGTCGAGCCGGCCGTGCCTTGGCCCGAAGACGACCAGTCGCGCGGCATCGCAGCCGTGATCGATGGGGTGCGCGTCGTCAGCCTGTATTGCCCGAACGGACGCACCGTGGGACACGAGATGTACGACTACAAGCTGCGTTGGTTCGATCGACTGAACGACTGGCTCTCCACCTGGGCACCCAGCGACGACATTGTTCTGACCGGCGACTTCAACATCACCTTCGACGACCGCGACGTCCACGATCCCGAGTCGTGGCGAGACAAGATTCTCTGCTCCGAACCTGAACGAGACCGACTCAACGCGCTGATTGACTGGGGCCTGACCGACGCGTTGCGGCTCTTCGACGAGTCGGGCGGCGTCTACACCTGGTGGGACTACCGAACGGGCGGCGTGCTGCAGAATCAGGGCCTCAGAATCGATCACCACCTGATCAGCTCGCCGCTCGTCGAGCGCGCCGCCGCGGTCGAGATCGACATCGAAGAGCGCAAGCAGGAGGGCGATGGCGACAAACCGTCCGACCACGCGCCGGTCACGCTCGTCCTCGACGATGGCCCCTAGGGCCGCCAGACGCGGCAGCCGCGCTCGCAGGACACGCCGTCGCCATCGCCGTCACCGAGTGGGCTGTAGCAGGAACTTCCTCGATAGCACGGACCGATGGTCACCCATCCGCCGCCCGAGCTTGAGCTGTTATCCGCACGAGTCGTGTCGGAATGCACCACGGGACTGCGGTAGACGCGGCAGCCGAGCTCGCAGGACACGCCGTCGCCATCGGCGTCGAACCGAGCCTGATAGCCGAACGATTCCTGGTAGCACGGACCGATCGTCACCCAGCCGGTCGCGGTCGAGCGGCAGGACGAGTCGGAAACCCGAACGGACGCTTGAGCCTCTGTGTCGTCCTCGCTCTTGGCCTCGCTCTTGGCCTCGAGCAGGTAGTCGTTCATCTGCCGATTGACGTCGTTCGTTCGCCACGCGATCACCCCGACGAAGCGGTCGTAACTGGTCTCGCCGGACCACTTGAAGATCCAAAGCAGGCTGGCCGATAGCACACGCTGAAGCTCTGCCCGTGCGGCCTCACCGCCGGGTTCATCGAGCTCTGGGGCGTCCACATCTTCGAGGCGGATGCGGTACTCCGTACCAGAGTTGCAGTCCTCGGCGATCACGGTGTCGCCGTCGATGACATATTCGAGCCAGAAACAGCCGCCTGGCTTGAATGAGCGTTCGGCGTGGGCCGAGGTCAGCGCCGACACCAGTCCCAGAATCAGCGCCAGCGCCGCGACCGCAAGCAGGCATCGCCTGAACGTGAGACCACGGAGGCTCGGATCATGTGAGTACATACGTGCAAGATACAGCAATCGTACTGCCGTTGATCGCCTACAGCGCGAGCGTCGGAACCTCCGGCGCGGACTCCTCCAGGACGGCAGCGCAGCGGATTGCCGTGACGTCCGCGCCGGGACGGGCGATGACCTGGACCGAGATGGGCAGACCATCCGCGTCGAGACCCATCGGCATGGCGACCGCCGGTGCCTGGATCAGGTTTGCGAGCGGCGTGTAGAGGATTGAAATCGTCCACGGGCTGACGGAGCGTCCAGCAATCTCTTCAATCCGCGCGCCATGCTCGTGTGCCGCAATCGCGCTCGTCGGCGTGAGCAGCACGTCAAACTCTTCGAACCAGGCCTCCATGCTGCGAGACAGCAGATCCAGCTTCGCGTATGCCTCGGCGACCTGGATACCGGTCAGGCCGCTGCCGCGACGCAGACTGCCCCGCGTGTAATCACTGAGGTCGTCCTCTCGTCCGATGCAAAGCGCGCCGTAGTTGGCCGCGGCACCAACGGCCGAGAGCGTCGGGAAGATATCGTTGGGGTCGCCGATTTCAGGCGACGCCGGACTCAACGAGGCGCCGGCGTCACGCAGGATCGCCGCCGCGCGTTCGACGGCGGCGACGATCTGCGGGTCGCATGGCGTCGGCCAGCCAAGCTCGGTCGTCACCGCGACTCGCAGACCATCCAGACGGGCCGGTTGGGCGGCCGCGCTGAAGTCCTGCGGTACCTGACGCAGCGGCGCTGGATCCGCGTCGTGCGCTCCGCAGATGACGTCGAGCATGAGCGCCGCATCGGCGATGGATCGCGCCAGGACGCCGTCGGTCGAGATTTGGGACATGCCGGCGCCCCGTACACGACGGGGGATGCGACGGCCGGTCGGCTTGACTCCTACGACGCCGCAATAGGCCGCGGGGACGCGCACCGATCCGCCGCCGTCGGTGCCATGATGCAGCGGTCCGAAGCCCGCCGCGCACGCCGCGGCCGCACCGCCGCTCGATCCGCCCGCGGTTCGAGCCACATTCCACGGATTCACGGTCGTCGGAGCGACCCGGTTCATCGTCTGGGCCGCCAGACCAAACTCAGAGGTGTTCGTCTTGCCCAGGAAGACCGATCCTGCGTCGCGCAGGCGCTCAACAAACAACTCGTCACGCGCAGCCGGCGCATGTGACGTGACGAGCGATCCCATCGTCGTCGGCGCACCCTCGAGATCGACGAGGTCCTTCAACGTCACGGGTATGCCCAGAAGCGGCGCGCGCTCGCCGCCGTCGGCCAACCAGCGGCGTTCAGCGTCTCGCGCCTGATCGCGGGCTGAATCGGCCATGAGCGTAATGAAGGCGTGCAGCGAGGGCTCGTGCTCGTCGATCCGCGCCAAGATCGCGTCGATCACGTCGACCGGCGACAGCTCCCGCGATTGGTAGCTGCGCCGCAACTCCAGCGCGCTCAGGTCAGAGATGGCAGTCATCTAGAGGTTCTCGATCTGCACTGGCGTAATCTCGCCGGCCGGCGTGAATCCGAAGATGCGGCCGTAGAAGTCCAGCTCGGCCTCCGTCGCCCGCTGGATGTTCGCCGCCTGACGGAATCCGTGCTGCTCACCCTCGAAGGCGATGTATGCGACCGGCAGTCCTTTCCTGCGCAGCGCGTCCACCATCCGCTCGGCCTGATTGGGAGGCACGATCTTGTCTTCGAGTCCTTGCAGGAAAATGATGGGACAGGACAGTCGATCAACCGCGTGGATCGGCGATCGCTGCTCGTACAACTCTGCGCGCTCGGGATACGGCCCAATCAGCGAGTCGAGATAGCGCGACTCGAACTTGTGCGTGTCTTCAGCCAACGCAGATGCATCGGACACGCCGTAGTACGACGCTCCCGCCGTGAAGACGTCACCAAACGTCAGCGCGCACAGCGTCGTGTAGCCGCCAGCCGAGCCGCCGCGGATGGCCAGCCGCGCCGAGTCCACAGCCCCTCGCTCCACCAGATACAGCGCCGCCGCTTCGCAATCCTCGCGGTCAACGATGCCCCAGTTGCCGTTCAACGACCGCCGGTACTCCGTGCCGTAACCGGTCGAGCCTCCGTAGTTCACGTCGACGACTGCGAATCCGCGCGTCGTCCAATACTGCACAGCGAGGCCAAAGCCGGGATTCGTCGCGCTGGTCGGTCCGCCGTGGATGAACGTGACCAGCGGGGGCAGCTCGCCTTCGGGCGCCTGGAACTCAGGATTGCGCGGCGCGTAGTAGTAGGCGTGCGACGTTCGCCCACCCGTCGTGGGATAAGAGATCGGTTCGGCCTCGGAGAGATAGCTGGGATCGATCTCGGGGGCGTTCGAGGCGCGCAGGGTCTCGACCTCGCCGCTCTCAACGTCAATGGCGACGATGGACGGTCCGACGACGGCGCCGGCCGGCGCGCAGACGACTCGGTTGCCACAGACGGCGGTGAAGAACCCAAACGTGTTGAACGGCGTAGAGATATCGGTCAACGATCCTGATTCGACATCGATCACACCGATTCGGCGGCCATCCGCGTTGCCATACTGCGCGGCGATTCGGCCATCGTCGAGAACGCCGTAGGAGCTGATCGAGAACTCCCACATCGGCTGGCCAAACTCTGCCTCCATCGTCAGGACGGGGACGAGCTGGTCGCCGTCGAAGCGATGGATGTTCCACCAGCCCGACGCGTCGGAGACGCAGTAGAGCGTGCCGTCAGGTCCCCACTGCGGCTCTGTGATCGAGACCGTGCCCTCGGTATCGCCGGCGATCCGTCGCGGTGAGAGTAAGCCGCCCCGAGCGGAGACCTCAGCCAGCCAGAGTTCGGTTGCGTCCCACGGCATGTTGGGATGGTTCCAGCAGATCCACGCCAAACGTCGGCCGTCAGGACTCAGGCGCGGCGACGAGCAGAAGTCAAAACCCTCGTGCAACCGCTCAATCTCGTCAGCGTCCGCCGCGCTGCCGTCGATTGGAACGGCGCCGATGTAGTTCTCCGCCTCCAAGCCGTCGCGCCGGTGATCCTCGACGACGCAGATCAGGCGTCCGTGCTCGTCATCAACCACCGCATCGGCGAAGCGAATCGGCAGCTCGGGACTGAGCGGCGTCGGCTGGTCTGAACCGTCGACGGCGCGGCGATAGAGCCGTTGATCGGTGAAGTTGGAGAAGTACGCGATGCCGTTGGACACGGCCAGCGAACCGCCGCCATACTCGTGAACGAGCGTGCGCGCGCTGAACTCGGATGTGGTCACTTCGCTGAGCTCGCCAGCGGCGCTGTAGCGCATCGCTGCGTAGCGCCCTTGCTCGTCGGGCCTCGACTCGACCCAATAGATGTCACCGTCAGACACGTCAATCTCGTCGAACCGCAGCGCGCCGGCGGTCAGCATCTCGGTCGCGATGGGAGACTCCCAGGACCCATACGGTGCGACGCGGATTCCAGATTGTTCACCCATCGAACATCCCTCCTGATCCAAAATCTGCGATGATCACAACTGAGAGGTTACTGGTGACCAACAGCGAACCGCGCTCGCCGCGCACCACCATTGAAGCCGCATTGGCGGCGAACGACCGTCGAATGGTCGACGCGCCGCTCGCGGCCGACGTGCGCCTGCTTAGCAGCTTGCTGGGCAACATGATCCGCACCGTTGACGGCGATGATGTGTTCCACGCCGTCGAGCAGCTCCGCGGATTGGCTCAGCGTCGGCGCGGTGTGCGTCAGGAACCAGAGCCGCAGCTGACCGCGGAGATCGTGGAGCTCATCCAGAGCTGGCCGCTGTGGCTCGCCGCCGAAGTCGGCAACGCGTTCCTCACCTACTTCTTGCTGACCAACACCGCCGAGGAGACGCACCGCATCCGACGGCGCAGAGTGCGATCGTCCGACGATGCGACCGCGCCGCGCTCGATTCCCGCGGTCGTCGAGCAGGTGCTCTCGCGCGGCGTCGATGCGGACGCGATCCGCTCGCAGTCAGCTGGGATCCATCTCCAACCCGTCTTCACCGCGCACCCGACAGAGTCGCAGCGCCTGACGATGCTCGGCACGCTGCAAGCCGTGCACAGCCTGCTGCTCGACCGCGAAACCGCCATTCCGTCGGAGCTCGATGAGATCGACACCGCGCTGCGCACCCACATCGAGGGCTTGTGGCAAGCCGACCACTTGCGCCACCGGCGACCGACGGTGCTGGAGGAATCGCGGCTGCTGCTGCGGACATTTGAAACCACGCTGTGGGACGCGGTGCCTGCGGTGACGAGCCACTTTCGACACGCGACCGGCGTCACCCCCGCCGAGTCGCCGACTCCGATCCTGCTCGGCTCTTGGATGGGCGGCGACGCCGACGGCAATCCAAACGTGACCCCAGATCTGACCTGGCAGACCGCATTGACGATGCGCGCTCGCGTGCTGCGCATGCACCTCAACGCCGTGCGAGGCATGGACCATCAGCTGCCTCACTCGACGCGGCGCGTCGCCTGTTCGGCCGAGTTGCAGGAGTCCCTGACGCGAGACGAGCGACGCATGCCGCGAATTCGGGAACGCCTGGAGCGTCGCAACGCCGCCGAGCACTACCGCCTGAAGATTCGTTACATGGCTGCCCGACTACAGGCCACGCTTGAGGCCGACTACGCGCTGCTCGACACACGCGCCGCGAGCATCGTGGAGGTTGCGGGCAGCGTCAGCGATCCAGACGGTCTGCCCTACGACTCGGTCGAGGACTACATCGACGACCTGGAAACGATCGCCGAGAGCCTGCGCAACCACGGCGCGACGGCGGGCGCCGAGACCGTCGTGCAGCCGCAGATCGATCGGGCGCGCGCGTTCGGCTTTCATTTGGCCGCGCTCGACATCCGCGACCACGCCGATCGCTTCCACGCCGCGGCCAACGCCGTGCTGCAGGGCCTGGACATTCAGCCGCCCGGCGGCAACTATCTGGAACTGACCCGTGACCAGCAAGAAGAGTTCCTGGCCAGCGAACTGGATCGCGATTACTTCCCAGTCGGCCATGCGATGTCGACGCACGACGATGACACGCTGCGCCGCTTCCGAACCGCGCGGCGGATCCAGCGCATCTGCGGTCCCGCCGCGATGCAGACCTGCATCGTCTCAATGGCGGCGTCGGCGGCCGACATCTTGGCGCCGGTGCTGGTCGCTCGGCAAGCGGGACTCAACGATCCAACCTTGCGCGCCCCGGGCGGACTGATCCGGATCGCGCCGCTGTTTGAGCGCGTGCGCGATCTCGAGGGCGCGCCCGAGGTGCTGCGCCGGCTGTTTGCCCTCGGCGCCTACCGTCGCCACCTGGAAGCACACGGCAATCTGCAGGAAGTGATGGTCGGCTACTCCGACTCGGCCAAGGACGCCGGCGTGCTGCCGTCGCTGTGGAGCCTGTACAAGGCGCAGGAGCAGATGCACGCCGTCGCACGTGACGCGGGCGTTGATCTGATGTTCTTCCATGGCCGCGGTGGCACCGTCAGCCGCGGTGGCGGACCGTCTCATGACGCCATCCTCGCGCTGCCGCCTCACACCACCGAAGGCGGCATCAAGTTCACTGAACAGGGCGAGATGATCCAGTTCACGTACGGCATGCCCGGTCTGGCCAAGTGGAATCTGGAGCAGACGCTCGCCGCGGCCTTGATGAAGCGCTTCGACCGCGACCATGACGACACGCCCGACGCTGAGCGCGAGCGCTACCACGCCGCGATGGACGAGCTATCGGAAACGGCCGAGCACGCATATCGGTTGCAGGTGGTGGACAATCCCGATCTGCACCAGTACTTTCAGCGCGTGACGCCGATCGGCATGCTCGGCAACCTGGCGATCGGTTCACGACCGACGTTCCGGCCGGGCTCCGACGCGTCGCTGACCTCGCTCCGCGCCATCCCATGGGTGTTCGCCTGGATGCAGACGCGGCACGTGATTACCGGCTGGATGGGCGTCGGCGCGGCGATCGAGGAGTACATCCAGCGTCACGGCGACGCCGGATTGTCGCTGCTCCGCGACATGCGCGATCAGTGGCCGTTCTTCCAGACGCTGCTCTCCAACGTCGAGATGGTGATGGCCAAGGCCGATTTCGATGTCGCCGAGCACTACGCGCGCCGTCTGGGCGACGGCGACGCCGACATCCGCACCTTTGGCCGCCTGCGCGACGAGTTCCAACGCACCGTACGGATGATCAACCTGCTCGCCGATCAGGAGAGCCTGCTCGACGGCACGCCGGTCTTGCAACGATCGATCGCGCTGCGCAATCCGTACGTTGACGCGCTCAGCTTCCTGCAGGTCGAGCTGCTCAGCCGCATCCGCGACATGCCCCAGGACGACTTCGAGTACGCCGACACGTTGGAGGCCATTCTTCGCAGCGTCAATGGCGTCGCCGCTGGACTGCGAAACACGGGCTAAGAGGCTGGCTCAGCCGACCACTTCCCAGTGCACCAGGGTGAACGGTTCGACTTCGTCGTTGCCTTCGTGGTCTTCGAAGACCGGGCGAACCTCTGCGCCGATTTCGACCGTCTGCATGGGATCTCCAACGAGATTGCCAACCATGCGAACGTTCTCGTGGTTGGGCAACTCGACGAGGACGACGAGGTACGGGCACGAATCCTGCAGCGCAGGGTGGACCGGGTGCCAAACTCGTTCCCACGAGAAGATCCGGCCGTTGCCCTCAACTTCTCGCCAACCGAGATCGAAGCTGTGGCAGATGTGGCAGACCCATTCAGGGCCAAACTGGGGACGGTCGCACGTGTGGCAGTGCTGCACGAACAGCTTGTGCTGCTTGAGGCCGTCCCAATACTCGGTGTCAAGACCGTCGACCGCAGGCGCAGGCGCGGGCATGCCCTCGCCGAGGTAGTAGCGTCCGGGATTGGCCATTAGAGCACCGCCTCTGAACCGACGATCATGTCGGAGACCGGGGTCACCATCGGACCGGACGCGACGAGCGAGACGTTCACGTCCGGCACCTGGTTGCAGGACTCGCCGCGCACCTGGCGGACGGCTTCAATGTTCAGTTCGAGTCCGTGCATGTAGCACTCGGCCAGGTTGCCGCCGCTGGTGTTGATCGGCATCTTGCCGTTCGGTGCGGTCAGGTTCTCGAAGGTGATGAAGTCGTTGGCTTCTTCGTATGACGTGAGGCCATGCTCGATGATGCTCATCACGACGCCGCCGGTGAAGTTCTCGTAGACCTGCGCCACGTCGACTTCCTCCGGCTTGACCTCCGCCATCTCGTACATGCGGGGCGCGACGGTCTTGAAGTTGGACGTCGCATAGTCGGTGGCGTTGTGCGATCCGGAGCCGGCGCGGTTGCCAGAGCCGACTGCTCCGCCGAGGAAGTAGACCGGCGTCTTGGCGAAATCCTTGGCGCGGTCGGCCGAGACGAAGATCATCGCGGCCCCGCCGTCATTCTCTTGGCAGCAGTCGAACAGATGGAACGGCTCGACAATCCAGCGCGACTGATCGTAATCCTCGGGCGACAGCGGACGTCCGTACATGACCGCGCGCGGATTGTTCTGCGCGTGGTGGTACGACGCCAGCGAGCAGGCCTTCAGCGTGTCCTGGGTGATCCCGTGGTCGTTGAACAGGCGATGCACCCGCATCGCGAACGACTGCGCGGGCGACATCAGCCCGTACGGCGCGGTGTAGGCCTGGTCGCCACGCACGTGAGGCACGCGCGCGCCCTGCCCGAAGCGTCCGAACTGGCCTTGAGCCAGTCCACGGAAGACCACCACGGTGTCGGCGAGTCCGGTCGCGACTGCTGAGGCAGCGTGCGCGCAGGCGGCCGATCCACCGCCGCCGCCGCCGCCCCACTCCATGTTCGAGAAGCGCAGGTCCTTGATGTCCAGCGCTGCGGCGATCCGCGATGGATCGTTGCGGTCGTTGGAGTACGAGGCGAAGCCATCGATCTCGCGCGGGTCAATGCCAGCGTCGGCCGAGGCCTTGAGGATCGCCTCGATGACCAGCTTGAACTCCGCGTCGGGCGAACGCCCGCGCTTGTAGTACGTCGTCTCACCGACGCCGACAATCGCCGTTTCTCCGCGCATCGTGCGCTTCCCCATTGAGCGTGTCCTTCCCTGGAGCGGATTGCTTGAACCGCAGTCTAATCGATATTCCGATCCGCGCCGCTGCTACTGGAGCGCGCCAGCGATCATCGCTTCGGCGATCTCCTCGTCCGACGCCCCCAGCACTTCACCGAGCACGTAGTGTGTGTCCTCGCCGATGGCCGGCGCCGCCGAGCGCAGCTTCGCGGTCGCTCCCGAGAACTTGGTCACGAGTCCGTCGTACGGCGTCGGACCCATCACTGAATGGTCCAGGGTGACGAAGAACTCGCGATGCGACAGCTGTTGGTCGGTGTAGAGGTCAGACGGCCAGTTCACCTGCGAGACCGGCACGCCGGCCGCTTCAAGTGCAGAGATCACCACCTCAGGCGTTTGCGGCTCGCACCAGGCGGCGAGCGCCGCCTCGATCTCGCTCTTGTGCGCGATGCGCACCGAGAGATCGTCCCACTCCCCACCAGACCAATCGCTGAGACCCGCCGTCTGGCAGAGGGCCCGCCACTGATCGGTCGACTCGGCGGCAATGGCGACATAGCGCTCCTGACCCTGCACCCGGAACGTCCCGTGCGGGCAGGCGTACATCGAGTCGTGGCCGGGAGCATGATGAACGTTGCCGTTCTCGAGGTAGTCGAGCAGCAACGGTGCGGCGAAGTGGATGCCCGCCTCAGTCTGGGCGAGGTCAATGTACTGACCCTCCCCGGTCGCGTCGCGGTGGCGGATGGCCGCCGCGATCACGCCGGAGCCATAGCGCGGATTGATGAAGTCGGTGTATGCGCCCCAGGTGCCGGCCGGCGTGCGGTCGGGCCATCCCGTGATGCGGTGCAGACCGGCCAGGCACGCGCCCTGCAGACCGAACCCCGCATAACTCGACTCGGGCCCGTACTGCCCGCGCAGACAGGTCGAGAGCATAATCAGCTCCGGCCGCTTCACGCTCAGTGTCGCGTAGTCCAGACCGAGCTTCTTGAGCGTGCCGGGCGTGAAGGACTCGACGACAATGTCGGCCCACTCGATGATCTGCTTGGCGTAGGCGAGACCTTCGTCAGTGTCGAGGCGCAGCGCAACGCCCAGCTTGGACGAGTTGAAGTTGGCCATGAACTGGCCGCGGTCGATGCCCGGCTCATTGTCCTTGAACGGCGGCGCGAGGCGGAGCACGTCCGGGCGCGTCGCGCTCTCGATGTGGATCACCGTCGCGCCGTGATCGGCAAGCGACTTGGAGATCAGCGGTCCCACACCGACCCAGGCAAAGTCAGCCACCTTAATGCCATGGAAGGCGCCGCCGTCGGGTCCTCGCACACCATCCGACGATGTTGGCACGGCACTCGGCGCCGCGTTCGGCGTCTTGGTCTGCTGCGGCAGATCATCCAGCAAGTCCTGGTGCTGACCCAGCGCCGGCGCGGCGTTCTCCAGGCGCAGCGGCGTCCTGGACAGCTTGGCGAACGGTCCGGGGTAGCGGTGGCCGTCGACGTCGACCCAGTAGTCGCGCGCGGCGAGGTGGACGTCGTTGGCGATCTCCTCGGCCGTGTAGAGCGGCGCGAGCATGAAGTCGTCCTGCACGGCGCGCTCGTACAGCTCGGACATCGTTCGCTTGGCGACGAACGCGTGCAGCTGGTGATTAGCCAAATCGATCTGGCGCAGCATTTCGACTTGGTCTTCGGTCACGAGCCGTGCCATCTTGGCCGCCCACTCGTCAACGTCCATGCCCTCCATCTCGCCCGTCAGCTCGCCGCACTCACCGATCCAGCGCAGGACGGAGGTGGAGTGGCGCAGGCCCAGGCCGCCCGGCACGATGTTGAAGACGATGTAGCCGTCGGCGCAGGGATGCACCGACATCACGGCCGCTGCCGCCTGGCCGCCGCGTTGGCCACAGGTACCGGGCGGATCATCGCCCGTGTTGGGCGGGAAGCCCGTGGCATGCATCAGCGTCCACACGATCGCGGACTGCATCGACACGTCCAGGTATTGCCCCTGACCCGACAGACCGCGTTCACGCAGAGCAATCGAGCAGTCCGCCGCCGCCTGCACTCCGGCGTGGATCGAGGCCTGCGGAAAGCCGACTGAGACGGGCGGACGATCGCCGTCGCCCTGCAGGCCGACCAGACCGCCGGCGGCTTCGAGCGTGAAGTCGGTCGCGGGGCGGCCGGCTGACGGACCAGACTGTCCATACGGAGTAATCGAGCAGTAGATCAGCCCGGGATGCGCTTCGCTGACGTCGTCGTACGACAATCCCCAGCCCGCCATGACGCCGGGATCGAACGACTCCAGCAAGATGTCCGCGCTGGCGAGGAGTGCGCGGAGCTGATCGCGCCCCTGTTCGTCGTCGAGCTCGATCACGACGCTCTTCTTGCCGAACCCCATCGCCGCCCAGTAGAGCGAGCGGCCCGGCTCCGAGTCGCTGAAGGGCGGCAGGTGCCTCGACGGCGATCCCTCGGGCGGTTCCACCTTGATCACTTCGGCGCCCATGTCCGCGAGCACGCGACCGGCCATTTCGGCCCGCTGCGTGGTCAGATCGATCACCCGAACGCCATCAAGCAGCGTCGGCGTCTCTTCCGTCGTCATACGTGAGCTCCCATCTACGCGGCCGCCCGCTCTGTCGAGCACCGCCCTGCAAGCAATGCACACTTGCACTCGGAACGTAGATTAAGATACCGACCAGCGCCTCACGCTTGGACCGATCACGCGGTTCGAGTCTCTAGAAGGCGGCGAACATGCGCAAGAAGACCGAGAACAAGCCAAACAACAGCAGTCCGCCGAGCGCCCACCAGAGCAGTCTCGGCGACGGCTCGCGCGGCTCGTCCGAACGGTTCTCGGGGTCGATCCAGCGCGCATGACGCTCGGGCGGCTTGCGACGGCGCGCCTGCGGCGAGTCGGGCGCCGGCGGCGGCCAGGTCGGTGGAGCAGCGTCTGGACGCTCGGCCACGAACAGCACCTCTCTGGACAAGCGCGTACATCCGCAGTGTAGCCAGCCCTGAACGTCAGCGATGGCAGCGATGGCAGCGATTACTGAAGGGCTGCGATACCCTGCCCGCAGACAGCCGAAGCGGCAAGAGACCCGTAGAAGCGGAGCATCGCGTGACTCGCATCCTCGTCACTTCCACGCTCGCCGGAGACGGCAAATCGGTCGTCGCCGCCGGCGTCGCCGCGCAGTTGCGCGCCAGCGGCGCCAGCGTCCGACTCGTCCGCATCGACGACGGTGACTCCGCTGCCGCGGACGCCGCCCAACTCGCGCGGGTCAACGGCGTGCGAGGCGCGTCGGCACCGACCGCGGCTTCGGACATTCCCTCAGACACTGACCACACCGTGATTGAAGCGAGCTCCGCGACGGAGATTGATGCCGACCACACGATCCTCGTCGTCCGACACGGCGAGGCGGACGACGATACTGTGAGCCGCGCGATCGCGGATCTTGAGCCTGGCGCGGTCATCGTCAATGGCACGCCCGAGCACGGCGCCGAGGCGGCGATGGCACGCGTCAGCGGACTGGGCGCCGCCGCCGTTGCCGCCATCCCACAGGACCGCCACCTCGCCGCGCCGACGATTCGAGACATCGTGCCCGCCGTCGAGGGTGAGCTCTCGGGCGACGAGACGCTCTACGACGAAGCATCGCGCGACCTTGTGATCGGTCCGGTCAGCGCGCATGAAGGCATGGACTACTTCCGCAAGTACCCCGACAAGACGCTGATCACGCGCCACGATCGCACTGACATTGCCTTGGGCGCGCTCGACTACGAGCCGCTCTGCCTGATTCTGGCCGGCGGCGAGCCAACCCTGCCCTACGTCCACCAACGCGCTGAGCGCGAGTCGTTCGCCTTGATCATCACCGGGATGACGACACTGGAAGCGGTCGATGCGATTGGTCCGCTGTACGGCGACTCTGCCTTCATCGGTCAGCGCAAGCTGGACGCGGCGATCGAGATCGTCGCCGCCAACGTCGCCATCGGCGACCTAGCCTGAGCCGCCGCCTGAGTCGTCCGTCCGCACCCGGAGCAGCGTGATCCCGTCGCCGACGGTGAGTTGGACTGCGTCCACGCGCGGATCGTCAGTGATGCGGCGATTGAATGCATCGATCGCCGCCGTGTCGGGGTCTCTTCGGGACGGGTCCGCCACTGCGCCGCCCCAGAGCGTGTTGTCCACTGCGATCAAGCCGCCGCCGCGCACCAGTGAGAGCGCGGCCTCGACGTACGACTGGATTGGCTCCTTATCGGCGTCAATGAACGCGAAATCGAAGCGGTCGCCTTGCATCTGCAGCGCTGCGAGCGTGTCCAACGCCGGTCCGAGGCGCAGGTCGATCTTGTCCGCGACGCCCGCCTCCGCCCAGTAGCGGCGCGCGATCGAGGTCCACGCTTCGCTTACGTCGCAGCAGACCATCGAGCCGTCCGCCGGCAGTGCCGACGCGACCGAGAGGGCTGATGCGCCGGTGAATGTGCCGATCTCCAGCGCCCGCCTCGCGCCGATCAGACGCACGAGCCAGCCGAGCAGTCGCGCCTGGTCGGCGCCGATCTGCATGCCTCCGGCGCTGAGCTTCGACGTCTCTTCCCGCAGGCGCCGCCAGACATCGTCCTCGCGCGTCGCCGTGGCCTCGATGTAGGCAGCCAGCTGGCGGCTGATCTCGACGGTGCGAATCAACGTCATCGGGCCGCCTCTCCCAGTTATGTCACGCACACCCAGCGTATCGCACGTGACGTTTCGAGTAACCGTACGGTTAGTGTGCGCTTGTTAGTTGCCTCTTCGCGTTATCGCTAGGACACTGAGGCACAGCATTACGTTAGGGCGGTGTAAGCGCCCACATAGAAACGGGAGTGAGGGAGACGATGGCGGGAGAACGACCGAAGACCAAGGCACAGATTGCACGGGCACTCGCGGAAAAGACCGGCTTCACCAACGGTGAAGTGTCCGTGGTGCTTGACGCCCTCAGCGACCTCGTGATCGAAGACCTGTCGCCGGGCGGACCCGGCTCGGTTACGGTGGCCGGCCTGATCAAGGTAGATGTCGTGGCGCAGACCGCGCGGCCGGAGCGTCAGGGACGCAACCCGGCCACGGGCGAGGCGATCACCATCGCGGCGCGCCCGGCCGTGGAGCGCGGCAAGGTTCGCGTTCGCGCCCTCAAGCGCCTGCGAGACGTCCTCTAACCCTGCGGACACCGACGACTGCAGTCCGATGGCTCTGTTGCCGCCAAGCCATGATGCTGGGCGGGAACTGATCGCGCGCCTCGAGCCGCACCGCGAGACGCTGGCCGAGTACGCGCGCGTACACGACCGCGATGCGTCGTTTCCCTTCGCGTCATTCGCGATCCTGGCCGACATCGGCTGGCTCTCGGCTCCGGTCCCGCGCGAGTATGGCGGGCAGGAATGCCGGCTGTCCGACCTCGTCGCCGCCCAGACCGCACTGGCCAAGCTCGACATGGCGCTCGCGTTCTCTTGCGGCATGCACCTGATGTCGGTCGGTTCTGAACGCTCCAACCGCTCCTGGCCCGATCCACTGCGCGAGCGCATCTTCCGCAGCGTCGTCGATGATGGCGCGCTGCTCAATCAGGTCGCCACAGAGCCCGAGATGGGATCGCCGCAAGGCGGTGGACGCCCGCAAACAGTCCTGACCCCCGACCGCGACGGCCGTTGGCGCATCAACGGGCGCAAATCGTTCACCACACTCGCGCCGCTGCTGACATGGTTTCTCACCTACTGCGCGGTCGAGGACGGCTCGGGCATGCTGGCGCGAGTGGCCGTACACCGAGACTCGCCAGGGCTGCGCATTGAGGAAACTTGGGACGTCGTCGGCCTGCGCTCGACCGGCTCCCACGATGTGTGGTTCGACAACGTCCCGGTCAGCGACGACGAGTTCCTGATCCGCCAGGAGCCAAGGCAGGCAGGTCAGCGGCACGGTGACTTTGCCTGGTTTGCGCTGCTCGTCTCGGCGGCGGCGCTGGGCGTGGCCGAGGCCGCCCGCGACTACACGGTCGACTTCGTGCGGCATCGACGACCCGGCGGCGCACCCGGCGTGATTGGCAGTTTGCCGACGGTCCGCGCGCAGATCGGCGAGATCGACTTGCGGATCATGGCAGCGCGGGCGCTGCTGCACGAAACAGCGACGGCGTGGGACGACCTGGACCACGAGGCGCGCGTCGCGCTGGGTCCGCGCGTCGCGGCGGCGAAGCTGCACGCCGGCGACACCGCCGTTGATATCGTTGACCGCTGCATGCGTCTCGTCGGCGGCATCTCTCTGCACCGATCCGAACCGCTGGAGCGCTACTACCGCGACGTTCGCGGCCCGCTGCACAACCCACCCATCACGCCGCGCGGCCTCGAAGTCATCGCCGCTGCCGCGCTCGATCCGTTGCCCGACCTCACTTCTTGAACGTCGTCGTCAACCGCTCAGCGACGGCCAGGCGCTGATGGTGAGCGCTGCGCACGAGCCGATGCCAGCGAATCTCTCGAGCCCAACGTTCCAGGGGCAGATCGGCCGAACCACCGGCGGGTCCATGCAGGTCCATCGCGCGGTCGACGACGGCTGCAGCCGTCTCGGCGGCGAACGCCGCGGCCGGCAGCGTTGCTGCTGCGTCGTCCGCTGCCGACAGATACATCGCCCGCGACGCGGCCACGGCAATCTCATTGTCCGCCAAGGCCAGGCGCGCTCGCTGACCCGCAGCGAGCGGAGCCCCATGCTCGCGCCGGCCCCAGACCGCGCCGCGGCACATATCCTGAGCCGCTGACGCGACACCAGTCAGAAACGCGGGATCAAAGCGGCAGCGCTGCAGCATCACGTCATTGGCAAACGCGGAACCCTTACCGGGTTCTCCGAGCATGTTCTCCGCAGGCACCTTGAGTGCCGAGAGATTCAGTTCCATCGTGTCGCGGCCGACCGCGATGGTCGGCCACGGACGCCACTGCTGGAATCCCACTCTGTCAGTCTCGACGATGATTGCCGACACGCCGACACGCTCATTCGGCGTCTCTTCGGTGTTGGCGTAGACGATGCCGAAGTCGGCGTTCGACGCGTCCGACACGAACAGCTTCGTTCCATCCAGCATCCAGCCTTCCGGGTGCCGCTGCGCCCGGATTGTGACGATGTCTGGCGGCAGGAAGGCGAGATCTGGGTCTTGCAGTCCACGAAAGCAGGTCGCTCGACGCTGCAGCAGCGGGCTGAGGAAGCGTTCGCGCTGAGTAGGCGTTGCGGCGTAGAGCTGAGGCGGCGGATCGGGATCGAACAAGCCGTAGGCGGGATTGAGCACGCCGGCTCGGTGCTGCGAGAGTTCTTCCGCGATACGCAGCCGCTCAGCGTCGGACAACGTACCCGCAGGCCCGACGCCGCTGCCAGACGGCGCCATCAGGTGGTCAATGCCGAGTTCCGCGGCGCGTTCGAGGAGATCGGCAAACACGTTGGCCGGCAGATGCGGCGCGTTGGCGTCGACACGCTTCTCTTGCAGCCAGATTTCCCGCCGGACAAAGCGGCGGACTGACTGGACGATGAGGTCGAGCGCTTCGTCCACGGCGGTTAACCCAGGGCGCCCTGCGCGGCGAGCTCGGCAAGGTCCTCGTCCGAGAGGCCGAGCTCCCGCAACACGTCGTGTGTGTGCTGTCCAGTCTTCGGCGCAGGTCCGCGCGGAGCGACGTCGGCGCCAGTGATCTCGAATGGCGTGTTCAGGGTGCGGAACGATCCCTCCGCGCCCTCAATGGTGCTCCACGCGTTCATTTCCTCCATCTGCGGGTCGTTGATGACGTCCGTCAGCTCTGCAACCGGCGCCCACGTCAACGCCTCGGCCGTGAGCAGGGGCGACCATTCGGCGAGCGTCTTCGAACGAATCACATCGGCGATCATCGCAGTCAGTTCGACGGTGTGCGCCTGCAGACCCGCCAGCGATCCGAATCGTTCGTCGCCAATCCATTCGGTGCGCCCGAGCGCGCGGCAGGCAGGCTCCCAGTAGCGCTCGCCGGTCGGCATCACGAGCATCAGCCAGCGACCATCGGCCGTCTCATACGAGTTGAACAGGGGGTTTCCCGGCGCGGCGCGATTGATCCGTTGCGGCTGCTGCTCGGTGATCAACGCCGCCGAGACATCCGAACCAATCGTCCACGCGCCCGTTCGCTGTAGGGTGACCTCGACCGACTGCCCCTCGCCGGTGAGGTCGCGCAGCCTCAGCGCAGCGAGCGTCCCTGAGAGCAGGTTCAGCGCGGTCGCGTGGTCGCCTTGTCCGGGCCGACAGGGCATCGGCGGACCGTCCGGCTCGCCGATCAGGCTCATGATGCCCGATCTCGACCAGAACGCGGAGTAGTCGAAGGCCGTCAGCGCCTGGTCGGGCCCGCGCGTGCCGTAGCCGGTCAGGACGACGTAGATCAGGCGCGGGTTGAGTGCATGCAGCGTCTCGCGGGAAAGGTCGTAGCGGGCGATGCGCGGCGCGGTGAGGTTGGTGATGAAGATGTCAGCCTCCGCCGCCATGCGTCGCACGACATCGCTGCCGCCCGGCGTCTCCAATGACAGAGCGACGCCGCGCTTGCCGCGGTTGTCGAGCTCGTAGGGAGCGTCCACGTCTGCGCCCGGCGAGTAGCCAGGCTGTTGACCGCGCATCAAGGTGTGACGCCAGGCATCGCCGGCTGGATGCTCGACTTTAACCACGTCCGCGCCGAGATCGGCCATCAACGCCGCCGCTGACGGCGCTGCCAGCCAGTTCGCCACTTCCACCACGCGTATGCCGCTCAGAGGCGCCACCATGTGCACATTCCAATCGATCGTACCAACTGTCGTTGCGATCTTAGCTGCGACGCAGTATCGGCTACCGTGCAGTCATGACCACCACATCTGAACGACCCGTCACTGCGATTGGCATCTCTGAATCGGCGTACGGAGTGCGCCAACCGATCCTCTTGCCCGAAGACTGGGAGCTGACGGACGAGCGCTTCGAGGAAATCTGCCAGCTCAATCCGTTGAGCCAGTTCGAGCGCACCGAGGACGGAAGGCTGCACCAATTGAATGCTTCACGTGAACCCGTTCCTCGCTTCGAGGCCCTCATCAATGCCTACATCGCCATGTGGGCCTTGTCGCATGGAGGAAGTGCGCGAGGAAACGGCCAGTACGACTTTGGAGACGGTCGCGCGATGATCCCCGACAGCTCTTGGGTGACCCAAGACGTGCTGGACCGGCGGACGGATCGAACAGCCCGCTTCACGGAAGCGCCGGCGCTCGTCGTCGAGGTGGTCTCCATGCACGACGACATCGGCCAGCAGCAGGCGAAGATGGTGGAGTGGATCGCGCGGGGCTCGTCGCTTGGCTGGCTGATCGATCCGTGGCACGAGACGGTCTACGTCTATCGAGCCAGTGTTCCGAGTGCAGCGAGCGAACAACTGGATCGTCCTGAGGAGCTGAGCGGAGAGGACATCTGCCCCGGCCTCGTCGTGCCGATGCAGCCGCTCTGGGACATCGAAGCGTAACGTCTGACTATGCAGAATCGACCGACCGCAGCTCGCGTGCCCGATCCTGGTATCCGTGAGTTGTTCACCCGCGAAGCGCGTTGGCAGGCCTGGCTCGATGTCGAGGCGGCGCTCGCGCGGGCCGAGGGCGAGCTGGGCATGATCCCGGCCGATGCTGCTGTTGAGATCGCCAACCACTGTCGACTGGAGCTGTTGGATGTCGACAGGATCGAGGCTGGCCTCGCAGTCACGGCACACTCTCTGGTCCCGCTGATCTGGGAGCTGGACCGCGTGCTGGGCGAGCAGGTCGGCGCTGATGTTGGCGGTTATGTCCACTGGGGTGCGACGACGCAGAACATCACCCAGACCGGCGACCTGCTCCAGCTGCGCCGCGCTCACCACGTCATCCTCTCCCAGATCGGTCATCTGCTGACCAAGCTGGCGCCGCTCGCCGATCGTCACGCCGACGATCCGATCGCCGGCCGCACGCACGGCCAGCACGCCGTGCCCGCGACCTTTGGCTATAAGGTGGGTGCCTGGATCGACGAACTGTGCCGCCATGTTGACCGCTTTGCAGATGCCGAACCGCGCGTCTTCGTCGCCATGCTGGGCGGCGCGGCAGGCACACTCGCCTCGTTCGGGGAGCCGGGGCTCGAAGTCCAGCAGCGAATGGCCCGGCATCTGTCCATGCCGCCGATGCCGGTGCCGGGCCGCACCAGTCACGACCACCATGCCGAGTACTGCGCGATCCTGGCCATGCTCGCGGCGACCTGCCGAAAGATCGCCGATGAGACCTACACGCTGATGAAGCCCGAGTTTGGCGAGCTGGAAGAGCCCGTGCCGCCTGGCACGATCGGCAGCAGCACGATGCCCCAGAAGCGCAACCCGAAGCTCGCCCAGGACATCCGCGCCGCCTGCGCCCAGGTCACCGCGACCCTGCCCCTGGCACTCGATGCCATGCGCACCGAACACGAGGCTGACGGCTCGACCTCAGTGATGATCGAGCGCGCCACCTCAGAGTCGGTCGCGCTCGTCGGAGATGTGCTCGCGCGCATGATCGTCCTCTTCGACGGCATCCAGGTGAACCCGCAGCGGATGCGCCGTAACCTCGACCTCTCGGGCGGTCTGATCATGTCCGAACGGATCATGCTCGCGCTCGGCGAGAAGGTCGGACGGCAGCGCGCGCACGACATTGTGTACGAGCACGCCCAGGACGCGGCGGTGCAGGAAACCTCCTTCCGAGACCTGCTGGCCGGGGACGAAGAATTACGCCGCCATCTGTCAGAGGCTGAGTTGGACGACCTGCTCGACCCATCTGGGTATACCGGCGCCTGTGGCGCCATCGCGCGGAGCCAGGCCCAGCACGCGAGGTTGATGGCAGAACGCCTACACTCGCCGCAACAGTGATTGGACTTGCGGCCGCGTGTCGCAACGTTGGAGAGGACCGCCAGCATGTTGAAGTGGATCGTCCCCGTGAAGCGGCGCGAGGGAGTTGAGCGTGAATCGTTCGTTGAGTTCTGGCGCGCGATCCACGCGCCGCACGTGGCCAACCTGGCCAAGCCGGTCCGCTATTGCGTGACGATCTTCGACTCCGCCGGTTCATTGGGCGGCGGAGCGGCCGCCGACGAGATGCGCTACGACGGTGTCGCCGAACTCACCTTCCGCGACTTCGACCATTTCAGCGAGGCGTTTCACGAGAGCAAGGGTGGGCTGCGCGCGATTGACGGCTTTGCCAACCTGACAGATCCACAAACCGACGGCCTGTTCACCACTGAGCGCAGCTACGTCGATGAGGCCACGGCGGACGACGCCGTCAAGTGGGTCGCCTTCGTCAAGCGGGGCGACAGCGTGTCGCGCGAGGACCTGTTCTCGGCCTGGCGCTTCGGTCACTCCCCGCGCGTCGCCGAAGCGATCGGACGATCGGCGGGGCAATGCACCCGATACACCGTCTCGCACGCTGATCAGGGCGTTGACGGCGGACCGTGGGACGGTATCGCCTCACTCTGGTTTGCCAATCAGGCAGCAGCGGGACGGCCGCTGCCCGCGACAGAGCCCGGCGACCCATTCCCCGCGCTGACCGATGGCGGCGCGACGGTCATCCTGCAGGGCCGCGAACACGTCATCGTCGCCTAGACTGGCGAGCACAGACCGGCATCGAGGCCGGGAGGGAGCACCGCATGCGATTCGGCATCTTCTACGAACACCAGCTGCCCAAGCCCTGGAGCGACGGTCAGGAGCAGCAGCTCTTCCAGGACGCGCTCGACCAGGTCGAGTTGGCGGACAAGCTGGGCATTGACCACGCCTGGGAGGTAGAGCACCACTTCCTCGAGGAGTACTCGCACTCATCAGCGCCCGAGGTGTTCCTGGCAGCCGCGTCGCAGCGCACACAGAACATTCGACTCGGCCACGGCATCGTCCTGATGCCACCGGGCTACAACCATCCGTCGCGGGTCGCCGAGCGGATCGCGACGCTAGATCTCGTCTCCAACGGACGCGTCGAATTCGGCACCGGTGAGTCCGCCTCGCGCGCTGAACTCGAGGGCTATCGGGTCAACCCCGAGGAGCGCCGTTCGATGTGGCTGGAGACAGTCGAACAGGTCGCCAACATGCTGGCGATGGACCCGTACCCCGGCTACGAAGGTCAGTACTTCTCGATGCCGACTCGCAACGTCGTGCCCAAGCCGGTCCAGCGCCCTCATCCACCGCTCTGGGTCGCCTGCTCTAACCGCGACACCATTCATCTCGCCGCCAAACTGGGCATCGGCGCGCTGACCTTCGCCTTCATCGACCCCGAAGAGGCGCAGCACTGGGTCAACGACTACTACGAGACGCTCAAGACGGAGTGCGTGCCGATTGGCCACACCGTCAACGCCAACATTGCGATGGTCTCCTCGTTCTCGGTGCACGAGAACGAGGCTGAGGCTGAGCGCCGCGGCGGCGACGGGTTCCGCTTCTTCCAGTTTGCGCTGGGCCACCACTACGCCGCGGGCATGCACAAGCCGGGCCGCACCAACATCTGGGGCGCCTGGGAACAGCTGCGCGACACATGGCCGCGACAGGGCGGCGAGGGCGGCATCGGCACCCCCGACCAGCTGCGTGCCCATCTGCGCACCTTCGCCGAGTGCGGCGTCGACCAGTCCGTCTTCATCCAGCAGGCCGGCAACAACAAGCACGACCACATCTGCGAGGCGCTCGAGCTCTTTGCCAACGACGTGATGCCTGAGTTCAAGGAGTTCGAGACCGAGCGAGTCGCGAAGAAGGAAGAGGAACTCGCGCCCTTCATCGAGGAAGCGTTCAAGCGCAAGGCGGAGCGCAACGAAATGCTGGCCGAACTCGCCGATGAGGACATCCCGATCTACGGCCCATACGGCTTCGACGTGGTCGCCAGCGCGGAGAACCGTCTCAGCGAGACCTACCAGAACGAAGCCGCCGAGGAGCGAGCGCGAGAACAGGCCGCACGCTTCGAGGAGATGAAGAAGACTGCCAACCTCGCGGTCGAACTCGGGGCGCGCGACTAACGGAGCCGTCACGCTTCAGACTGATGCTCGCGCAGGAACTCCGTCACGAGCGCGGCGGTGCGCTCGGGGTGCTGGACATGTGGGAAATGCCCGCAGTCGGCCCAGACGTGGACCTGGGCGTCGGGAAATGTCTCCGTCTGCCGCTCGGCATAGCGCCAGCTAATGAATGGGTCATTGCGTCCGTGGATGACCAGGGCCGGCAGCGAATGGGGACGCAGCGCTTGACGGAAGATGCCGCCCTGATCGAAGTCGGTGCTGCGATAGAGCTCGAGCGTCACGCGGCGAGTCTCGCGGTCGTCCTCGGTGATCAGATCGTCGAGCCACTGAGCGGGTAGCTGCCGCCAGTTGCCTCGCTGCATCACCAGTTTGAACATCGGACGGGTCGTGGCCGCTTGCAGAATCTCGCCGGCAATCTTGGTCTTCCACAGATTGGCGATCCAGTTGCCGGGATAGTTCTCCAGCACACCGCCGGCGAGCAAGGTCAGCGAAGCGATCCGACCAGGATGCATCGCCGCCCACATCAGCCCAGTCTGGGTGTGAAAGCTGTGCGCAATCAGATGGACGCGATCAAGGCCCAGCTCGTCAATCGCCGGCGCGAGCCAGGTCTGATAGTGCTCAATCGAATAGGTGAAGTCGCGCGGTTTGTCGGCGCGTCCAAAGCCCGGCAGGTCGAAGGCGACCGTGCGCATGACCTCGGCGGTGCGAGGCATTAGCCACTGGAAGTCCCGCCCGGAACCGGGCACGCTGTGCAGACAGACCGCGCCCTCTGACGCTTCGTCGTCGCCGGCGCTGGTCACGACGCCTGCCACGCCGTTGATCGTCAGCCGCTGCTCCCGCAGTTCAGCCATGCGGAACGCCTCGTTCAGCCTCCGGCGCCGCCGTCGGAGCGGTGGCGGCCGGTGACGGCACCCCTGAACCGTTGGCGCTGGCTGAGCCGCCTGACTGAGGCACGACGGTCGCGCACCAGGGACAGATTGCCCAGTCGCTGTCGAGCACGCGATCACACGCCGCGCACGCTCGCCGCAGTGCCAACCCGCAGCTGGGACAAACCAGGTAATCGGGACCGATCAGGCAGCCGCAGCGTGGGTTGGGGCACTCGCCCGAGCGCGCGAGTTCGCGCCGGAGTGCGCTGGACTCGAGCTCATGCTCTTCGGCTTCTTGCAGCGTGAGCGGCGGTCGGAGGACGCGGTAGACGGCCAGGCCGGGAAAGTTGAAGACCAACACGATCAGCGTGCAGACCAGCTGCGCGATCGGTTCGCGCGTGCGTTGACTGATGTCTCGCGCGGTCCACACCACGGCGGACAGCCAGAGAATGAGGACATAGGCGCCGACAATCAGTGCGACGATCAGTCCAGTGTTCTCGGGTGACCCGCCTGGCCAGGAGATCAGTGTTCCATCAAGCATGCGCAGCCTCGTCACCCGCCACTGCCGTCACTATATGCCGAACGCGCCGTTATGCTCGCAGCCATGACCGACCTGCTGATCTCCGGGGCGAGCCAACCGCTCGGTATCGTCGACCTCGACTCCCTCAACCAGGCTCAGCGTGCGGCGGTGACCCATCCGCACGGTCCCGTGCTCGTCATTGCCGGACCCGGCTCGGGCAAGACCCGCGTCATCACCCACCGCATCGCCTGGCTGATCGAGCAGGGCACGCCGCCGTGGCGCATCCTCGCCGTCACCTTCACCAACAAGGCCGCGAGAGAAATGAGATCGCGGCTGGAATCGCTGATCGGCCTCGAACAATCGAATGAGGTCTGGCTCGGCACCTTTCACCGCATCTGCGTGCGGATGCTCCGCGCTCGCGGCCAGGAAATTGGCGTCCCGTCAAGCTTCATCATCTTCGACGCCGATGACCAGACGCAGATCGTGCGCAACTCGATCAAGGAACTGAACGTTGACCCCAAGGAGTTCTCGCCCCGAGCGGTGCTGAGCCGCATCTCCCGAGCCAAATCGGAAGGCACGACCCGACAGGAGTTCTCCGCGACAACCCGCACGTACTTCGAAGAGATCGTTGCTCGCATCTGGGAGCGCTACCAAGAACAGCTGTACTCGGCGACTGCGCTGGATTTCGACGACCTGCTGCTCAATACACTGGCGCTGCTCGACGTCGAGACGGTCCGCCAGTTTTACCAGGACCGCTTTGAGTATGTCCTGGTGGACGAGTTCCAAGACACGTCGACCGTGCAATACCAGTTGGCGCGCGCGTGGTCGGGCGGCACCAACAATCTGACCGTCGTCGGTGATCCTGACCAGTCCATCTACTCCTGGCGATCCGCCGACATTCGCAATCTGAACTACTTTGTCCGCGACCACGAAGACGCGGCCGAGGTGCAGTTGAACGACAACTATCGCTCGACCCAGCAGATTCTGGACGCGGCCAACGCGGTGATTGATCGCGCGGCCGATCGGATCAAGCGGAAGCTGGTGACCAACAACCCTGACGGCCCGCTACCCGTCTTGCACGAGGCATACAACGAGGTGGACGAGGCAGAGTACATCTCTGAGCGGGTGGTGCAGGGACAACGCGATGGCTCGCTCGGTTTCGGCGACGCGGCAGTGCTCTACCGCACCAACGCGCAATCCCGCGCGATCGAAGAGTCGCTGGTTCAGCGTGGCATCCCCTACCGTCTCGTCGGCGCCACGCGCTTCTACGACCGCCGCGAGGTCCGAGACCTGCTCGCCTACCTGCGCCTCATCCGCAATCCTGCCGATGCCGTCGCCTTCGCTCGGGTCGTCAACGTGCCAACGCGCGGCGTGGGGGCGAAGACACAGAACACGTTGACCGACTGGGCCAGCCTCAACGCGCGCTCGCCATTTCAGGCGGCCGCATCGGCCGCCGGCATCGACCGCGACGCGCTGCTTGGTCGCTTTCTGGAACCGCCCGCAGTCTCGAAGCGGGCATCGACCGGGCTGGCACAGTTTGTCTCTGTCATCCAACAAGCACGCGAACGCGCTGCGACAAAACCCCTCTCAGAGGTCCTGCAGCAACTGCTCACGGAGCTTCGGTATCACGAGTGGATTAAGCGGCAGTCGGAAGGGAATGTCGACGCCGAGTCCCGCTGGGAAAACGTCCAGGAACTGATCTCGGTGACCGAGAACTACGCAATGATCGCGCCTGGCGCGGCGCTCGACGCGTTCCTCGAAGATGTCGCGCTCGTCGCCGACGTGGACGACCTGCCCGACGAGCCTCCCGACGCCGTCACGCTGATCACGCTGCACCAGGCCAAGGGGTTGGAGTTTCCGGTCGTCTTCATGGTCGGCATGGAGGAGGACCTTCTGCCGCACCAGCTGTCGATTGACGACCCAACGCGACTGCAGGAGGAGCGGCGGCTCTGTTATGTCGGCATGACCCGCGCGATGCGCGAGCTGCATTTGTTGCACGCCTTCCGCAGGCGGTACCAGGGTCGATCGGGGCGCAACCAGCCGTCGCGCTTCCTGGCGGACATCCCAGAGGAGCTGATCCAGCAGCACCAGCGCCAACGCGCGCCCGTCGGCGCCGACGTACGTCCGGCGCGGAACCGCAGGATCAGATGGGAGGACTACGACAGCTCGAACCTCGAATCGGATCGGCCGCCGTTGTTCGGCCTCTCGCCGGGTGAGGCGGTGTCGCACGAGGTCTACGGTCCCGGTGTCGTCGTCGGTATTCGGACGGTCACCGACGACGTCGAAGTGACCGTTCGTTTCGAGGACGTCGGCGAGAAGCAGTTGCTCGCATCGATGAACAACCTCTCGCAGCCCTAAACAGGGAGCCCCATCGCTCGTCGGACGTGATCCACATCAATATGCGCCTCGACGAAATCGGCCAGCTTGTCATACTCGGCGTCAGGATCGACCTCGGCCTGCGCCGCAGGCAGGGTGCGCCCCTGCCGCTCTGCGGCGCACTCGAGGATTGACCGTCGCAGCTCGCGGTTGTGAAACAGTCCGTGCAGGTACGTGCCAAACGTCAGTCCCTCAGCATCAAGAGCACCATCGGTGCCCGCAACCGGCCGTCCTGAGCGGGTCAGCAGCGTGATCGGGCCGCCCGCCTCGGCCGAGACGCCCATATGAATCTCATATGCCGTCAGTTCGGCATCCACGCAGCCGCTCAGCAATCCGCGGGCGCCCGACACTCGCGCTGTCACCTGGTTGGTTACTTTCTGGGGATGAAACGTCGTCTCCTGCGGCAACAGACCCAGACCCAGCGTCGACGGTGTCGACGCCTCGATCGACAGCGGATCGAACAGCTCCCGGCCCAGCATCTGATAGCCGGCGCAGATACCGATCAGCGGCGTGCCGTCGCGGCGTGCGTTGATGATGCGTTCAGCCAGGCCGGTCGATCGCAGCCACTGCAGATCGTGCACCGTCGTCTTGCTGCCCGGCAGGACGATGAGGTGAGGGCGGCCGAACTCACTCAGGCTGCGGACGTAGCGGACGCGCACGCCAGACTCGTTCCGGAGCGGATCGAAATCGTCGAAGTTGGCGATGTGCGGGACTCGGATCACAGCGACGTCGACGACCGTCTCGGCGTCCGAGCGCGCAGCCGCCTCGATGCCGAGCGAGTCCTCCTCGGGAATCTGAATGTCCGTGAAGTAGGGCAGCACGCCAATGGCGGGGACGCCAGTGTGTTCCTCGAACAAGTCGATGCTGTCGGTCAGCAGCGTGGGGTCGCCGCGAAACTTGTTGATCACGTGGCCGGCGACGAGCGCCCGCTCCTCAGGCTCGAGCAGCGTCATCGTACCCACAATCTGCGCGAAGACCCCGCCGCGCTCGATGTCCGCGACCAGCAGCACCGGCGCGTCGGCGTACCTGGCGACGCGCATATTGACGATGTCGTGCTGCTTCAGGTTGATCTCTGCTGGGCTGCCCGCTCCTTCGATGACGACCACGTCGAACTCGCGCCGCAGCGAGTCCAGCGCCTCAGTCACTCGCGGCCACAGCTGTTGTTTCAGCTGGTAGTACTCACGCGCCGAGCGGGCTGGCTGCGGCCGTCCGAGCACCACAACTTGTGAGCGGGACTCGGCCTCGGGCTTGAGCAGGACCGGGTTCATCTCGACGCGCGGCTCGACCATCGCCGCGGCCGCCTGGACCGCTTGCGAACGGCCGATCTCACCGCCGTCTGGCGTGACGAACGAGTTCAGGGACATGTTCTGCGCCTTGAACGGCGCCACCTGGTAGCCCGCTCGCGCAAAGATGCGGCACAACGCCGCCGCTAGCACCGACTTCCCCGCATGCGAGGATGTTCCCTGCACCATCACGACCTTGCCCAACGCGCTCATCGGGTCTCGTCCGATCTGAGAACTTCGGTCAGCACATCGACCAGCCGTGCGGACTGATCGAGGATCCGAACGCCGATGCGGATGTGACCCGGCAGCCCGAACGACGTGCAGTCGCGCACCGCGATGCCCCGTTCCAACAGCGCCGAGCGGACGCGGGCGGCGTCGCCGACATCGACCAGCAGAAAGTTCGCGGCGGACGGCGTGACCGCCAGACCGAGAGTCTCAAGCCGAGCTGCGAGAAACGCTTTGGATTCGCGAACGACCTCGCGCGCCGCTTCAACGTGGGCTTCGTCCTCCACTGCGGCCAGTCCCGCCGCCTGGGCGACCGAACTCACGCTCCAGGGCGGCTGCAACGCTCGCACTGCGGCGCACAGGGCCGGCGGAGCGATGAGAACGCCCAGCCTCACGCCAGCCAAAGCATGGTGTTTCGTCATGGATCGCACAATAGCCGCGCCGTACCGCTCGACCAGCGGCTCGGGCGGCCATGCGTCGGCGACCAATGGTGCGTACGCATCGTCCAGGACGAGCAATCCGTTTGCCGCAACGGCCGCGCTGATCCGTTCGACGGTTTCAGCATCGAGGTAGACACCGGTGGGATTGTTCGGATTACAGAGGAAGACGACCGTCGGTCGCAGGCTGCGGATGGTCGAGAGGGCTCGGTCGATGTCCCAGCGAAACGCATCAGCATGTTCGGCGTGAAACCGGTGAATCTCGGCCCCGGCGATCTTCGCTGCGGCCTCATATTCGCCGAATGTGGGATCGAACACGAGGCAACGGTCGCCAGGCTGCAGGGTCGCGCGACAGACGAGGTGAATCAGCTCGGTCGCGCCGTTGCCGACCAGCAGATGGTCCGCTTGAATGTCCAGCGTTGCCGACAGCGCTTCCACGAGAGCCGTGCAGTTGCGATCCGGGTACGACGCCAGGTCGGCGCCTGCGGCGGCCCGTCTCACGGCATTTGATGTGCCCAGCGGATTGATGTTGGAGCTGAAGTCGAGCACGTCCTGCGGGCGCAGACCCAGAGACCGCAATTCCGCCAGGTCGAGCCCGCCGTGGGTGACCGTCATCCGAGTGCCCAATGCCTGAGGGCCAGCAACGCGAGTGTCGCGACGGCGCCGAGCCCGGCGCTGCCGAGCGCAATGCGGTTGCCGCGGCCGATGTCATCAGCCGCCGGCGGCGGAAACTCCGCGCCGAGTTTGTAGTGATCCGTTTTTTCCAAACACCGTCCGAGCGCACCAGCCATCGCGGACATCGTCCAGCCGGCATTGGGGCTCTCGGTGATGTGTTGGTCGCGGCGCATGATCCTCCAGCCAAGCGTCGCTGAGCCAGATCCCAGGCGGGCTGCAGCAAGCATGAGCACTGCGCTCAGGCGGGCTGGCAAGTAGTTCAGCACGTCGTCCAGCCGCGCTGGAAACTTGCCGAGATACTCATAGTGGCCGCGCTTGCCCCACATGCTGTCGAAGGTATTGACCGCACGATACGCTGCGGCCGCTGGCAGGCCGAAGACTCCGAACGCCAGCCAGGGCGAGATGAAGCTATCGGTCGTGTTCTCAGCCACGGACTCAATCGCCGCCGCGGAGACCAACGCCGAAGAGAGCGACGCGCGTTCGCGGCTGACCAGGCTGATCAGCTGCTCGCGAGCGTGGTCCAGACGCTCCGATTCCAATGCTCGCTGCGTCTGAGCGGCGGCGTCAACCAGCCCGCGCACGGCAAACGTCGTCCAGAGCAGCAGTGCCCCGCCAATCACATATGCGGCCACGTGCAGCGCCGCCAATCCGGTCATGGCCGCCCATGCGAGGGCTCCAGACGCTGCTGCCAGCAGGATGACCACGGCGGCGCCGAAGGCAAACGCCGGCAGTGGGGCGTGCGGGGCAACGCGCTCGAACGTCGTGATGCACCGTCCGATCCAGACGACCGGATGCAGCGTTGCCGGCGGCTCAGGCAGGATCCGATCCAGGATGATCGCCAGCAGGATGATCCCCGCGTCGGCGGCGAACGCTGCCCGCCAGTCGTCGAGCGGGGTGGGAATGACTTCCATGCGGCGGGTCTAGCCCGCCGTTGACGATTCGCGGCGGCGCGCCTCCTCGGTGCGCACGCCGCGCTCGAACGTTGACAGCGCGTCGCGCAGCGAATCCTCGGCCGATATGTCGAGCGCCCGCGCCTCCATCACCAGATCGAGCAGCCGCTCGCCGATGCCCGCTGAATGCGCCCCGGCGGGTTCCCGACTGAAGCCATTGCGCTCGGCGCGGCCTAGGATCGACTGCGCCCGCGCCAACGACGGCAGCGTCTTGGGCACGCCGTCGAGCACCGACTCTCGCTGCGGCCGTTCCTCCGCCTTGATCCGTTCCCATGCTCCTTCGACCAACGACGGCGTGTCAGCGGTCCCGTCTCCGAACACGTGCGGATGGCGGCGCACGAGTTTTGCGCGGATGCCCTCAGACACATCGTCGAGCGTGAAGTGGCCCGCCTGCTCGGCCAGCTTGGCGTGCAGCACGACCTGCATCATCAGATCGCCGAGCTCTTCTTTCAGCTCTGCCATGTCGCCGCCGGCGATGGCTTCCAGCACTTCGTAGGTCTCCTCCAAGAGGTGCGGCCGCAACGACTCGTGAGTTTGTTCCAGATCCCACGGGCAGCCGTCGGCGGGGTCGCGCAGACGGTCAATCACGCCTCGTACGCCATCTGGCGCATTGCGGATGTCGAACGGCTCGATCGGCGCGAACACCAACGCCTGCGCCTCGGCGCAGCCCCTCAAGACATCGGCGACGGTGGTCGCCCTCAAGGACTCATCGCGGTCCACGACAGTCACGGCATGCGCATCCGGATAATGACGACAGGCATTGGCGACTCCGCCCGGCTCATCGATCAGGACCAGCAGCACGCCGTCGGTGACTGGCGGTTCGGGGGCAGAGCTTCGCACGACGGCGACCAACGGCTCCTCTTTGAGCTGCGTCAGTTCGATGATCCTGGCGAGTTCGGGCGGCATCAGAACTCCGTTGGTCGTTGTGCTCGATACGCTCTAGTCGTTATGAATCTTATCGCGCCGCTTGGCTGGCCCATCACGCACCAACTGGCCTGGACGCTCATGCACAGCGCCCTGGCGCTGGCTCTGCTGGTCCTGCCGATTGCGTTGGCGGTGCGCTACGCGGCCACATCGGAGTCCTGGTGGGAGCGCGGCTTTGAACGCTACGACGCGGTGTCGCGGACAGGACTCACCCCTGCCGAAGTCGACCGCGTTGCGGCGGAAACGCGCGACTACCTAGCCAACGACGACGACCTGCTCAACGTCAGCGTTGATGGTGCGCCGTTCTACTCCGAGCGAGAGGTGCTGCACATGGTCGACGTCAAGCGTCTGATGGCGCGTGTCTACGATGCCGGCTGGGCGGCCCTGGGGTTCATCATCGCGTTCGCGATCATCACGTTCTGGCGGTCGAAACAAGCGCTGCGCCGCCTGGCGCGATCAATCCTCAGCGCCTGCGGGATCGTCGCGCTCGTCTTCGTGGTCCTCGCGATCATTGGGCTCAGCGGATTCGACGCTGCCTTCCGCAGCTTCCATCAGATCTTCTTCACCAACGATCTCTGGCAGCTGACCTCGCGAGACTCGCTGATCCAGCTGTTTCCCCAGCGGTTCTTCTTCGACACGACCGTCTTGATCGCCCTGGCGATCCTGATCCCGCTGACGACGCTGAGTGCACTGAGTTGGTTTATCGTCCGTCGGACGGAACCGCGCTAGTCGATGCCTTCGTACCAACCGGCTCCGAAGATCAGATCGCCGCGCCGCTCGATCCAGCTGTGCTTGGGCGCGTCCTCGCCCGTTTCGGGGTGGGTGAAGAGGTAGCTGACCCACTCACCGCCGCCACGATCACCGGCGCCATGCTCTGTGACCGCGGCGATGGCTGCGCCGTAGTCGAACCCGTTCGCGTCGATCCGCTCCCGGGTCGTGCCAACGAGCTCAGGCCGCGTTGCGTGAGCGACCGTGTACAGACCGTCGTCGCGATCCTGAAGAATGAACACGTACCAGGGTCCGTCGCTGCTCTCCGGCAGGTTGTAGTAGTCCAGCGCGGCCTGACGCCCCTCTGAGTCGTGCAAGTCCACGGCCTGCTGCACCAGTGCGCGGGCGTAGCCGGCCGGATGTTCGGCCGCGAGGTCGTAGTTGCGGTCGTACCAGCCCGATCCGAAGATCAACCCGTCGTGCCGCACCAGCCAGGTGTGCTTGTGTTGATAGCGCAGTTCGTCATCTGGATTGGGGAACACATACGAGATCCAGCCGCTGGTCTCGATGGCCAGCGTGTCATCTACGTAGTCGTAGCCAGTGACGTCCTCGCCCGACCCTCGCAGGTTGCTGCCCAGCCAACCGGGGCGGTCGGCGCGCGCGCCATTGACCAGACGCGTGCCGTCCGCGTTGTGGATGAACAGGTACCACTCACCGTCGATGCTCGCGGAAGCGTTGTATTGCTCGAACGTCGCCTCACGGCCCAGCACGCGATACATCTCGAGGGCGCCCGCAACGTAGGACTGCGTGTACGCGCCCGGCGCATGCTGCTTCGATGGCGCATCCTCGTACCAACCCGATCCGAAGATCAGGCCGTCGTGCCGGACCACCCAGCTGTGCTTCAGTTCTGGCTGTCCGCTCAACGGATTGGTGGACGGGTAATCGAGCCAAGCGCCACGGGGATGCGCGGCGGCGAGCGTCATGCGTCCGACCGGATACCCTCCCGGTCCTTCAACCTCAGCCGTTGGAGCGCCGACCAGCTCACGATTGAGATGGGCGATCGTGTCGCCCTGCTCATCGATGATGAACACGTACCACTGACCGTCAGCGCTCGCGGGAGTGTTGTAGTACTCGACCGTCGCTTTGCGGCCGTCGCGGTCGTAGCGAGCGATGGCGGCTTCCACCGTGGCGCGGGTGACGGCGACGGCATCCGCACGATCAACGGCCGCGCCTGAAGCACTGACCGTGAACGAATCGCTGGAGTACCAGCGGCCAGGCTCCGGCTCGATCGGCAGGAACCGAGCGTCAGGCGCGTGGATCTGCCACTCCCCGACGCGGTCGGACTGGGCCCGCACCTCGACTCGCCCACCAACCGTCTGGCGGGCTTGCAGGCGCACGTCGATACTGCTGGATGCATCGTCGTGGGAGACCGCGGAGTCCCCCGGCAGGAATCCAGCCAAGATCACCAGCGCGCCCACCACGGCGGTGAGCAGCGCGACGCCGGCCGCCAGCGCGGGGGTGCGCGTCATCGCTGAGCCAATCTACGCTCCCACCACCGACGGGGGGAATCAGATGAGAACGATTCGAGGCGTCTTCGGCGAGCCTTAGTTGAGGCCGCCGTGTCCGCCCGCCCCACAGCCGCACGATCCGCGTCCGCAGGCGCAGCCGCCGCCCGACGGCATGGCATCCTCGACGCCCGCCTCCGAGAACTGTCCGGAGTGCGAGACCACGGCCGCCGTCACGACCTTTTGAGCCACGTGACCACAGTCGCAGTCATACGGCTCAGACGCTTCGGTGATTGGGCGCAGTTTGGTGAACTTCTCGTTGCAGGGGCGGCAGTAGTACTCATACATGGGCATCAGCGTGGCTCCAGGGCTTGGCGAACTCTCGTGGGTATGGTCTCAGGATACGAAACCAGCGGAGCGCGTCAAATGCGCCTCGACTTAGGCATACACTCGACCTACCCCCCGTAGCTCAGGGGAAAGAGCACCGGTTTCCTAAACCGCGCGCGGAGGTTCGAATCCTCCCGGGGGGACCACGGACTGGCGCTCAGTGGGCCAATCAGCCCCCCGCGGCCAGCGCAGCCTCGACCATCGCCGCCTGACCGAGCAGCGTCTCGTCGTGACCGAAGCGTCCGACCAACGAGAGACCGAGCGGCAGTCCTGCCACGTCGCCGAAGGGCAGCGAGATGACCGGCATGCCCGCGTGCGTCCAGGGCAGATTCATGGCTGGGTCGCCGGTGGAATGCAACCCATGCGGCGCCGGACCGACGGCCGACGGCGCCAGCCACACGTCCACACCGGCGCGGTCCATTCGCTCATGCAACCGTTGGCGCAGCGCGATCCGGCTGGCGCGGCCCGCTTCGGCGTCGGCGGCAGAGATGTCCAACCCGGCCTCGTACAACTGAGCGCTCTGCGGACGGAACATCGCGCCGTACTTGTCGTAGCGCTCTTGATGCGTCTCCGCAAACTCGCGCGTGGTCAGATTACGATGTCGGACATTGATGTCCTCAATGTCGTGTAGGGTCATCGCCTCTTCGACGGTCATGCCCGCTGTTGCCAGACGGTTGGCGGCCTCATCGAGCGCCGCGCGCATGTCATCGCCTGCTTGATCGAGGAAGTTGCCAATCGGAATGCCCACACGAGGCACCGGCGCCTCGGCATCCTCGCCCTCGCGCCAGCCGAGCAGCACCGAGGCCGCGACCAGCGCCGCATCGGCGACGCCCTGCACGAAGTAGCCGACCGTGTCCACCGACGGCGAGTAGTACAGCGTCCCACCGGTAGGGATTCGGTCGTAGGACGGCTTGAACCCCACGACGCCGCAGAACGACGCGGGTCGCACGACCGATCCAACCGTCTGCGATCCCAGTGCCAACGGTGCGATGCCGGCCGCGACCGCCGCGGCCGAGCCGCTGCTCGATCCGCCCGGTGTGTGCTCGCGGTGATGCGGATTGGCGGTCGCGCCTGGCGCGAAGTAGGCGAACTCAGTCGTGACCGCCTTGCCGAGCACCAACGCGCCCGCTTCCCGCAACCGCGCCACGACGTCCGCCTCACGGCCGCTGAATGACTCCGGCGGCACCGCAGATCCTGCCCGCGTGGGCATCCGCTGCACATTGAAGATGTCCTTGACCGCGACCATCGCGCCGTACAGCGGAGGCCGCTGCGACGGTACGGGCCAGCGCGCTGCGGCGTCCGCCGCCTCGGACGACAAGCGCTCGCGCAGCCGCGGATCGGGCAGCATCGCGCGGATCAGCGGATTGACCGCGTCCCAGCGCGTAAGCGTCTGATCAATCAAATCTTGAAGTGGCAGATCGCCAGAGCGCGCGGCCGCAACCTGAGCGCTCAGCGACAGCGGTTGGACCAGGCTCGTCTCGTCTGCCATGGGTCGACTTCACCAATCGGGATCGGCGGCTAGAAACCGAGTCCCTCTTTGCCCTGCATCGAGCGGCCAACGTTGATCTGGCCGAGATGGTTGTTGGAGTGGTTGATGATCACCTGGCCGATGATCTCCCACTTGGGCAGTTCGCCTTGCGGGACGATGCGCGTGATCGAGTCGAGATACTCAGGCGTCATGTCCGCGATGCGCGGCACAATCACGTCGGCGACCTCGTTCAGGTAGCTGGCAATCGTCGCGCCGTCGGGGAACACCCAGCTCGAGACCTCGTCGTAGCTCGTGCCCGTGCCCTGATCGACCTTGGGCAAGCCCCATTCCTCGAACAGGTTCTGGGACATCCAGATCGGCTGCTCGCGCTCGAACGCGAAGTGAATCAGATTGTCAGCGGTGCGCGCGATGTGCCAGGCCTCGAAGCCGATGCAGTTCTGGCCGTCGTAGGTCTTGAAGTGCACCTCATCCTGCGTCAGATCCTCCATCGACTGGGCGGTCCAGCGCAGCGCTCGATCGGTGAACTTGGCCAGTGCCCCCGCGAGGTTGTTGTCCGTCATAGAATCACCTTTCACCCGTCCTCTCGGACTGCTGATCGTCCTCTGCCTACGTTATCCCACCCCGTTGACCAGCTCGGCCAACGCATCGGCCCACTGCTGATCGTCGTCGGTCTCGACAGAGACCTGGTGCAAGTCCACGCCGGCGGCCGACTGCTGATCGAGGTGCGCGGCCACCTCAGCGACCGGGGCGCGGCAGGAGAAGCGCGGCGCGATCTCCATGGCAATCTCCGTTGCCGCGCCTGCGCCTCCGTCCGACCAGGCTTGGCGCATCGCCGCCACCTCGTCGGCGAATCCCTGCCGCTCGAACTGGTGGAAGTACCCCGGCCCGTTGCGGACCGCGAAGAAGGCCAGACCTTGCGCGAAGTTGCGATCGGCCTGGTCTTGGCGCGCCCCGTCGAGCAACACGGCGGCCGTGCCCGGAGCACGCACTTCGACCGCATCGGCCGCCCGCCCAGCAGCTTCCGACCAGCGCTTCACCTGCGCGATCTCTTCGCCGATCCGATCGTTCGGGATCCATGTGGGCATCCAGCCGTCAGCAAGCTCGGCGGTCAACCGCACTGAAGTCGGATGTAGCGCGGCCAGATGGATCTGGGCCGTCGGCTGGCCCGGGATCATGCCGCTCACGAGCGCGCGTTCGACATGGATGGTCGGACCGTCGTAGCTAAACCGTTCCCGCGACCAGTAGAGGCGGATCAGCTCGACCGCCTCGCGGATGCGCGCGAACGGGCGCTCGAACTTGACTCCGTGGAAGCGCTCGATGGCGCCCGGCGCGCTCGCGCCCAGCCCGATCACGACGCGTCCGCCAGACAGCTGATCGACCGTGCCGAAGCTCTGCGCCAGCGTGGCCGGCGTACGCGAGAACACGTTCACGATCGCCGAGGCGATCCGCACCTTGGATGTCTGATGCGCCAGCAACGCCATGCCCGTGAACGCGTCGTGTCCGTAGCCCTCGAGGACCGAGATCGTGTCGACGCCAATCTCGTCGGCCAGCCGCGCCCGCGTGAGGAACGTATCGACGACATCGGGATTCCAGGGCAGGTTGACCGAAATGCGTCGTCCGTGGTGTTCGGATGTCATGAGCGTCACTCCCAGGGCTCATCAGACGCGGTCACCGCGCTGAGCAGCAAGATCTTGACCACGCAGCGGACCTGTCCGTCCGGGCTGACGACGCGGTCGTCGTCGCGCAGTTCGCCAGCGATCCGCGCGAGCATGGTCTCACGTCCCTCGGGCAGCATGCCCATGCAGCGCAGCATCGACCACCAGGCATCAAAGCTGGGCCACCAGAACTCGCGCTCGATCTCTTCGACCTCCAGATCGTCCAGGCGGCGCCCGTCCACGCTGCCGATCAGGCCCAGCTGAGCGAACTCACGGAGGTTGAACTGCGGCTCCAGGTCCGGCCAGGCGACGCCGAGCCGTTCCAGCAGTCCCAGGAATCGATTGCCCGCTGGCGCAAAGAACGGCCGGCCGAAGGCCGTCGCCGCGATCCGCCCGCCCGGCCGCACGATCCGAGTGGCCTCATTGAGCAGCGCGACGGGACGGTCGGCGTACGGCAAGACGAGCCCGAGTCCAACCGCGTCAGCGCTGCGTCGTCGGAGGTCAGTGCTCGACGCGTCGGCCTGGATGAACCTGTGCACCATCTCGGACCGGTGGAAGCGCTGGCGCGCCAGCGTCAACTGGTCGGCGGCGAGATCGACACCGATCGCCGAGCCCCCCTCCAGGATTGGCTCGGCATGCGCGATCAGCGTGCCTGGGCCACAGCCGAGGTCCACGAAATCCTGGCCCGGCCGCAGATCGAGCCGCTCGACGAGCCGAGCCGCCGCCAGATGGATCATGTCTGCCGCCGACGACTCGTATTCACGGCCCGCACGGTTGAAGACGCCCGCGATATCCTCGCTGCGCACAGAACAGCCCCTCTACACAGTCCCAACCGAGACAGCTCATGTCCCACGATACTCCGCCCTTGGTCGTCGCCCATCGCACGACCATGGGGCACTCGCCCGAAAACACGCTCGCCGGCATTCGACGAGCGGCCGAGCTTGGCTGCGACGGCGTCGAGATCGATGTCCGCCTCTGCGCCGACGGCGTCCCGGTCCTGATTCACGACGAGCTGCTGGATCGCACGACCAATGCAACGGGCCGCATCGCCGACACCTCGCTGTCGGAGCTGGAACGCATCGACGCTGGCGTCGGCGAACGGATCCCCACGCTGCGTCAGGCGCTGCAGGAGATCGCCGGCGACATGATTCTGATGTGCGAACTGAAAGTGTCCGAGGGCGACGACATCGCGGCGCTGACGCGAGCGGTGCTTGCCGACATCGCAGACGCCGACGCGCTCTCGTGGACCTGGTTCTGGAGCTTCGACTCGTCCACCGTCATCGAGCTGGCCCGCATCGCTCCGCGTGGACGCCGAATCGCGCATCTCTGTCTCGCGCCGACGCCGGACATCTGGCAGATGGTGGATGACCATCGGCTCGACGGCGTCTCGATGCATGGCATGGGACTCTCAGCACAGGATGTCGAGGCTTGCCGTTCGCGCGGTCTCGCGTCGTTCGTCTGGACGGTGAACGAACCGCGCGACATCACCCGCTGCGTCGAGCTGGGCGTGTCGGGCATTGTCGGCGACATGCCGGAGCGCATCCAGGCAGCAATCGCCGGCCTGCGGTAATCTGCGCGCCAGATTGCCTGCTATGCTCACGGTTGATGGAGGGGTGTAGCTCAGTTTGGCAGAGCAACGGTCTCCAAAACCGTAGGTCGCGGGTTCGAGTCCTGCCACCCCTGCCAGCCCTGCCAACGAGTCTGAGCGGCACGCCTCCCGAGCGTTGGTGCTTCGATGCCGAGGTGGCGGAACTGGTAGACGCGCAGCGTTGAGGGCGCTGTGCCCTTCACGGGCGTAAGAGTTCGAGTCTCTTCCTCGGCACCACACAGCACAACGGCAGCTCGGACACCAGGGACACACAGCCGCCAATCTTCTAGACGAGATTACGGCTACAATGTCCTCAGCGAACGCCATGATGCGGCTCCAACAAGCGGCATTATGATGTTCCGACGAGCGGCATTATGATGTTCCGACGAGCGGCATTATGATGTTCCAGCGAGCGGAAGTGGCGCAGCGGTAGCGCGTCTCCTTGCCAAGGAGAAGGTCGAGGGTTCGAATCCCTTCTTCCGCTCCAGCTCCTCACATCAGCAACACGGCGACGTGGCCAAGTGGTAAGGCAGGGGTCTGCAAAACCCTCATCACCGGTTCGAATCCGGTCGTCGCCTCCAGTCTCTGCTCTGACTCCATCCTGTGCCCACGTTTGACACTCGCACCGCGCTGATCGTGGTGGACGTCCAGAACGACTTCGCGCATCCCGACGGATCGCTCGCCGTTGACGGCGCCGACGCCGTCGTCGTCTACGCCAACAACGCCATCAACCAGGCCGCCGCGGCCAGCGCCTTGATCGTCTTCACCCAGGACTGGCACCCTCCCCACACGCCCCACTTCGAGCAGGACGGCGGACTCTGGCCCGTCCACTGCGTCGGCAACACCTGGGGCGCGGAGTTTCACAGCGAACTCGCAACAGACTCCGGCTCGATCGTCCGCAAGGGCGTCGACGGCAATGACGGCTACTCAGGCTTCACGACGCGCGATCCGCAGAGCGGCGATGCGTCGGCGACGGAGCTGAACCGCATCCTGCACGACGTCGACATCGAGCGATGCGTGGTGATCGGGCTGGCCACGGACTACTGCGTGAAAGAGACAGCGCTCGACGCCGTTCGCCTAGGCTTCGCCGTTTCCGTGCCGACCCTCGGCGTCGCTGCGGTCGACCTCGAGGCGGGCGACGGCGAACGGGCGCTCGCTGAACTCTCTGCAGCGGGCGTGACCGTCGAACGCTGATCCGCTAATGCGGGCCTGCTCCTTCCGCGTGCCGTACCCTGCGCTCAGTGAACCCACCGTCCGCGCTCTTCGTCGACCTCTACGAGCTGACCATGGCGCAGCTCTACTACGAGCGCGGCATCACCGGTGAAGCGGTCTTCGAGCTCACCGTGCGCAGCATGCCGGACGGCTGGGAGTACCTGATCGCCGCAGGCCTCGATCGAGCACTGCACTTCCTCGAGTCGTTGCAGTTTGACGACGACGATCTCGCCTACGTCGCGTCACTGCCGCAGTTCGACTCCGAATTCATCGACCGTCTGCGCCAACTTCGCTTCACCGGTGAAGTGTGGGCTCCGCCCGAAGGCACGACGGTCTACCCCGACGAGCCGTTGATCCAGGTCGTGGCGCCGCTGCCCGAAGGGCAGATCGTTGAAACCGCGCTGATCAATCTGATTGCATATCCCACGCTGGTGGCCAGCAAGGCCGCGCGAGCCGTCGACGCGGCAGACGGACGGCCGGTGATCGACTTCGGCAGCCGCCGAGCACACAGCTCGGATGCGGCCATCGAGGCAACCCGCGCCGCCTACATCGCCGGCTTCACCGCAACCTCGTCGTTGCAAGCGGGTCGTCTCTACGACATCCCGGTGACCGGGACCATGGCCCACAGCTACATCCTCGCCGAAGACGACGAGCTCGCGGCCTTCAACGCATTCGCCACTCGCTATCCCGGTACCACGCTGCTCGTGGACACCTACAACACGGCGGAAGGTGTCGAGCGCACGATCGAGGTAGCCAAGCGATGCGGACCAGGATCCATTGGCGCGATCCGCATCGACTCAGGTGATTTGCTGACGGAGTCTCGACAGGCCCGGCAGCGGTTGGACGCGGCCGGACTCGTCAGCGTCAGGATCATCGTCAGCGGAGGACTCGACGAGTATCAGATTGCCGAACTCGTCGAGGCGGGCGCGCCGATCGATGTGTTTGCCTGCGGTACGAACATCGTCGCGCCGCGCGATGCCGCGACGCTAGACAGCGCGTACAAGTTGGTCGAGTACGCGGGCAGAGCCGTCGCCAAGCGCTCTGAAGGAAAGCCAAGCGTGGGGCACCGCAAGCAGGTCTGGCGCTTGCCGGAGCATGATGAGATCCACCCGTTCGACGGCGGAGGCGTGGCCGATGCTGAACCGCTCTTGCGACCGGTCATGGAACACGGACGCCGAATCGCGGCACACGCGGAATCCCTGACTCAGATGCGCGAGCGGGCGGCGACTCGAGTGATACAGAGTTCGGTATCGGTTGACCAGGCATTGCTAGACTGAGACCTGAGCTGACTACACAGGGGCGAAGCCATGTCCGACACGACCACCGATGTACCGCAGGATGTCATTCCGATCTGGGCTGACGAGCTTGACGACTTTGAGACGGAAGCGACCGCCTTCCGCAACGAGGAACGCGAAGAAGTGGAGTTCATGCTCTACCGCCTCAGACAGGGCGTCTACGGGCAGCGTCAAGCCGACGTGCACATGAACCGGATCAAGTTGCCGATGGGCGGGGTCACCTCGGAGCAGCTCGACTGCTTCGCAGACGTGTGCGAGACGTTCGCGCCGTTGCGCAAGGGGCACATCACGACCCGGCAGAACATCCAGGTCCACTTTGTCCCGCTCGACCAGATGCCCGACATGCTGAAGATGCTGGGCCGCAGCGGGCTGTCCTCGCGCGAGGCCTGCGGCAACACCGTGCGCAACGTCACCGCCGACCCATGGGCCGGCATCTCTGAGGACGAGGTCTTCGATCCCACGCCCTACGCAGGCGCCTTCGTGCGCTACTGGGTGCGTAACTCGATCACCCAGCTGCTGCCGCGCAAGTTCAAGGTCTACTTCACCGGCCGCGAGGCTGACTCAGCAATCGCAGCGATCCACGACCTCGCCTTCTTCTCGCAGGTGCGCGTGATCGACGGCGAGGAGGTACGCGGGTTCCGCGTCATGGTCGGCGGCGGACTCTCGACAATGCCCAAGGAGGCGGTCACGCTGACCGAGTTCGTGCCGATGTCGGAGTTCCTGACGCTGTCCGAGGCCGTCATCCGAATCTTCAACGCCGCCGACGAGCTGCGCAAGAACATCCTCAAAGCGCGCCTCAAGTTCCTCGTCCATCGCGTCGGTGAGGACGAGTTCCGCAAGATGGTCGACGCGGAGCTGCAAAAGGGGTGGTCGGCAGAGACACCTCCGCTCGAGGAACTGCTCTTCCTCGACGACGAAGCAGCGGACCTCCGCGATGTCCCCGCCAACCTGCCGTCGCCGAACGGCGATGCTGGCCGCTTCGAGCGCTTCCTCGCCGCGAACGTCCGTCCACAAGTGCAGGACGGATACTCAGCTGTGGAAGCGTCGATCGATCAGGGCGACCTGACGCCCGAGCAGTTCCGCGGCTTGGCCGAGATTCTACGCAAGTACGGTCGCGAGCGCGCGCGCACGACTCCCCAACAGAACGTCGTCCTCCGTTGGATTCCCAACAATGCCGTCTACGCCGTCTGGCGAGAGCTCGACGCACTCGGCATGGGCGCGCCGGACGCGCAAGAGATCGAGGATGTCGTCTCGTGCCCCGGCACGGACAGTTGCAAGCTCGGGATCACCTCCTCAATGGGCCTGAACCGCGCCGTGCAGGAGCGCGTCCGATCGATGGCCATTGACGATCCAATCACCCGCAAGATGCGCATCCACATGAGCGGCTGCCCGAACAGCTGCGGTCAGCATCACATCGCCGACATCGGCTTCCATGGCGCAGCGATCAAGGTCGGCAACCGACAGATCCCCGCGTACCACATGTTTATCGGGGGCTCGTACCGGACCGAGGAAATGCGACTCGGGACGCTCGTGCCACGAGTGCGCATTCCCGCCAAGCGCGTGCCCGACGCGGTGGAGCGTGTGATCGGCCTGTATCACTCCGGTCGGGACGGCGACGAAGAGCTGTTCGATCACTGGGTCGACCGCGTCGGACTTCAGCCGATCCAGACCGTCCTCGACGATCTCACGCTGCCGCCCGAGTTCTCGGCCGACACGCTGCCGATGTTCATCGACTGGGACCGTGACGATATCTACATCCTCCAGCGTGGCGAAGGCGAGTGCGCGGTCTGAAGCGGAGCATCAGCGAGCGTCGTTTGGCGCGGATGCACGACGTGATCGAACGCCGCCACGACGATCTCGTGGTGGTGATCGAGAATGTCCACGACAGCCACAACGCCTCGGCCATTCTGCGCAGCTGCGACGCCTTCGGCATCAGCCGCGTTGCGCTCGTCTACACCAACCAGGAGTTTCCCAAGATCTCGAGCGGGGTCGCGGCCAAGGTCGAGAAGTGGTTGGAGATCGAGCGCTTCGACTCGGTCGAGGCCTGTGTCGCGTCGCTGCGCGCCGACGGCATCCGGCTCTACGCCACGAGACTCACTGAGGACGCACTGGACTACCGAGACGTCGATTTCACGCAGCCCGCCGCGATCGTGCTCGGCAATGAGCATGACGGCTGCTCCGAGGAGATCGCCGCACTCGCTGACGGCAACGTGATCGTACCGATGCTGGGATTCGTGCAGAGCCTCAATGTGTCGGTCGCGGCGGCGGTGATGATGTCTGAGATGGCGCGGCAGCGCCGCGGCCTGAACCCGCCGTGGACCGATCGGAAAGCGGCGCTGGTGCAGAACTGGATTGGGCGGGAGTCCTCGCCACGCTAGACGTCGGGTCTGTCGTGTAGCATCGCATTCGACAACTGGATTCATCCGAACAGGAGCAACCGATGGCTGACTACGCTGGCAGGCTGCCCGTGGCAACGCCCGAATCGCAGCCGTACTGGGACGGCCTCAAAGAACACAAGCTGATGCTGCCGACCTGCGACGACTGCGGGCCGCACTTCTATCCCCGGCCCTTCTGCCCCATGCCGAAGTGCTTCAACTGGGACATCAAGTGGACTGAGGCGTCGGGCAAGGGCAAAGTGCACACCTTCGTCATCTCGCACCAGCCGATCCCGCCCTACAACACCGAGGACAACCCGCCACCCTACGTGATCGCCGTGATCGAGCTCGAAGAGGGCCCGCGCATGATGTCCAACCTGATCATGGACGATCCGTACTCGACCACGGTCGACATGGATGTCGAAATCGTCTTCGACGACGTGACTGACGAGGTCACGCTGCCCAAGTTCAAGCCTGTCTAACACGCCTGCTGGCCGCTACTTCCGAAGGAGACCACTCATGGATCAGATTCGACACAAGGTCGCGATCGTCGGTGCCGCAGAGACCGACGACCTCGGTCAACTGCCGCACATGTCGCGGCTCGCGCTGCACGCGCAAGCCGCCAAGAACGCACTGGACGACGCAGGCATCTCGCTCGCCGACGTCGACGGCCTGCTCTGCGCCGGCGCGATCCCCAACGAGGTCGCGGAATATCTCGGCATCCAGCCGCGCTACATCGACGGCACGTCGGTCGGAGGCTGCTCGTTCATGATTCACGTCCGACACGCGGTCGCGGCGATCATGGCCGGATACTGCGACGTCGCGCTGGTCACCCACGGCGAGAGCGGCCGCTCGGGCGTCGATGCGCCGCGCGGCGGATCCGCGTCGTCGCCGGGCGGTCAGTACGAGGCGCCGTTCGCGATCGGCGGCGCGCCGACGACCTTCTCGATCCCCGTCCTCCGTCACTTCCACGAGTATGGCACCACCAAAGAGCACCTCGCGCACATCGCTGCTGCCACTCGTGCGTGGGCCAATCTCAACCCAATGGCGATGATGGGCAGCCATCGACGCGCCCCCGAGCGCGGCGGCGGACCAATCACGCCGCAGGACGTGCTCAACTCGCGGATGATCTGCTACCCGTTCAACCTCCTCGACTGCTGTGTCGTGGCCGATGGCGGCGGCGCGCTCGTGCTCGTCTCAGAGGAACGAGCCAAAGACTACGCCAAGGACCCCGTCTACGTGCTCGGCGCGGGCGAGGCCGCGGCGCACTGGATGGTCTCGCAGATGCGCGACCACACCACCGCCGACGGCTACCGCATCGCCGGTGAGGCCGCCTACAAGAGCGCCGGTCTGGGGCCGCAGGACATCGACCACTGCATGTTCTACGACGCCTTCACGTTCACACCGCTGATGGCAGCCGAAGACCTCGGCTTCGTGCCCAAGGGCGAGGGCGGGCCCTTCTTCGCCGAGACCAAGACCGGTCCCAACGGCGAAGTGATCTACAAGTCCGGTCCCGGCGGCGACTTCCCGATGAACACGAACGGCGGCGGTCTGAGCTACTGCCACACCGGCATGTACGGGATGTTCGCGATCATCGAGTCGGTGCGTCAGCTCCGAGGCGAGTGCGGCGACCGCCAGGTGCCCGACGTCAACGTCTCGATGGCGCACGGCCCGGGCGGCATGTTCGCCTCGGCCGGCACGCTCATCCTCTCGAATGCGTAACATGGGGTCATGGTCACACAATCTCACTCGGATGCTCCCACTCGGCTCGTCACTGCCGATGAGCTCTTGCGGCTCTCGAAGGACGAGTTCTACGGCGAGTTGATCCGAGGGGAACTGTGTGAAGAAATGCCGCCTGGATTTCGCCACGAGAAGATCGTCGCCAAGCTGATCGTCTTGCTCTCGCTGTTTGTGGAGGCAAGGGGATTAGGCACCGTGACAGGCTGTTCCGGAGTGTGGACCGAGCGCGATCCAGACACCGTGCGAGCACCGGACGTCCAGTTCTACTCAGCGGAGCGGCTGCCGCTGGACGACCAGTCCATCGGCTACATCGAAATCGCACCTGATCTCGTCGTCGAAGTCCGTTCGCCCAACGACACCCTCGCCAAGCTGCGCGACAAGGCGAACATGTGGCTCGACGTGGGTGTGCGAATCGTCTGGGTTGTGATCCCAGAACAGCGCATCGTGGAGCTCTACCGTCCAGGACATGAACCCATGACTCTGATGGGCAACGACCAGCTGGACGGCTCGGATATGCTGCCTGGATTTAACTGCTCTCTCGACGCAATCTTTGGACCGGCAGATCAGGCCGCTTCGCCATCAACACGCTGAGCGCCGCGCTCAGCAGTAGTCCGATGAAGACGATGTAGATCAAGTCGTAGCTGCCGCGGCTGTCAATCACGAGTCCGCTGATGAACGGTCCGAAGGCGTTGATGAGCAGCTGCGGCGGCGCGGTGACCGAGCGAATGCGGCCGACTGAGTAGCGTCCGAAGTAATCGGGGAACGAGATGCGGTTGAGCGGCAGCTGGGCGCCGAACGCGAGCCCGTGCCAGACGGCGAACACGAACGCCATCCAGGTCGAATCGAGCAGCACGAACCAAACCAGCGCGCTGGTCGTGACCATAATCACGAGGGGAAGCGCGTAGCGCACTGGCAGTCGCTGGCGTAGCTCGCCGCCGAGCACGCCGCCGATGATCCCCATTCCAGCCCACAGCGCCAACGCCGTGCGTGCGGTGTCGGGGTCGATGCCGTTCTGTGTCATGTGCGACACGAAGGTGAAGTTCACCGAGCCGCCGACGGCCATCAGCATCGTCGTTCCGAACAGCAGCAACCAGAACGCCCGCGTGCGAACGGCGTCGCGGACTGACCAATCGGGGTCCGACGCCATCGGAGACTCTCCGCTAGACACGGCGGCGCGGCGTCCGTACCCGTCCGGGCGCAGTCCGACGTCCTCAGGCCGTCGCCGCATGATCAACGGCGGCAGCACGCCCATGAGGAGCACCAGCAAGCCCATCAGCAGGAAGGCCTCGCGCAGCCCGCCGAGCCACAGACCGGCCGTGATCACGAGCGGAAAGAGCATCATCCCGCTGCGCGTGCCGATCATCGTCAGCCCCATCGCAGAGCCTCGACGCTGGATGAACCAGTTGGCGATCACGACGACCACCGCGATATCGATGACGGCCACGGTGATCCCGCGTCCGAGTCCCCACAGCAGCAGGAACTGCCAGAACTGGGACATGAAGCCGAGCGCGAACATCAGGCCCGCGACCATGCCGACTGATGCGAACAGCAGCCAGCGGGGGCCGTAGCGGTCGGCGATCGGCCCCACGAACGTGGCAATGGCGCCGCCGCCGATGCCGCCGATCAGCATCGTCAGGGCGATCGAGGCTGTGCTCCAGCCGTATTCCGCCTGCAACTCGGGCGTGATCGCACCCAGCACCGGATTGAAGAATGACACCGCCGCGAACGACGACAGCGAGGCCGCCACCGCGATCCACCAGCCGGGATACACACGTCGAAACGGTTGACGGTGATAGAAGCCCGGCAGTCGCTCACGACGGCGCGCTTCGTGACCTGGCGATGCGGCGGACGAGTCGTCGAGGCTGCTCATCAACGCCACTACCCTAACGCGAGCAGCGGCAGCGAACGGAGGCGTCAGCGACATGGCCAGGCCAACACTCAGGATCGGCGTCACCTCAGGGCTGATCGAGCGCGTCGGCGACCGACTGCGCGAGACGGCGGCCGCAGCCGAGATTGTTGAGCTCCAGCGCGACGGCGGCTGGTCGGCTGCCCCCGAAGGCCTTGACGCCTTCTTCTTCTCCGAAGACCTCTACGTCGAAACCGCTTCAGCCGCTGCCGTCATGCAACTGCTGCAGACGTCGCCGCCGGCCTGGATGCAAACCGCCAGCACCGGCGTCGACCACCAGATCTTCCAGCACCTGATCGACAGCGGCGCGGTGGTCACCAACTCGCCCGGCGTGCACGGCGGGCCGATCGCCGAGTATGTCTTCGCCTACATCTTGCAGCACGCCAAACGAGTGTCCCAACACGCGAAACACCAGGCCGAGCGGCGCTGGGCGCCGCTCGACTCGGTGGAACTGGCGGGTCAGACGTTAGGAATCGTGGGCTTCGGCGGGATCGGCGAGGCGTGCGCCCGGATTGCCAAATCGTTTGGGATGCGGACACTCGCCACCAAGCGTCGGCCGCCGGACAGCGAGTTCCTGGACAGCCATCTCCAGCCTGCTCAGTTGCGCGACCTGCTCAGCGCCAGCGACTACGTCGTGCTCTGCTGCCCGCTGACGGATGAGACCCTCAATCTGATCGACGCCGACGCGCTCGCCGTCATGCCGCCGCATGCTCTGCTGATCAACGTTGCCCGCGGCCGCGTCATCGACCATGACGCGCTCGGCGATGCACTGCGCTCAGGCGCGATCGCCGCAGCGGTGCTCGACGTAGTGCCGACCGAACCGCTGGCTGCGGAGTCGCCGCTGTGGGACCTGCCAAACTGCATCATCACGCCCCACGATTCCTGCCATGTGGATGCCTCGTATCTGCGCACGGCGGAGTTCTTCTTCACCAATCTCGCCCACCTGATTGCCGGCGAACCACTGGAATGGGTCGTGACGGACATCGAGCTGAGTGACGCCAGCCTGGGCGACGTCTAGGAGCAGACATGACCAAGTCGACCAACGAAACGCATCCGCCGGGCCCGCTCGCAGGTGTTCGCGTGCTCGACCTGACCTGGGTGCTGGCCGGACCGTACGCCGCGATGATTCTCTGCGACCTCGGCGCGGAAGTCGTCAAAGTGGAGCGTCCGCCGCACGGCGATGTCGCGCGGACCACCGGTCCATTTGTCAACAACGAGTCGATGTACTTCCAGTCGGTCAATCGCGGCAAGCGCAGCATCTCCATCGATCTGCGCTCCGACGACGGGCGAGAACTGTTCCTGCGCCTCGTCGACGAAGCGGACGTGGTGATGGAAAACTTCACGCCGGGCGTGATGGACAAGCTGGGCATCGGACCCGACACGCTGTTGGAACGCAACCCACGACTCGTGTTCGCCTCGACTTCGGGCTTCGGGCAGACCGGTCCATGGCGAGACCGACCGGCGCTCGACATCATCGTGCAGGGCATGGGCGGCGTGATGAGCATCACCGGCTATCCCGACGAGCCGCCCGCGCGGCCTGGCACCTCGATCGGCGACATCTGCGGCGGGCTCTACACCGCGATCGGCATCCTCGCCGCGCTGCGCGAGCGTGAGCACAGCGGACAGGGCCAGTCAGTCGACATTTCGATGCTCGATTGCCAGATCGCAATCCTCGAGAACGCGGTCGCGCGCTACTTCGCCACCGGATCAGAGCCGGGCCCCTTGGGCACGCGGCATCCCTCCGCCACACCGTTCCAGGCGTTCCCAACTGCCGACGGCTGGATGGTCGTCGCGCTGTCCTGGGGCATCGCCACGCAATGGGAGCTGTTCTGCGCCGAGCTTGGACTGCCTGAGCTTGTCGGTGACGAGCGATTCGAGACCTCGTTCAAGCGCACCGAGAACCACGCCGAACTTGAGCCGCTGCTCTTCGACGCAACGCGCAAACAATCCACGGCGCACTGGGTCGCCGCTCTGTCGCAGTACGGCATCCCCATTGGGCCGCTCAACTCCATCGGACAGGCGGTGAACCAGGAACAGATCGTGGCGCGGGAAATGATCACCACCCTGCAGCACCCCATCGCCGGTGATGTCACGATGGCCGCCTCTCCGCTCAAGCTCTCACGCACGCCGGGACGCGTCTACGGCGCCGGCCCTCAGTTCGGCCAGGACAGCGAAGCGGTGCTCAGCGAGTGGCTGGGACTCTCCGAAGAGGCAACGGCGGCACTCGTCGAGACGGGTGTGGTGCTCACCGAAGGCGGACCAGACATCGCCGCCTACCTGAGGGCCTGACATGTCGATCCGAGCAAACATGCGCAAGCTCGGCGCGGTGCTCAAACAGCGCCTGCGACCGGAACCGATCGAGATCGAGCTGGACGTGGTCGAGCAATTGATCGTCCAGCATCTGTTGATGGTCGAGCAGGCCTCCTTCGACGAGATCGTTGACGCCGTGCTCGTCTCAAGACCGACGGCCGATCAGCAACAGGTGCGACTCTCGCTGATCCGCTTCGAGTCGATGCGCCTCGCTCAGCGCATCCTCCACCCTGAGCTGGAGCCCGGAGCGCAGATGTCGTTTACCCTCACGGCGGACGGACGCCGCCTCAAGGCGGTCATCCCGTCCGTGCCACGCTCGCGCATACAAACCTGGTTGTAGCCGCTTCCGAAGGAGCTGACGATGGCGAAGTTCAAGGTCTACCACGTCGATTCACGGCCCGAGAGGCAGCCGCACACCGCCGAGGCGGCGCAGCTGGCCTTGGCTGACGCCGAGCTGGTTCCGCTGTCGCCAGAGCAGCAGGAAGACATCCCGGCGCATGTGGCTGACGCCGACGGCATCATCTGTGGCTACCGACAGGTCGGACGGGACATCTTCGAAGCGGCGCCCAACCTCAAGGTGGTCGTGCGCTACGGCATCGGATTCGACAACATCGATTGGCAGACCGCCACCGAGTTCGACATTGTCGTTTGCAACATCACTGACTACTGCATCAACGAGGTCGCGACGCATGCGATGTCGCTGCTGTTGGCGCTCAACCGTAAGGTGGTCGCCCACAACAACGCCGCTCGCGCCGGCGAGCGCGTGCCGTTGGGACCGTCGGGCCCGCTCTACGGCGAGACGCTGGGACTGGTCGCATTCGGACACATCGCGCAGCAGGCGGCGATTCGTGCCCAGGCGTTCGGGCTCAACGTCATCGCCTACGACCCGTTCCAGGACCCGGCCGCCGCTGAAGCAGCCGGCGTGCGCCTCACGTCGCTGGAAGAGGTCATGCAGGCCGACTACGTCTCTGTCCATCCGCCGATGAGTCCTGAAACGCGGGGGATGATCGGGGCCGAGCAGCTCGCCCTGATGAAGCCGCATGCGTACCTGATCACGACCTGCCGCGGCGGTGTCGTCAACGAGCAGGCGCTCTACGACGCGCTCAAGAACGGGCAGATCGCCGGCGCCGGCGTTGACGTGTGGGATCCGGAACCCGTTCACAAGGATCATCCACTGCTCGAGTTCGACAATGTGATCGCCACGCCCCACTCGGCGTACTACAGCGACGCGTCCGGCCCGTTGCTGCTGGAACGGGTCGGCGAGGCCGCAGCCGACGTGTTGCGCGGCTACCTGCCCCGTTCAGTCGTCAACAGGGCGGTGCTCGACCAAGTGTCGCTCACGGCGCACCCCGATCGCTAGGCAAGCCAGCTCTCCCCACCTCTGCGCGCAGGTCACCGCTCGGGCGTCCGTTCCCGACGCGGAGAGCGACGGTCCATCGTGTACGCTTTCTGCAACTCAGATGACACTTCCACGAGCTGAGAGCGGAGACTCGCGATGCGACCCAACACAGTGAAACGGCTCTGGGCAGACGGTAAGCCCGCCTTCGGCGCCTGGCTCTCGTCCTGCTCCACGCTGGCTGCCGAGTCGATGGCGCACCAGGGCTGGGACTGGCTGGTCGTCGACGGCGAGCACTCGCCGGTCGATCTGCTCACGATGGTGCAGATGTTCCAGGCGATTTCCAGCACCGACACGATTCCGATGGCGCGCGTGCACTGGAACGACCCTGTGGAGATCAAGCGGATCCTTGACGGTGGCGCCTACGGCGTCGTGATTCCCTGGGTCAACAACCGCGCCGAGGCCGAACAGGCCGTTGCCGCCGTGCGCTACCCGCCGGACGGCCTGCGCGGCTTCGGCGCTTATCGCGGATTCCTCTACGGCGGACCGGACTACGGCACCGAGGCGAACAACGAGATCGCCTGCATCGTCCAGATCGAGACGGTCGAAGCCGTCGAACGGATCGACGAGATCCTCGACGTCGAGGGCATTGACGCCACCTGCATCGGCCCGGCCGACCTGGCGATGTCGATGGGCATTCCGGTGCGGCCTGACAATCCGCATCCCGACCACGTCGCGCTGTGCGCCGAGGTGTTGGCGGGATCGCAGCGGATCAACAACCGCGTCGCACCGGGCATCTTCACATCGGGGCCGGTTGAGGCCAAGCGGCGCGCCGAAGAGGGTTGGCTGTACATCCCCTCTGGCAGCGACTCGCAGTTCATGGCCCAAGCATCGGCGCAGGGACTGCAGACCGTCCGCAGCTACGGCCAGGACTAACCAGGTGGCCTGGACCGGGTTTGCGGAACCCGAAACCCGCCAGCGCTTCAACCCACAAGACCTGCGCGGGTTCACCGCCGCCGTGCTCGAGTCCTACGGCGTCCCCGCCGCAGATGCCGAGATCGGCGCTGACGTACTGATCGACGCTGACATCGTCGGCATCGAGTCGCACGGCATCGCGCATCTGCCCTGGCACATCGGCTACGCACCCGGTTTCGAGTCCGGAGTGGTCAATCCGACGCCGGAGATCAAGGTGCTGCGCGAAACGCCCATCTCGGCCGCGTGGGACGGCGACGGCGGCTTCGGCACAATCGTCTGCCAGAAAGCCATGTCCGCCTGCATTGAGAAAGCCCAAACCAGCGGCACGGGCATGATCACCGTCCGCAACGGCCGACACTTCGGCGCTGCCGGCTACTACGCGCATATGGCCGTTGAGCATGACCTCATCGGCATGGCGATGTGCAACGTCCCGCCGATCGCGGTCGCCGCCGGCGGCAAAAGCCGCGTCTTTGGCACCAATCCGATCGCGATGGCGGCGCCAATCGAGGGCGGCACGCCGTTTCGACTCGATGTGGCCACCACGGCGGTCGCAGGCGGCAAGCTGGAGATCGCCGGTCGCCAGGACAAACCGCTGCCCGTCGGCTGGGCGGTCGATGCCGACGGCGAGCACTCCGACGATCCCTTCATTCTGCGCAAGAACGGCGGCCTGCTGCCGCTCGGATCCACGCTCGAGACCAGCTCGCACAAGGGCTACGGTCTGGGGCTGATGGTCGACGTGATGACGGGCGTGTTGTCGGGCGGCGGTTCGGGCTTGTTCGCTCCGCGCGGAACCAATCTGGTGCAGGGACAGTGGTTTGCCGCCTGGCGGATCGACCTCTTCTGCGACCCCGACGAGTTCAAGTCCAATATGAAGGACATGGCGGACGCGATCCGCGGCGTCGAGCCGGTTGAGGGCGTCGAGCGGGTCGTGATCCCCGGCGATCCCGAAGAGATCGCCCGCGCCGACCGCTCGGTCAACGGCGTGCCGTTGGACGACGAGACCATTGAACAACTGATCACGCTGGGCGAGCAGCGCGGCGTGCCATTCCCCAGCAGCAACACGGGCACCATCTGAGCCTCCAGAAGAAAGCGACGCCCAATGTTGACATCAGGCGCCAAGCTGGACGAACTGGTCGAGAGCATCCTGAACAACTATGGCCGCGCCGCAGGCGTCTTCGATCCCAACCGCCTGGAGGTCTGGGAGGAGCTGGGGCTGACCATGTCACAGCTGCGCGTGCTGCATATGTTGCAGGCCGAGCCAGGTACGCCGGCTGGCAACATCGCCGCACTGCTGAAAGTGCGCCCGTCGACCGCCACTGGCATCGTCGACCGACTCGTCCGCGACGGCCTCGTGCGCCGCGAACGGGACGAACTGGATCGCCGCCGCGTCCGGATCTGGCTGACGGAGCAGGGTCTTCGCGTGATCAACGAGATTCGCACCCGCAACCGCGCGCTGATCTGGAAGGTCTTCAGCAACTTCACCGAGCAGGAACTGCGCGACATTGACCGCACGTTCACATTGCTAACCTCCGAAGCAGAGCGCCAGGGTGTGCTCGCACCTTGGCCGCCCAAGCCTGAGGTGATGTAATGTCCCACGGCTCGCCGCGCGGTTCCAACGGCAGGGACGGAGTCCCGCCGCCTGGAAACGCGCGCGCTGCGCCCGGGATGCCGCCGGGCATGGATGACGTGCCGCCCGGCTGGCTGCTGCCCCAACGCCGCAAAGTCGCGGTCATGCTCTGCGTCATGCTCGCGCTGTTCCTGGCAGCGCTCGACCAGACCATCTGGAACGTCGCAGCGCCGAAGGCCGTCGGAGACCTCGGCGGTCTCGACCTGTTCGCCTGGCCCGCGACTTCCTATCTGCTCGGTTCGACGGTCATCGTCCCGATCATCGGCCGACTCTCCGATGTGCACGGGCGCAAGCCGTTTCTGCTGATCGGCATCGTGATCTTCCTGATCGCGTCAGCGTTGTGCGGCGCGTCGGGATCGATGTGGGAACTCATCGGCTTCCGCCTCTTGCAAGGATTCGGTGCGGCCTTCATCATGGCCAACGCCTTCACGACGATGGGCGATTACTTCGCGCCGGCCGAGCGTGGACGCTGGGCCGGGCTGATCGGCGGGACTTTCGCGTTCGCCAGCATTGCCGGACCGCTGCTCGGCGGCGTACTCACCGACGAGCTGTCCTGGCGCTGGGTCTTCTACGTCAACCTGCCCGTTGGCGGAGTCGGACTCGTCGCCATCGCGCTCTTCATGCCGCGGCTCAAGCCACAGCATCCCAACCGGCAGCCGACCGATTGGGTCGGTGCGGGACTGTTGATCACCGCCGCCACGCCGCTGCTGCTGGCGCTTTCGATGGGCGGCAACCAGTTCGGTTGGCTCGATTCACCGATCATCGCCTGCCTGATCATTGCGGTCATCTCGGCGTTCATCTGGTGGCGGACCGCGCTGCGCAAGGGCAGCAGCGGAATCATGCCGGTCGAGATGTTCAAGAATCGGACGTATCTGGTCTGCACGCTGGTGATGTTCGCAATCGGCATCGCGATGATGGGCGCAATGTTCAACCTGCCCTTCTTCTTGCAGGGCGCGCAGGGCATTTCAGCGACCAACTCGGGACTCGTCACACTACCCATGAGCATCGGCATCGTGCCGGCTTCGGTCCTGACCGGGCAGATTCTCGCGCGGACCGGCAGCTACCGCATCCTGGCCATCCTCGGCGGCGGCGGCGCGACCCTGTCGCTGTTCTTGCTGTCACAGCTCAGCGTCGACTCCAACCTCTGGACAGCGCGCGGGTTCATGCTGCTGATGGGTGTCTCGATGGGCACGCTGATGCCGCTCTACTCATTGCTGATGCAGAACGCGCTGCCCTTCAATCTGCTCGGCGCCGGCACGGCGACGAACCAGTTCTTCCGCCAGATGGGTGCAGCGATGGGCGTCTCGGTGTTCGGCGCGACGATCGTCAGCGGATTCGCGTCGCAACTGACCAAGGCCTTTCCGACCAGCTACGAACAGCTCAAGGAAGCGCCCGAGACGCTGCTCAATCCCGACCTCCTCGAACGCTTCCGTGCATCCGTCGAAGAGCAAGCGCCCGGCACGGCCGACGCCGTCATCCAGACCGCCCGCGAGGCGCTCGCGGTGCCCGTCACCGACGTCTTCCTCTACGGATCGATCGTGGGGCTGGTCGTCCTGGCCTGCGCGCTGATCCTGCCGCGGACAACGTTCCGCTCGCAGGAGGACATGATGGCCGAGATGCGCGCACGCGCAGCGCCACCAGGCGGAGGCGCGACCCCACCAGGCGCTGCGCCGTCTGGCATAGTGGTACGGACGCCCGTCGCCGGGACGCCGCCACAGCCGGATCCGGCGGGCGTCTCGTTCAGCGAGGTTGGAGGTAACGGGCACGACGCCGACGGAAACAGATTCCACGCCTTCGCACCGATGATTGCTGCGTGGGCCGAACAGCGGCCGATGGCGGCCGCCCAACGCGAATCGGAGAAGTCATGACCACCACCAACGGACATCAGCCGCACGAGGCATTGGAGCCTGTCTCCGAGGAGCCGCGCTCAGTCACTCCCTCAGTCCCGCCGACCCCTTCCGTGTTGCCGCTGGACGGCTGGGGCCCCATCGCCGCGCCGTCGTCGCATGACGGCAACGGCGTCAACGGAGCCGACCAAACTACGGTGCCGACCGACGAACCTGTGGAAGAGACCAGCGACGCTCCGACGATCGAACGCGTCACGCACCGCCGACGCATCCGATTCCCCAGCTGGGAATCGCGGCTGATCAGCGTTGCCGCTCCGCTACTCGCCTTGACCGTCACCGTCTGGATCAGCCTGCGTCTCAGCTCGGAGCTGCAGGCACGCGAGTGGCGGTCAATCGTTCAGCGAGAGTCTGCGCCGACGGCGCAGCCCAGCCGCGTCGACGCGTTGCGCCGGTCGTTCGCGCTCGTCATCGATCCGTCGCTGGCGCCTCAGGACCCGCCCGCTCCGTGGTGGAGAAGGCTGATGGACGAGCTGGACTAGCGCTTCCTGCTACTCCTGTGTAGCGAGGGTGCGGCGGCGCTCTTCCGCCTGCTCACGCAAGATGCGCTGGTACTCGCGCGGAATGATCTTCACGATCTGCTCCCGCACGGTGCTCCAACGCGCCAACACCTCCGCGCCCAGCGGGCTGCCCGTTCGCTCGACGTGGGTCTCGATCATCTCTTCGAGCGTCTCCGCCTCGCGTGAGTCGGTGACGGGTTCCAGGTCAACCATCGAGTGGTTGACCCGCTCCCGCAGGCTGCCGTCCTGGTCCCAGACGTAGGCGATGCCGCCGCTCATCCCGGCGGCAAAGTTGCGGCCAACGGGTCCGAGCACCACAACCGTGCCGCCCGTCATGTACTCGCAGCCGTGGTCGCCGACTCCCTCGACGACCGTGCGGGCGCCCGAATTGCGGACCGCGAATCGCTCTCCCGCGCGTCCCGCGACCCAGAGCGTGCCGCCTGTTGCTCCGTAGAGCACCGTGTTGCCGACGAGCACGCCGTCGCGGCCCTGGAATCCCGCGTCCTGTGCTGGGGCCACGGCGATCATGCCGCCGGCCATGCCCTTGCCGACGTAGTCGTTGGCCTCGCCGCGCAGATACAAGCGCATGCCGCGCACGAGAAATGCGCCGAACGATTGTCCAGCCGAGCCGGTGAAGTGCAGCTCAATCGTCCCGCGCTGCATGCCCAGGTCGCCGTACTGCTGCGCGATGCGTCCCGACACCCGCGCGCCGACCGTCCGGTGCACGTTCCTGATCGGGAACTTCGCGGAGATGTGCTCTTCTCGCTCGATGTGCGGCTCCAGCATCGCCAGGAGATCGTCGTCCAGCGGTCGGTCGTCGCGGCGATCATTGCGATCCTGTTCCCGCATCCGCGGAAACTCGGGGTCAGCCTCGATCGGCGCAAGCAACCTGGAGAGGTCAACCAGCTGCGCCCGCTCACCGTCGCGCGGCGGCACCTGCTCGAGCAGGTCGGTGCGGCCGATGATGTCGTCCAGCGATTGGTAGCCCAGCTCTGCGAGGATCACGCGGACTTCCTCGGCCACGTGCAGGAGGAAGTCAACCAGCATCTGCGGCTTGCCGAAGTACTTGGCGCGCAGGTCTTCCCGCTGCGTGGCAACACCGACGGGGCAGGTGTTGAGGTGGCACTGACGCGCCATCTTGCAGCCCAGCGCGACCAGCGCCGTCGTGCCGAAGCCGTAGGCCTCCGCGCCGAGCATGGCCGCCACCACGACATCACGTCCGGTGTGGAATCCGCCGTCGGTGCGGAGCTTGATCCGCCCGCGTAGTCCGTTGACGACCAATGCCTCGTGAGCCTCCTTGACCCCCAGCTCCCAGGGTGCGCCCGCGTACTTGACGGACGACAGCGGCGACGCGCCGGTGCCGCCGTCCGCGCCGGAGATATGCACGACATCGGCATAGGCCTTGGCAACGCCTGTCGCGATCGTCCCGACGCCTTCGCAGGCGACCAGCTTGACGCACACGCGCGCGCGGGGGTTTGCGATCTTCAAGTCGTAGATCAGCTGTGACAGATCCTCAATCGAGTAGATGTCATGGTGTGGCGGCGGCGATATGAGCTCCACGCCTGGCGTCGAATGCCGCAGCATGGCGATGTAAGCCGTGACCTTGTGACCCGGCAGCTGGCCGCCCTCGCCGGGCTTCGAGCCCTGGGCGATCTTGATCTCAATCTCGCTCGCGCTGCCCAGATAGGCCGGCGTCACACCGAAGCGTCCCGATGCGATCTGCTTGATCTGCGAGTTGGCGTCGTTCTTGTCGCCCGTCGCCAGGAAGCGGCGCGGGTCCTCACCGCCTTCGCCAGTGTTCGAGGCCGCGCCCAGTTCATTCATCGCCCGCGCGATGTCCTCGTGCGTCTCCGGACTCAGCGCGCCCAGCGACATCGCACCAGTGCTGAAACGCGGCGTGATCTCTTCGTGCGCCTCGACCTCGTCCAGAGCGATCGGCGCACGGTCGGACTTGAACCCGAGCAGGTCGCGCAGCGCGGTCGGCCGTCGATCGTTGGCGCGCTCGGCGTAGATTGCATACTCATCGGTGCCGCCGCCTTGCACGACCTTGTGCAACTGCCGCCAGACCGGCGGTTCGTTGGCGTGATAGTCCGCGTCGCGGCGGTAGCGGTACCAGCCGCCCGCGTCGAGTCCGTCGGCTGGATACGCCTGCTGATGCCGAGCAATCGCGTCCGATCCAATCTCAGCGAATCCCACCCCGCCGATCCGCGACGGCGTGCCGGGGAATGACCGCTCGACGACCTCTGCACCAATCCCCAGCGCCTCGAAAATCTGTCCGCCGTGATACGACGACCGCGCGGCGATCCCCATCTTCGACATGATCTTCAGAATGCCCGAGTCGACTGCCTTGACGTAGTTGTCAATCACCTCGCCGACGTCCATGTCGTCAAACTCGCCCGATGCATGCAGCGACTCAAGCGTCTGCAGCGCCAGATACGGATGCACCGCATCTGCGCCGAAACCGATCAGGCAGGAAATCTGGTGGACATCGCGCGCATCGCCGCAGTGAGCAGCGATCGAGGCGGAGAGTCGGTGTCCATTGGCAATCAAGTGATGGTGCACCGTCGCGACGGCCAGCAGCATTGGAATCGGCGCGCGGTCCGGGCCGACCCGCTCATCGGAGAGGATGATCAGCGAGTGGCCGTCCTCGATCGCATGATCGACCGCATCGCAGAGTCCGTCGAGCGCGGAGGCCAGCGAGGTAGGGCCGTCTGCGATACAGAATGACGTCTCGATCGTTGAGGCCGAAAAGCCATGCAGGTCCATCTGTGTCAACACGTCCAGGTCGTCGCCCAGCAACAGCGGGGAGGACAGGTGAACGAGGCGGCTCGCTTCCGGCGTCTCCTCCAGCAGCGACTGGCGGCGGCCCAGCCAGGTGTCGAGCGACATCACATTGCGCTCGCGGATCGAGTCAATCGGCGGGTTGGTGACCTGCGCGAACTTCTGACGGAAGTAGCTGTAGAGCGGACGCGGCGGATCGTGCAGCACCGACAGCGGCGTGTCGTCGCCCATCGATCCGACCGCTTCCTTCGCTTGCAGCGCCATCGGCTTCAGGACGTACTCGATCTCTTCCTTGCTGTAGCCGTGCAGCACCTGGCGCGACAGCAACTCGCCCTCGTCGGCCGCCGGCACGCTGGACGCATGCAGCGTCGCGGCACGCTCGATGCGGCCCATCTCCCGCTGCACCCATTCGTGATAGGGCCGCCGACGCGAGACGCGGCGCTTGACATCGTCGTTGTGGAGCAGCTCGTGCCGCTTGGTATCCACCGCGACCATCTGGCCCGGACCAAGCCGGCCCGTTTCGATGATCTCCGACTGGTCCAGCGGAATCAGGCCGACCTCTGAGCCCATCACGACCAACCCGCCGCGGGTCACCTGATAACGCGCTGGCCGCAAGCCGTTGCGATCCATCGCGGCGGCCGCAATCGTGCCGTCGGTGAACGCCATCGCAGCAGGGCCGTCCCACGGCTCGATCAGGCAGGCGTGATACTCGTAGAAGCCGCGCAGCTCTGGTTCCATCTCGTCGAGCTGCTCCCACGCTTCGGGGATCATCATCATCATCGCGTGCAGCGGGTCACGGCCCGACGCGACGAGCAGCTCGAATGCCTCATCGAACGCCTGTGAATCTGAGCCGACCATCCCGATCACAGGATGCAGCTCGGCTACCGCATCGCCCCAGACATCCGACTGTAGCGCCGGCCCGCGCGCCCGCATCCAGTTGCGATTTCCGAGCAGCGTGTTGATCTCGCCGTTGTGCGCCACATAGCGGAAGGGTTGAGCGATGTTCCAGTTGGGCAGCGTGTTCGTCGCGTACCGTTGGTGGAACAGCGCAACCGCCGACACGGTCAGCGGATTGGTCAGGTCGGGATAGAAGCGGCTCAGCTGCGTCGCGAGCATGAGCCCCTTGTAGACCACGGTCGCATTGGACAGCGACACGATGTACGTGTCGCCCACAGCGTCGCCGGGGGACATCTCCGAGATCGCTCGATACTCCGTATCGGCTCGTCGTCTCGTGAGGTAGACGCGTCGGCCAAACTCATCGTCTGCGACGGCCTCCGGCCGGGCCAGCAGCAGCTGCTCAATCCGCGGTTGATCGCGAAGAGCCCAAGCGCCCAACACGCCAGGCTCGGTCGGCACCTCTCGCCACCCGAGCACCCGCAGACCCGTCCGCTCGGCGGCGGACTCCAGGATCGCGCGAGCGCGGGCAGCGGCATCGGCCGCCATCGGCAAGAAGACCATGGCGAGCGCCAGGTCGTCATCGGCGACATCAGCGTGGCCCAAGCGCGCCAGGTCGTCCTGCAACACGGCGTAGGGGATGGAGATCGTGACGCCGGCGCCATCTCCCGTGTCGGGATCGGCGTTGACCGCACCGCGATGCGTCAGGCTGACGACGCCTTGCACCGCCTGTTCGACGAGCTCATGCGTGGCCACTCCGTCAAGTCGCGCGACGAAACCGGTTCCACACGCGTCACGGCCACTGAGTGGGTCGTAGAGTCCGGCGAAATCGGCACTGCTCGATGAATGGGGACGGGACACTGCTGTCATATCGCTAACGTCTATCGCTGAACCTCGAAACTGCGCCTCAGCCAATGCAAAATCGAGCGGTCGCGCGGAACCTACGTGAATATTCGCACAATCTGAACCATCAAGCTAGCAATCTTGACACAGCTCCGCAGCGCTCGGACGCGATCCATCGCGCCTCCCGTGCCGTTCAGAGGACCTCTGCCCGGCGCAGGTCCGAGAACGCCGCCGCGAAGCGATCAATCGTCGCATCGATGTCCGCCTCCGTGTGCACGCAGGAAACCAGCGCGCCCATGCCCATCAGATCAACCCCGTGGTTGAGCAGCGCGCGGCGGAACGGCCAGGCCACAGTTCCGGGAGTCACCGGCAGTGTCGATTGCGGACCTCCGTGCTGGCCCCAGTCCCAGGTCTCGCCATCCGCGGGACGATCGATGTCCTGTCCGAGGATGATGTGCACCATCGACGCGTCGGCCCAGGCGCAGCCGGGCGCTTCTGCTTCGATCAACGCGCGATTCAGCCCGCGCGACAGCTGCGACGCCCGTTCGTTGGCGACGGCGTTGGGATTCTCTTCGGCGATCGCGCGCAGCGCTCGCTCGCCGGCGACCGCCGAGAGTGGATTGGCATTGAACGTGCCGGGATGCGCCACGCGTCCGCCTCCGGCATCGAAGCTGATCTGGTCCAGCAGATCAGCGCGTCCCACGACCGCGCCGCCAGGCAGTCCACCCGCAGCAATCTTGGCCAGCGTGGTCAGGTCGGGACGAACCTCCAGGCGTTCCTGCGCGCCGCCGGCGTCGGCTCGGAACCCGGTCACGACCTCGTCGAAGATCAGCAGCGTGCCGTGCTGCTCCGTGAGCGCGCGCAACTCCCGCGGCACGGACGGCTCCAGCGGACAGGTCCCCCACGAGTAACCAGTCGGTTCGAGGATCACGGCTGCGAACTCGCCCGTTGCGAGCGCCTTGGCAATACCCGCAACATCGGTCTGGTCATACACGGCGATCAGATCCTGCATCGCCTGCGGCTGACCGTTGGCGGCGATATTGCCGGCGGAGGTGCGGCCGGCCGCGAAGACGCTGTCGTTCCAGCCGTGGAAATGGTTGCGCAGCCGCAGCAGCCGGTCGCGTCCGGTCGCGGCGCGCGCGAGGCGCACCGCCATCATCGTCGCCTCCGTGCCCGACGACGTAAAGCGCACCTTTTCGGCGCTCGGCAGCAGACGCTGAATCGCCTGCGCCCAGCGCAGCTCGAGCTCGCTGGAACCGCCCATGTGGGTCCCGCGCTCGACCTGCGCCGTCACAGCCTCGACCAGATAGGGATGGCTGTGACCGAAGAGCAACGCTCCGTGACCCATCACGTAGTCGATGTACTCGTTGCCGTCGACGTCCCACTTGCGCGGTCCGACGGCGCGGTCGACAACGATGCCGAACGGCTCAAAGTGCCGGGCATCGTGTGTGACGCCGCCCGGAAACAGCGTCCGCGCCTCTTCGGCGCGCCGCGCCGATTCCGCATGTCGAGTGAAGAACTCCTGATCGATCGCGGTCGTCGAGCTCATGCCATCCTCCTGCCGATTGCGCCGACTCTATCGTAGGCGCGTCGCTGCTCCGCCGTCCTGACCGTCTACGGGTGTGAGGTCGAACGCAAACTAACCTGAGATCATGCAAGATTGGCAGATGGACCGGCGACGCGCGGCCCTGCTCGCGTCCGGCGCGGTGATTGTGATCGTGGCGCTCATCGGCGTCTACTTCGCGTACGAGCGCTGGTTCCCCTGGGAACAGGCGGAGATTGAGGAGTGGATCGATGACTTCGGCATCTGGGGTCCGATCATCTACATCCTCATCTTTGCGCTGTCCATGCTGTTCGCGCCGATACCGACAGCGCCGATGCCGCTGATCGCCTCCGGCGTCTTCGGTCCGCTGTTGGGCTTCCTCTACACCATCGGCGCGACCGCGGTTGGCTCGACCATCTGCTTCTGGATCGCGCGGCGGCTTGGTCGTCCGGTCCTGCGCAGGGTCATCTCCGAGGCCGCCGTGACCAGGATCGATGCGCTCGGCGAGCGGCTCGGCATCCGACTCCTGATCGTGATGCGCCTCTTTCCCGTCGCCGGCGTGGACTATGTCTCATATGCCGCCGGGCTGACACAGATGCGGTTCCTGCCCTACATCGTGATCTCGATCCTGGCTTCGTCGCCGATCCTGATCCTCGCCGCAGTGCTCGGTGACGCGGTGCTGGATCGCAATCGCGAGCTGCTGGTCGGCGCGGGCATCGCGGTGCTGGCCTTCTTCGCCGCGCCGGTCATCTGGGTCTGGTGGCGACGCCGACGCGAACGCTCACAGCCGGCGGAACGTTAGCCTGCCGACATGCCGCTCTCCGACGCACCGACGCTGCTCTCGCTGATGTGGTCGCCGCTCACTGTGGTGACGGCGGCTCACGACGGGCAGCGCGGCGGACAGATCGCCGTCGGTGCATTCGCGGCATCCATCGTTCCCAGTCAACCCCGAGTGTTGGTCCAGATTCAGAAGCGCAATCACACCAACTCGCTAATCGAGGCCTCCGGCCGCTTGGCCGTCCATGTGATCGCCCGCGATCAATGGCCTTGGGTCCGCCACTGGGGATTCCGCTCACAGACGGAAGTGGACAAGTTCGAGGCGATCGATTGGTTCGAACACGACAGCGGCCTGCCGATCCTCGATGGCGTCGTGGGTTGGATGGCTTGCCGCGTGGTGAACGTGATGGACGGCGGAGACATGGCGATCTGGTTGGCCGACGTGACCGACGCCGCGCGCAACAGCCGCGCCCAACCCCTGCGCTGGCACGAGGTGCAACAGATGCTGCCGCCCGAATGGGCAGACCAGTACGGACAGAAGCTCAGCCACGACGTCCCCGATTCGGGGCGTCGAATGCAGGAGTTGTCGGCGAAGCCGCCGTGGCGGGTTGAGCGGGGCTAGCGGCCCTTCCAGTTCGGGGTGCGCTTTTCGGCGAAGGCTCGGGGGCCTTCGATCAGGTCTTCCGACTGACTCATGATCCGCTGCTGGTGGAAGGTATGCGTCAACGCGGCTGGCAGCGGCAGATCGAGACCCTTGTAGGCCGATTCCTTCGATGCGCGCACGGAGATCGGCGCGCACTGCAGGATTTCGTCGGCCCAGCGACGCGCCGCAGTCATCAATTCGTCGGCCGGCACTACTTCGTTGACCAGTCCCCACTGATGCGCGACGGCGGCGGGCAGATGATTGCCGGTCAGCATGTAGCCCATCGCGATCTTGAGGGGAATGTGGCGCGGCAGACGGTGCACACCGCCGGCGCCAGCCATCAGGCCGACTCGCGGTTCCGGCAGACCGAGCCGAGCGTGCTCGGCTGCGACGATGATGTCGCAGGCCATCGCCATCTCGCAGCCGCCGCCCAGCGCAAACCCGTTGACCGCAGCGATCATCGGCTTGGCGCACTCCCAGTCTGCCGTGATCCCGCCGAATCCGCCGCGCACGGGCGCGAACGTCGGACGCTCATTCGCTGGCACGCGCGACATCTCGGCGGTGTACTTCAAGTCATTGCCTGCCGAGAACGCGCGGTCGCCGGCGCCGGTGAGGATGCCGACCCAGGCCGAGTCGTCGTTGGCGAAGGTGTTCCAGGCGTCGGCCAATTCCTCAGTGGTGGGCGGGTGAATCGAGTTCATCCGCTCGGGTCGGTTGATGGTGATCGTGACGATGTTGCCGTCTTGCTCGTAGTTGATGAACTCGTAGTCAGCCATGTTCGATCCAATCGCGTGTGTGTGGAGGCTTGGGCTAATGCTGGACGCAGGTGCCACCGTCGACATTGTAGGACTGGCCGGTGATCCACTCGCCTTGCTCCGAGCAGAGGAAGGCGGTGATGTACGCGATGTCCTCGCCCTCGCCGGCGCGGCCGAGCGGGATTCTCGTGTCAATCGCCCGCTGCCAGAACTCGCCGCGACCCATGTCGTCCATGCGGGAGGTGTCAATGATGCCCGGGCAGATCGCGTTGACGCGCACACCGTGCTGGCCGACTTCCTGCGCCATCGATGCGGTCATCGCCTGCAACCCGGCCTTCGAGGCCGCGTAGGCGGCGGTGTTCGGACCGAGCATCTTGCCAGCGATTGAGGAGATGTTGATGATCGCGCCGCCGTGGCCTTGCTCGATCAGCCGCTTGCCAAAGACCTGGCTCATGTAGAACGCGCCGTTGAGATTGACATCGAGCACAACGCGCCAGAGATCAAGGTCAATCTCCACGACCGGCACGCGGTCGGAGCCGCGAGCGGCGCCCGCGTTGTTGACGACGTAGTCGACGCGGCCAAACTCGGCCAACGTATCGCTCAACAGCTGCTCGACGGCGCTGTAGTCGGACACGTCGGAGACGAGCGCGAGTGCTCGCCGCCCCTCGGCGCGGACCTCGTCTGCGACCGACTCGATATCGCGCCAGCCGACGGCTTTCTCGTCGTCCGGATAGTTCTCAGCCGCGCGACCGGTGCCGGTCAGCACGATGTCGCAGCCTTGCCGCGCCAGTTCGACCGCGATCGGCCGTCCGATGCTGCGCATCCGTCCGGCGCCGGTGACCAGAGCGACCTTGCCGTCCAACCCGCTCAACTGCATGACTGCTCCTCTCGAGCGTTGGGATCATCCGCAGCGAGGCTAGCAGCCGTGATCAGCTCTCCCGGTCGGCTGTCGCATCGTCGCCTGCATCATCGTCCTCGTCACCGTCGTCGCCGCTGTCGTCGCCGCTGTCGTCCTGATAGAACTCCTCCGACTCGGCGAGCTGCTTGATGTCGCCGAGGATCTGTTCCAAATGCGGCCCGTTGCCAGCGCCGCGGAACAGCCTCAGCAGCGGCCCCAGCGCGCCCGAGAACTCCAGCTCGGCCTGCGTCCACGTGCCGCCCGCTTCGCCGCCCTGCTCGTACGGCTCGAAGCGGAAGTCGTAACGCGCCCCGGTCAGCAGCGTCGACCAGCCAATCGCGTAATGGGAGGGCGACTCGTTGACCAGCTCGCGAAAGGCGCCCTCAGTAATCGCGCGCTCAAGAACCTCCAACGCCGCCTCAAAGGCGTCAATGGGCTCAGCGTCAATGTCAATCTCGCGCATGGTCATTGGTCGTCCCCACGAATGACCTGACCCAGAGTTCGGCCATCCTTCGTCTTCCACTCCTGATAGGGAGAGGGCGAGCGCCCTGTCAGAGCTGCCGTCGCAGCTGAGGGCGAGGAGAACACGTAATCCCTGCTGAGGACGTAGTGCTCACCCTCGCCGGCGAAGACCCGTTCTTCGATCAGGTGGCGTCGCCTTGCGACTTCACCGCGAAACTCTGGCCGCTCGAGGAATGAGGGAACGGGCGTCCGATGAGCTTGAGAGTCCTTCAGCACCACAAACTCGTTCGCGCTCTCAACTCGCGCTGTCGCTGTGATCCCTCGCGCATTGAGGTAGAACAACTCATCCTGTACCAGGTCGCCGCTGGACTCTGTCGTCAACGAGCGAAACGCGGTCAAACCGAGCACTTCGAGACATGTCAACATGTCGTCCAGATATCGATAGGCATCAGCACGGTCGGCCTCCGAGATAGAAGGCACCGATGGTTCATTTCGATTCTGCAGGTCGGACCTTGCGCGAGCCTTGGCAATCCGAATCAGTTCGGACTCAATGAATCGTGCGTGAGCACTATTGAAGTGGTCGTCTTTGCTGGTGAACGCTGCGGCATCCGTCCAGAAGTCTTTCTGCGAGTCATGGCTGAGCAATCTTGTCATGACGTTGTCCGATTGACCGATGTAGATCCTCGGAAACCCCACGCCATCCTCCCTCTCCCAGAGAACATAAACGCCGGTGCGGTTGACCTCTTCGCGTCTACGCGCAATGGCCAACAGCAGACGCGGAAACGCAACCCCTTGACCAGTCCAACCGGGACGCTCAACCACCTTGAGCCCTTGAGGATCGCCATCCGGGAAGTAGAGCCGTACCGAAAACCCGCGGGTCGCCATAGGATCACTCCTATGGCGCAGCGTAATCCACCGATCCCGCCGCTCTCCCCGGACGATGAGGCCGCCTACGACGCCGGACTCGCCGTTCGCGCCGATGCTGCGGCCCGCGCTCCTGGTTGGATTGCCCGCACCGTCGACGTGGCGCTCAACACCAACCATGGCTTCCCCCGCGGCGAGGCTCGGATTGCGCTCCAGCTCGGACCCGCCGACGAAGTCGTGGCGGCGCTGCTGCCGGCGTTGCTGTCGGCCAACAAACGCATGCGCCGACGCTCGATGACGCTGCTGCCACGGCTCGATCCCGATGAGGTCTGCCGCCAGCTTGATCCTGTCCTGGAGACAGGCGAGCGCAAAT
>JAJEBU010000088.1 GCA_022822375.1 Dehalococcoidia bacterium
GAGGGCAACGGGGGAGGAGTCGGCGAGTCGATGATGGAGGTGGTGGGGGGAGATGGGGGTTGGCATGGTGATGCTTAGAACTTGTCAGGTCCGGGCCACGCCCGAAGCAAAGTATCCGCCATCTCTCGACCTCGACGTACAATAGCGTCTTCGTTCCATTGCTCAGTATGCCTAACAAGGCCGTTACTGAGATAAAGCTTCGAATGCTCTTCCAAAATGGGCCTCTTTTCTTCCCATGGCCGATTCTTCAGCTTGATACCAAGTTTACTTCCAGTTAGAGTGAGATTGCCAAGCGTTTGAAGAAGCCTCTCGCGTCGCTCTACGGGGGATTCTTCGTCGCTGCCAGAAATAGGTTTGGGCCATGACTTCCATTTTTGAGGGAGCACGTGCTCTATCCAGTAGTCTGGATACACTTCGCCAGGCTGAGCAACCTTAGCCTCGAGCGACATCTGTCGCTCAACTAACTCGAGTACCATTCTTGCCCTAGGCACCGTGAGTCGGCGATAGAACGGCATCTCGACTAGGGTATGCCTGACCTCGTCATCGGAAGGCCAAGCCAGCGTTTGAACGGAGTTCCCTCTCTCTGACAGATAATCCAAAGTAGCTGTTCCTGCATTTCCTGGGCCAGCATCATCTAGCTTACTAAGCAGACCGCGCGCCAACTCAGAGTAATCCTTTGTTGATGCCTGGATCACCAGCCTACGACCAAGATAGCTATCCAGAACAGATGTTGCCACGTCAAGCTCTTGGCTGGGCAGACCATTTGAAAATAGCCAAAGCACTACGGGCGACCAGACCCCGTGGCCTCCAATCTTCCAATGATAGAGAAAGCGTCCATGATTTGAGACGGATTCGCGATTCATGATCTCTTCAAACGTATCCCCAATCCGAGCCAGGTCAGTCCCGATTCCTTTTATTCCTTTCTCTCCCACTTTATCGCCATCTGAAACGTATCTTGAAAATGACCTGAATCGCCGATTAGCGTTGTGGCCGGTGACTTCCCGTTTAGTTCTGAGCGTAAGGAAGTGTACAAGGAAGGAATCGACATTGCTAGCTTGATTCCTGCCAACTCCGCTCTCTAGTTGCCACCAGTCATCATCGAACTTGAGCAAGTATTCCTCAAACCAATCCTCAAAGTCAGGATCATCGCCCGCCTGTTCATAAATGAGGTTTTTGACAAGATCCCAAGCGAGCAGCGGAGTACCTCGTGCGTTGAGCGTTTCGAAAATACTGTTAGCCGCCTGCTCCGCGTCAACGTTAATCACAACAAAGTTCAGCCGTTGGCTAATGACTTTCACCAACGCCTGGCATCTAGCATCTTTCTCGTCTTCACATCCGGCTTCCTCCAGCCACTGACGAACTTGCGATTCAAAGAATCGATGCGCTTGAACGATGCGGGAACCCTCAGAGCGGGAAGACTCAGCGTTATCGTCCATCGCGGCCTTGAAGGCATCGCGATCGTGCCTCGTCGGCCAGACCTTGAAACGGTGGTCAGGATCAAGCTTCGTTTTGGTGTTACTGATGAGTTCCCCAAGATCTTCAGAATGTTCTGGGGCCAACTCCCGAAAAACAAGTTCAGCAGCGTCAATCAGGAGCTGAATCGTTGTCAATCGTTGCTGTCCATCGATAACCTCTCGCCGAAGAGGCTCCTTGGGTTCGTTGCTCTTCTGATGGAGGACTAGCGCTCCTAGAAAGTGGGGCTCGAGTTGTGTCGAGTGAGCTGCTGCCATTGACTCATCAGCAAGTTCGACAACGTTTTCCCATAGTGGCTCCCACTGTGCTTCCTGGTCCCAGACATACCGACGCTGGAAGGGCGGCATGATGAATCTAACATTAGAGTCGAACAGCTCATTAGCGTTATCGACAGACGTGGTGATCGGCATAGGGAAACTCCTTGCGGGTTGCAAAGAGAGTATCCGGATCGAATCCGGCTTCTGTCAAGCGCTATGGTCGCTCTCCGGTCACACCGCCGCCAGGCCTGATGCTTTCCTCAGCGCATTTGCCGCTCGTTCGAAGCTGGCGAAGGTGGGGATGTTCTCCTCTTGCAGGCGCTGCCTCGCCTTGAGCGCGGCCTCTTCGACGTGGCTGGGGTGGAGCGCGGCGAGGAACGGCTTGTCGCTCTCGTCTCGGAACTTCTTGATGCTGTTGATCAGGCGGTCGAACTCTTCGGGCTTGTCCTGCCAACGGCGAGCCATGAACGTGGCGCTCAGCTCCATGCCGACGGCATCGATGTTCTCGTCTGCGTTGAGGATGTCGAAGATCGTGTCGAGATGCTTGGGGTCCTGGCCGATCGTGCCCGCCGCGTCGAGCGGATTGCGATAGCTACCGCCGATGATGTTGAAGAACTCCGAGAGCTGGGCGTAGCTGTCGTCGGAGAGCGTGGGCACCTTCCAGCCGGCCTTTTCGAAGGCGTCGGTGAGCACCACTGACTGTCCGCCGGTCATGGCGATCAGGCCCAGTCGGTTGCCCTGCGTGCGCTTGGTTAGCAGCGTGGCTTTGACGACATCGATCATCTCGTCGAGGTTGTGCACCGCGACCGCGCCGACCTGCTTGATCATCGCCTCCCAGACGGCCTGGTCGGAGGCGAGCGAGGCGGTGTGCGAGCGGATCGCGCGTCCGCCGCCCTCGGTCTGGCCGCCCTTCCAGATGATCACCGGCTTCTTGGCGGCGACTTCGCGCAGCGTCCTGAAGAGGCGGCGTCCGTCGCGGGCGCCTTCGATATACATGCCGATCACTTCGGTCTGGGGGTCGTCGGCGAGGTATTCGAGGTAGTCGGCGGCCTCGAGGATGATGCCGTTGCCGAAGCTGACCAAAGTGGAGCAATACAGCCCGTGCGCGGCGCCGGTGAGCGAGAAGTTCATCCCGTGCGTCCCGCTCTGCGAGACGAAGCCGATGTTACCAGCGATGCCAGCGGGTTGATCGCGGTTGAAGCGCACGCCGAGTCCGGGCACATGCAGCCCCATGCAGTTGGGGCCGATCAACGCGAGTCCTGCGGGGTCGGCGATCTCGAAGATCTTGTCCTGCAGCTCGACGCCGATGTCCTCGCCCGTTTCGGCGAAGCCTGAGGTGAAGAGTGTAACGCCGCCGACATCGGCCTCGACGCAGGACTGGACGATGAACGGCGCGACCTGTCGGGGCACGGCGCAGACGGCGAAGTCGATGCGCTCGGGAATGTCGGTGAGCGACTTGAAGTTGGGTACACCCAACTCTTCGATACCGGGAATCTCGTTCTCGTCGACCTGCACGCTGTAGAGCGGGCCGTCGAACTCCTTCATTGAACGCAGCCAGGTGTATCCGCTGGCCTGCTTGTCGCCAATCACGGCGACGGCCTTGGGCGACAGGGCGCGGGTCAGGCGTTCACGGGTGACGGCCATGACGGCCTCCAATCAAGGGTTCAGCGCGGTTGCGGCGGGCTAGTCAGCGGTGAGCAGAATGCGTGCGTCGACGGCGACAGCGCCGTCGGGCCGCGCGAAGACGGGGTTGAGGTCGAGCTCCGCGACATCGGGGTTGGCTTCTGCGAACTCTGAGAGTTGGAGGAGCATCGACTCGATCGCGTCGAGGTTGGCGGCGGGTGTGCCGCGGAAGCCTTCGAGAACCGGGAAACCCTGGATTTCGCGCACCATCTCCGCGGCGTCGCGCGGCTCGAGCGGGACGATGCGGAAGGCGACGTCCTTGAGCACCTCGACGAATACGCCGCCGAGTCCGAACATCAACACCGGGCCGAACTGTTGGTCCTGCGTGATGCCGAGGATCACTTCCGCGCCGGGCTCGGCCATCGGTTGGACGGAGAGACCTTGCAGGTCGGCACTGGGAGCGGCGGCGCTGACGCGCTCGTGGATGGCGTCCCAGGCGTCGCGCAACGCCGACTCGTCGGCGATACCGAGCTCGACGCCGCCGACGTCGGTCTTGTGGGTGATGGCGTCGGAGACGACCTTGAGCGCGACGGGGTAGCCGAGCTCGGCGGCGTGTGCGGCCGCATCGTCGGCGGAGGCGGCGAGGCGCGTCTCGGTGACGCTGACGCCGGCGTCGGCGAGCAGCTGCTTGGCTTCGACTTCGGACAGCAGGGTGCGAGATTCAGCGCGGGCGGCGGCGATCACATCAGCGGACATGGGCGACTCCGGGGTGTGTTCAGACACAGCAGATTTAGCGGTTTCCTGGCAGCAACAGGATACACGGCTGTTGGACGGGGACGGCGCGGCTTGGGGCGTTGGCCAAGACGGCGAGAAACTGTATACTCCGTTTATCGAATCTGTAGAGCGGAGCGGTGCATGGCCGGGAACGACCGACTGGGCAACTACTACGACATCGTCGAGGCCGCGGCGGAGCTGAAGATTCATCCGCAGTCGGTGCGGCGGCTGATCAAGAAGGGCGACCTCGCGGCGACGCTGTTCGCGGGGAAGTACATCATCGAGGAAGACGAGATGCGGAGTTTCTCGCAGAATTACGACCCAAAGCCAGGTCGAAAGCGGAAGCCAAAGCTGTTCTAGGCGAGTTGGTGGGTTGGGCGGCGCTAACCTACGTTTCGCCGTCTGAGGATGCGACATCTTCCTGGCCGCAATAGTCGATGCCTTCCTGAGCGTGGGTCTTGAACATATTGCTGATGTCAAGCTTCGCCGTCCGCCACGAACTGTCGCCCCAGATGGTGAGATATAGAGTTCGACCGTCGCGAAGTTCCTCGATCATCGAGGAGCCGAAGGGTGCATCGGCGGCAAAGAAGTCGTTGTTTTGGATGTCTCGTCCGTTCCACTGTGCAGCGCGGGGTGCGCCCCGATCGACCCACCATGCCACATCGTATCCGTACTCAGCAGGCGGCACATCAGTGATCAGCCAGACTCTACGAGCGTCTCGGGAGCAGAACATCCCGAAGCGCACGAGGTTTTCTGTGTTGGACGTCGGCGACACACCTTCGACGAGTTTCATGTCCTTTACGACGTATGCCCAGCCGTCGGAGGGGTCGTAACCGTAGGAGAATCCCCAGAGGACGCCGCTTCTCTCGCGGGGACGTTCCCAGTCGGCTGGCCTTTCGGGCGCAGTGAGCGCTGACGGCGGCAGGCCGAATTCTGGCGCGGGCACGGACACCGTCAGGCCGAAGGTCTCAGACATCCAGATTGGCTGCTCATCACCGAGGCTGGGTACGGTTGCTGACCAGCTCGATATAGGAGTTTGCACCCAAACGCCGTTCGTGAACTGCTGGAACTCCAATGATGTCGTGCCATCTTCATTGATCTCGGCGGCGATTCTGGCGCTGATTTCTTGCTCTGGCTCTTCCGCGCCGACAACGGCCAAGGCCCCAGTTGCGGCCACCACCACCAACAGTCCGATGAGTCCGCCAAGTGATCTGAGCTGCATCGCCAAGGCCCCCTTCCAGGCACGGATTGGTCTGTTGCCACACAGCACCGGCCCGCTGGAATCGCCGAGAAGGGGACTCGGGATCAGACCTTTCCTCTTGTTCGACGCTTCCAGACGTCGAGCGCGGTTTGCTGTGTGGCGGTATCAGTGTAGGGCAAGCTCACTGATCAACGTGGGGAGTCCCCGTGTCGGGGCACGGGGACACGGAGCGCCGAGCGGGTCCCTGCGTGAAGCAGGGACTGGGAGATGTGACGGTGGGTCAGGGGGAAACCGAGCGGGTCCCTGCGTGAAGCAGGGACTGGAAGGTGTGAAGCAGGGACTGGAAGATGCGACGCCGGGATCCAAGCCGTCTTTGGGCAATAGGAGGCGCTCAGTAGGCTGCAAACCGAACTCTAAGGTTCCTGTACGTTGTCGGCGCGCTCTTTGGCGTACTCTTCGTCGCAGATGCGCTGGATGAGCTCGATTGCTCGTTGGGCGGTGTCGGCGTCGACGATGCCTTGGTCGATGATTCGATGCCTGACCCGCTCCAGGATCGCGGGGAGTTCGTGCTCTGGGGGCAGGACGATCTCGCGTGACATGGGACCATCCGTTCCTATGCGAAGAACTCCAGAAGGGCGATCAACAGACCCATGCCGCTGAATCCGGCGCCCATTCCAGTGTAGACATATCTGCGAAACCGCGCTTCACGCTCTTCCAGGTACCTCAATCGTTCCTCCCACTTTGCGTCGCGTTCGCGCTCTCGCTCATCGCGTTCTCGTTCGCGCACATCGCGTTGACGCTCACGCTCGTCGCGTTGACGCTCGAGCTCTTGCATCTCTGAGATGTGCTGGGAGAAGATTCGCTCTCGCTCGGCGTCGCGTTCCGCGAACTCGCGGGCGAGTTGAGCGATGGTGGCGTCGATCTGGGCCAGGCGAGTGTTGAACGTCGCTTCAGTCACTCGAGCCTGATCGCCTTCGTCGATCGCGGTGGTGAGCACGGTGGCGATCCGCCCGGCGGAATCATCCGCGCAGAGGCCCTCCGTGATGAGACAGGCTCGAATCCGCTCCTCGGTCGCTGATGGCATGTCCATCCACTCCCTGAAGCCAGGCTAGCACATACGTCCTTGCGTGGTTCTACTGCGCGTTCGATGCGCCGTTGATGATCTCCTCGACGACGTGCGGTTCGGCGAGGGTGGTGACGTCGCCGACGTTCTCGGGCTCGCCTTCGGCGACCTTGCGGAGGATGCGACGCATGATCTTGCCGGAGCGGGTCTTGGGCAGGCCGCCGACGAATTGGATCTTGTCGGGTGTGGCGATCGGGCTGATTTCAGCACGGACCTGGCGCTTGAGCTCGGCGGCCAGCTCAGCTCCTGGGTCGAAGCCGTCCTTGAGCAGGACGTAGGCATAGATGCCTTCGCCCTTGATCTCGTGTGGGTAGCCCACCACTGCTGCCTCGGCGCAGCCGGCGTGTCCGACGAGGGCGCCTTCGATTTCGGCGGTGCCGAGGCGGTGGCCCGAGACGTTGAGCACGTCGTCGACGCGTCCGGTGAGCCAGTAGTAGCCGTCGTGGTCGCGGAAGGAACCGTCGCCGGTGAAGTACTTGCCGGGGTACTGGCTGAAGTAGGTGTTGATGAAGCGCTCGTGGTCTCCGTAGACGGTGCGCATCATGCCTGGCCAGCTGCGGGCGACGCAGAGCAGGCCGCTCTGCTGGTTGCCGTCAAGTTCGTTGCCGTCCGGGTCGACCAGCACCGGCTCAATCCCGAAGAATGGCAGCGAGGCAGAGCCGGGCTTCATGTCGTTGGCGCCGGCGAGTCCAGTCAGCATGTGACCGCCGGTTTCTGTCTGCCAGTACGTATCGACGATGGAACAGCGACCTTCACCGACGACATCGAAGTACCAGCGCCAGGCCTCGGGGTTGATCGGTTCTCCGACGGTGCCCAGCACGCGGAGGCTCGAGCGGGAGTAGTTCTGCACCCACTCGTCGCCCTCGCGCATCAGCGCGCGGATCGCGGTCGGCGCGGTGTAGAGGATATTGATCCCCAGCCGGTCGATCATGTCCCAGTAGCGTCCGGCGTCGGGATAAGTGGGAATCGACTCGAACATGACGCTCGTGGCGCCATTACCGAGCGGACCGTAGACGATGTAGCTGTGACCGGTGATCCAACCGACGTCGGCGGCGCAGCAGTAGATGTCGCCGTCGCGGTAGTCGAAGGTGTAGCGATGGCTGAGCATCGTGAAGAGCAGGTAGCCGGCTTGCGTGTGGAGAACGCCCTTGGGTTTGCCGGTCGAGCCTGAGGTGTAGAGGATGAAGAGCGGGTCTTCAGCGTCCATCACTTCGGGCTCGCACTCGTCCGACTGATTGGCGACGGTCTCGTGCCACCAGATGTCGCGGCCGTCCTGCATGGTCACGTCGCCGCCAGTGTGCTGATGAACGAGGACGAACTCGACGCAGTCGGTGCCCGCCGCATCCAGTTGATCCATGGCGGCGTCGACGTTGGCCTTGAGCGGTACTGTGCGGCCGCCGCGCTTGCCTTCGTCCTGTGTGATCACGGCCTTGCAGAGGGAATCGGTGACGCGGTCAGCGATGGCGGTGGCGGAGAAGCCGCCGAAGATCACGGAGTGGATCGCGCCGATCCGCGCGCAGGCGAGCATCGCAGCGACCACTTCAGGCGTCATGCCCATGTAGATGGCGACGCGGTCGCCCTTGCCGACGCCGCGGCTGCGCAGCTCGTTGGCGAGTCGGCAGGTTTCGGCGTGGAGGTCGCGGTAGGAGATCGACTGGTTGTCGCCGGGCTCGTCGCCCTCCCAGAGGATGGCGGTTTGGTCGGCGCGCTCGGCGAGGTGTCGGTCGAGGCAGTTGACCGACACGTTGAGCTTGGCGCCGAGGAACCAGGCGATCTCGCCGGCGGCGAGATTCTCTTCCGAGAGCGTGTGCCACGGCTCGATCAGGTCGAGGTGCTCGTGGGCCATCTCGGTCCAGAAGGCGTCGGGCTCGTCGAGCGAGCGCCGCCAGAGGGCTTCGTAGCCCTCGCGCGATGTGACGAGCGCCCCGTCGCGGACGCGCGCGGGAGGTGAGTAGGTTTCAGTGACGGGCATGGCGGCATCGGGAGTGGTCATTGGATGGCCTCGATTCGGGAAGAGGTGTCTTCGAGGAAATGGTAATGGGCGAGCGCGGCCGACTGGCCGCCAGGTCAAGGGCCGTCGGATCAGCTAGCGCGTGAGGAAGTTCAAGAGGCCGATGCCGATGGCGGCAACGGCGATGATGGTGGAGTTGATCATTCGCGTGACCCGGCCCTCCATCTTGACCCGTTCCTCGATCACCTGGACCGTGCGATCCAGATCTTTGACGTCGGTTCTGAGGTCGCTGACTTCTTGCTCCAGCGCGGGAATCCGCTCGACCAAGGGAATCATGGCGGCGAACATCTGGGAGTGCTCGGCCAGAACCTGCGAGTGCTGGGCCAGAATCCGGGAGTGCTGCTTGAGCATCTGCTCGATGCCATCGAGCCTCTGATCGATCCTATCGAACCTCTGCTCGATGCCATCGAGCCGATGCACGACTTCCGGATCTGTACCAGGCCGCGCGAGCAACTGTACGAGAGCTCTGGCCTGCTCCTCGGAGAAGCCAGACTGCTGAAGCGCCTCGAAATCCTGCAGCGTGTCAGTGACCATGCGCGTCTCCGGATCTCAAGATAGCGCGAGATGCTCAGCAGCGTACGGCTGTCAGGATTCTAGACCTGTGTCAATCACGGTCACCCGGCAGGTTTTGTAGTTCATGCTGCCTAGCGCGACCGCTTTGACCCGACCGCCAAAAGCGTTCTTTGCCGAGTATTCCATCACCACCGTGACCTCATCGTTTGCGTCCGGTGTCGTCGTGAAGCGAGTCTCGTGGGTCTCCATGGAACCTTCGTCGTTGAGCAACGGGCGAATCTGATCTTCGAAGCCGTTATGGTTTCCATCCCATGGATCGAAGCAGTCTTCAATCTGCTCCCGAACTGTGAGAGGCCGTTCTTGCTCGACGGGCTGTGTTCTGCTGTTACTCGATCGGCCTGTGTTGCCATCGCCTTCGTCCCCGCCGCCCAGCGATCCGACGATGATCATGAAGACGACGACGGCAGCGATGCCGACAAGGATTTTGCCACGTCGGTTCAGCTGACGCCATGCACTACTCAATCGGGAGAAGAACGACATCCTACAAGGCCCCCTTCTAGGCACGGAAATGGTCGGTTGCCACACACGGCCAGTCCGCTGAGTACGCCGAGAAGGGGACTCGGTGCCGAACCATTCCTTTCTTTTCGGCGCACTCGGGCACCGGATCAACCGTGTGTGGCTCCACCATCCTAACGGCGGGCGCATGGACGGTGGACATCACACGGGAGTCCCCGTGTCGGGGCACGGGGACACGTGGTTGGGCGGGCGGGCGGGGGACTGGCCCTTTCTTTCATCCCCTGCTTTATGCAGGGGTCAGCTCGGCTTGCGGGGGAGCCGAGCGGGTCCCTGCGTGAAGCAGGGACTGGGAGTAGCGAAGCAGGGACTGGGGCGTCGAGCGGGGGACTGGGAGTTGGGGGCGGTGGTAGGATTGGCTCATGATGTTCTTTGGCAGGGTTGGAGAGGGTCCTTATGGCTCAGCAGGAACCGTTTGAGCGGATTTCGGTCTCGCAGGCGGAGGCGAAGCGGCAGGCGGGTGTGACGCTGATCGATACCCGCGAGCTGGACGAGTACGCCGATGGGCATGCGGCAGGAGCTCCGCTGATGCCGCATATGTCGATCATGACTCGGGCCGATGAGCTGGAGCAGATTGCGGGCGGCAAGGACCAGCCGATCATGTTCATCTGCGCGAAGGGTCAGCGCTCTGCGGTGGCCTGCGAGTTCGCGGCCGCGCTGGGCTTTTCGGACCTCTACAACGTCGAGGGCGGCACCGAGGCCTGGATTGAGGCGGGCCTGCCGACCGAGACTCCCGAGTAACCGCCGCGTGCGTTTCTCTCCGTCTGACTGCCGCGTCCGATGCTGAGCAACATGAGCGGCACGCAGCGTTACGCGCTGTTTGTGCTGGTCGTTGTGGTGGTCGTGGTGGCGTACCTGCTCGTCTCGGGCGGGATCGATGAACTGACCGGCGGCGACGACGAGCCGCAGACAAGCACGCAGTCCGCGGCTGAGTCCGCCGAGACCGTCTCGGCAGCCGTCGCGCTGGGCGAGACCGACCGTGTGGGCGCAATCGACGTCACGATTCAATCGATGGCGTTCCCGGAGCGGATTCGCGCTGAAGGGATCTGGCGGTCGCCGGCTGAGCGCTTTGCGGAGGTGCGGCTGACGGTCACGAACCGCTCGAAGCAGGCGGTCTTCCTGCCGATTGACGGTCTGCAGCTGGTGACATCGGACGGGCGTGCCTATCTGGCCGACGCGGCGCTGTCGCTGGGCACAGCGCGCTATGCGGAGAGCGTCTCGTACGCGCCGCCGTTGACGCTGCAGCCGCTGCTGACGGTGACGGTGATCGCCGTCTTCGACATCCCGCTGGACGCCAGTGGATTAACGCTGCGGGTGTCGGGCGGTTGGACCGACTTCGCGCTGTTTGAGTGATTTGATTGAGCGGGGCGCGGGAAGGCGGAGTCCAACGTGACGATCTTGATGTTCGACATCGATGGCACGCTGTCGCGGTCACAGGGCGCAGGGACGCTGGCGATGTCGCGGGCCTTCATGGACCTGTACGGCATTGACAACGCGCTCGAGGGGATGAACTTTGCCGGCCGCTCGGACTCGTGGATCGTGCCGACGGCGCTCGCCAATCACGGACGGTCGTGCACGGACGAGGAGCTGGCGCGGTTCCAGGACGCCTACATCGGCCATCTGTCGGACGCGCTGGTGGAGCGCAACTCGGAGCTGTGTCCGGGTGTGAT
>JAJEBU010000081.1 GCA_022822375.1 Dehalococcoidia bacterium
ATGTACTCGCAACAGGGTCAGACCGCGCGGATTGCGGTTGCGGGCGACTCAGCGGGCGGCAATCTGGCGGCGGTGGTCTCGCAGATGGCGCGAGATCGCGGCGGTCCCGAGATCGCGGCGCAGATTCTGGTCTATCCGGTGACGAATCACAGCTTCGACACCGAGTCCTATCGAGTCAACGGTCGAGGCGAGTACGGCCTCTCAGAAGCGAGCATGCGCTGGTTCTGGGACTTGTATCTGAATGACGAGACTGAGGGCGCACTGCCCTACGCGTCGCCGGCGCGAGCCGAAGACCTGTCGGGGCTGCCACGCGCGCTGACGATTACGGCCGAGTACGATTCGCTCCGTGACGAGGGCGAGGCCTATGCGGCGGCGCTCGCGGCGGCTGGCGTGCAGTCCTCGTGCACCCGCTACGACGGTGTCATTCACGGGTTCGTGAGCGCGTTCGCCGCAGTGCCAGAGGGCAGCCAGGCGCTCGACCAGATCGCGGAGGAGCTGCGGGCAGCGTTCGGGATGGATTAGCCGCAACAGGTTTGGGCGGTGTTTAGCCGCCGGGCATCTGCTTCTGGAACGACGCCATGTCGAAGTAGTCGCGCCAGCGTGCGATCTTGCCGTCGCGGATCTCGAAGACGCCGCAGACTTGCACGACGACCTCGGAGCCGCCCATGTCGAAGCGGTCGATGCGCTCGTTGAGGACGACGTTTCCGTCGACCGCCTGGTGGACGACTTCCCAGCCTCGTGAGGTCATCTGCGAGACGCCGGCCAGCGCCGCCTTGACGGCCTCAAGTCCCTCTGCCGGTTCCATCGGCATGTTGTGATAGACGGCGTCATCGGTGAAGTAGGAGGCCAGCGTGTCGGCGTCGGGGTGTTCGGCGTCGAACTCGGCCATGAAGGCGCTGACGATTGCTGCGGCGTCGGACATTTCTCGATCCTCTCGGTGTGTGTGGTGGGTGTCGCGTTGCTACGCGCCGGATGACTCACGGGCGAGCTCGCCCATGAGTTCAATCGCCTCAGGCTGATTGCTGCGAACGGTGAGGCCGGTGATGTAGCTGTCGGCCCAGGCCTGGTAGCGCTCGCGGATGCGCGCCGGCGGCCCGAGCAGCGCCTGCTCGTCGAGGAACTCCTCGGGCACTTCTTCCATCGCCTCGGCCTTGCGCCCGGCGAGATAGAGCTCCTGGATCCGCTCTGCTGCGTCGCCGTAGCCACGGCGGACCATGCTCATCTTGTGGAAGTTGACGGTCTTGTGACCCATGCCGCCGACGTAGAGGGCGACGCGCGGCTTCATCTTGCGGAAGGCGTCGCGCAGGTCGTCGGTGATTTCGACTTCGGCAGACGACTGCACCTCGAAGTCGGGCCACCACTTGGCCTCGCCGGACTTGGCCTCGGAGCGCTTGAAGCCCTCCTCGATCCATGGCGTGAAGATGTCGGCGTTGTAGGGAGTGAGCCCGAGCGGCAGCCAGCCGTCGGCGATCTCGCCGGTCATGCGGACGTTCATCTCGGTGCCGGTGCCGAGCCAGATGGGAATGTGGGGATTCATGTGGAGGATGGACTTGAGCGGCTTGCCGAGGCCGAGACTGCCTGGTCCGGTGAATGGCAGCTGGATTTCTTTGCCGTCGTGGGAGACGGGTTCCTGGCGGGCAAGAATCTTGCGGATGATCGCGACATAATCGCGGATGCGAGTGTTGGGCTTGCCCCACGGTTCGCCGTACCAGCCCTCGACGATCTGCGGGCCCGAGACGCCGATGCCGAGGATGACGCGGTCGCCGCCGGCGAGGGCGTCGATCGTGGCGGCGGTCATTGCGGCGTTGGCAGCGGTGCGTCCGGCGAGCTGGATGACGCCCGTGCCGAGTCGAATCTTCTGGGTCACCGCGGCCAGATAGGCGAGCGGCGAGTAGGCATCGGAGCCGTAGGCCTCTGCCGTCCAGACCGAGTCGTAGCCAAGCGCCTCCGCGCGCTGGACGAGCTCGACCGGCAGCCGCATGTCAGCGCCTGAGTATCCGAGTGAGAGTCCGAGTTTCATGTGCGTCTCCTAGCTGAGAGTGATCGAGCCGTTTGGTCCTTCGATGATCGCCACGAGCGCCGGCTGAGGTCCGCGCAAGAGTGGGAGCTCCACCCCCATGATCTGATGCGCGCGGGTGACGGCGTCGAGGTCGGGATGCTCTCCGTGCCATGAGGTGAGGGTCGCGCCGCCGACCGCGGTCGAGGACGGATGGCGGGCGTCGCCCCAGTTGATCAGGAAGGGGACGAGGCCGCCCAACACTGGCGGCCAGATCGTGCGGGTCAGATGCCAATCGAGCCGCGTGCCGTCGGCGAGGACGCGGCCGAGCGGCTGGACTTCGCCGATGTTGTATCCCGCATCGCGGGCGGCGGCGGCGCGCTGCTCGATCTCGGCCCCGGCCTTCCAGCACCAGTGCGGAACGTGCGCGCCGCGATCGGTCAGCGATCCGTCGCGGAACCCGTCCATGCCGAAGGGCAGCGGGCCGTCGGGATTGGGTTGTGCCGGGTCGGGGCCGATGATTTCCAGATAGGCCTCGTTGCCGAGTGCGATCAAGTGGTTGTAGACCCCGCGACCGGGAAAGTGGCCGCCCAGCTGGGCGCGGATACCGGTCGCTTCGGCGATCTCTTCGACAGAGGCCTGTACGTCGGGTGTGGCGAGGACGATGTGGTCGAGCATGTCGACTTCCTGAGCGGCCGATTGGTCTAACGGTAGGTGATGGAGCCGTTGGGTCCTGAGAGAGTCATGACGAGGGCGGGCGCGTCGGCCTGGCGGAGCTCAAGTGAGATGCCCATCGCCTCGTGCGCTCGACGGACAGCGTCGAGGTCGGGATGCTCTCCGTGCCAGGAGGCGAGCGTTGCGCCGCTGACCGCGGTGGTCGATGGATGCGGCGAGTCTCCCCAGTCGATCAGGAACGGGACGAGTCCACCCAGATGCGGAGGCCACTCGCCGATCGTCAGGTGCCAGTCGAGGCGGCCGCCGTCAGGGAGGTCGCGGCCCAACGGGCGGACGTCGCCGAGGTCATAGCCGGCGGCTTTGGCGGCGGCGGCGCGCTCGTCGATCACGCCGGTTGCCTTGCAGCACCAATGGGGAATGTGTGCGCCGCGGTCGGAGTTCGGGTCTAGCCCGAAGGGCATGCCGCCGCCGCCCTCGGCTTCGGGGTCGGGGCCGATGATCTCCAGATAGGCGTCGTCCTGCAGCGCGAGCAGGTGGTTGTAGACGCCCATCTCGGTGAAACGGCCGCCGACTGCGGCGCGCACGCCGATTGCATCGGCGATCTCGTCGACGGTGGCCTGCACATTGGGCGTGGCCAAGACGATGTGGTCCAGCATGATTAGTCTCCGTGCACCGCGTCGAAGTGGTCCTGCGCGCGCTGGCGTAGATCGGCATCGGTCAGCCAGTCGAGTCCCGCTTGGGCCATCGCCTTGGCGGCGACGAATGTGGCGGCATGGGACTGATCCGACGCGGCGGCTGCGGTGAAGTCCGGGGTGTGATTGCCGCTCGTGGCGGGAATGGCGTAGAGGGGATGGATGCTCGGGACGACGTGTGACACGTTGCCCATGTCGGTCGAACCGAAGCCGGCGGTCGAGCGCTGTTCAAGGTCGGGCGCGGAGACGCCGAGGTCTCGCCAACGCTCGCCGAAGGTCATTGCGAGCGGGTCATTGTTGGCCATATCGCTGTAGCGCTCGCCCTCCTGCCAGGTGACAGAGACGGTGCAGCCGGTCGCTTCGGCTGCGCCGCGGCAGCAGGCTTCGAGACGCTGGGCCATATCGTCGACCGTGGCGTCGTTGCGGCCGCGCACGTAGAACTCGAGCACGGCGCGGTCGGGGATGATGTTGGGCTTGTCTCCGCCGTGATGGACCTTGGCGTGGATGCGGACGTCGGGCTTCGATTGCTGGCGCAGCAATCCGACAGCTTGGTAGGCGAGCACGAGTGCGTCGAGCGCGTTGCTGCCCTCCCACGGTGCGGCGGCGGCGTGCGCGTTGCGGCCGCGGAACTCGACGAAGCAGGTATCGATGGCCAGGACGTTGGGGCGCAAGACATCGACCGGCGAGGGATGCAGCATCATCGCTGCGCCGATGTCTGTGAATGCGCCGGCGTCGATCATTTTGATCTTTCCGCCGCCGCCTTCTTCCGCCGGTGTGCCGAGTACGCGGATGTTGGCTGCGATGCCGCGGGCTTCGAGCTCGGCGGCGACGCCGATGCCGGCGGCGAGGCCTGAGACGGCGATCAGGTTGTGTCCGCAGGCATGGCCAATGCCCGGCAGCGCGTCGTACTCGCAGAGCACGGCGAGCGTCGGCACGTCAGGAAGTTCGGAGTGGCGGCGTGCTTCGAAGGCGGTGTTCAGGCCGTATGCCTCGGGCGTGACGTTCCAACCGTTGCGGCTGAGCCAGCTGGTCAAGGAGGCGTGCGCGTGGACCTCTTCGAAGTTCTCCTCGGGATGGTCGTGGATGTCGAGAGAGAGCAGTTGCAGCGAGGATGCGGCCGCGTCGATGGCGTCCAGCGCGCCGCCCCATTGGGTCTTGCCAGCTGCCATCGGTTTACTCCGTGAACCAGCCGCCGTCGGGGTGGATGATTTCGCCGGTGACGTAGGACGCCTCATCGGAGGCGAGGAAGAGCGCCACTTTGGCGATTTCTTCGGGCTGTCCGAAGCGCCGCATCGGGGTCATGCTGAGCACCCATTGGTTGAGCTCTTCGTGCCCCGAGATCGCGGCGGTCATGGGCGTTTCGATGAAGCCGGGTCCGATCGCGTTGACGCGGATACCGTCCTGGACCAGTTCCTGGGCGAGGACCTTGGTCAGCATCCAGACGCCTGCTTTGGAGACGCAGTAGTTGGCGGCGCCTGGTTGGGGGAACTTGGCCATGATCGAGGCGATGTTGATGATCGCGCCGCCGTTGCCCAGCTCGATCATCTGCCGCGCGCAGGAGCGGTCGGTCATCATCACACCAGTGAGGTTGACCGCCAGTACCTTCTCCCAGTGCTCGACGTTCTGGTTGGTGATGAACGACGCGGTGCGATCGTCATTCAGCTCGCCTGCTTCACCGGAGACGTACTCGGCGTTGGAGATACCAGCGGCGGCGACGACCACGTCGAGGCGCCCAAACTCATCGACGCACGCTTGCGCGGCGGCATCGTTGGCCGCTTCCGTCGAGGTTTCGCACTGGATGACCAAGGCTCGGCGTCCCGCGGCCTCGACGGCGGCGACGGTGTCGGCCGCGCGTTCAGGCAAGAGGTCTGCGAGCAGCACGTCTGCGCCTTCCTGGGCGAAGCGGACGGCGCAGGCGGCGCCGATCCCGCTTGCGCCTCCGGTGATCAACGCGGCCTTGCCTTGCAATGCCCCAGCCATGGCGGCCTCCCATCAGCGATGTCCAGCGATGTCGATGTGGTTCGTGCGCATACAAGATACGCGCTCAGCGCCAGCGGCGCTGAGCGGAGGGCGGTCGGCCTCGCGGCCATCATGCCGCAGTGCGCCGAGATCGGAATACCCTGCGCTCAGAAGCCGACGAGAGTCAGTGAAGGAGCCAGGCGATGAAGACGCTCTTGATGGTCGCGGTGGGTGTGTTGATCGGCGCTGCTGCGTTTGGCGGGATCTTCGCGACCAGCGAGCAGACGCAATCAATCGATGTGCGCCTGTTCGCGTCCAAGACCGCGGACGGGCGTACCGAGCTCGGGCTGCAACAGCGCAGCAACGGTGGCGAGTGGGGAGATCGGATCCGGCCTGATTCGCGCTTCCTCCCGGCGGACATTGAAGCGGGCGATGTGCGCTTCTCCGAGCCGGTCGCCCTGGACGTGATCAGCCGTGATCAGGCCGTTGCGGACAACTACCGCGACTACTTGTTCGCGAGCGGTGAAGAGGTCGGCGATCTGTTCAGCGGTTGGGTTGAGGAAGGTGAAGCGCCGGGCACATTGATCTGCATCGTGGACACGAACGATGCCGGCGTCGCGGCGCTCTGCGAGGGTACCGCGTCGACCTACACAGGGGAGACCGAGACGGTCGCCATATCAGACTGGGACGATCTGCGGGCCGTTCTGGAGTACCGCTTCAGCGACGAGTCGGTGACGGCGGTCTTCCCGACCAGTCTGCCGACGACCCAGCTGGCGTTGCAGGCCGAAGAGGCCACAGAACGCTGGTTCGACTTCATCTACTGGATCGAGCTGATGAACCAGCATGCGGCGTCGAATGACACTGTGGTCTGCCAGATCACGCATAGCGGTCATCGGATCGAAGATAGCGACGAAGGGGACCTGTTCTGGGGTCTGTTGTCCGAGGTCAGCGCGGCGGCGGCCGGCCAGTTGGGAATCCAGGTGCAGTTCAGTTCGCACGTCGACCCGAATGGGCAAGCGTCGGCGATCCGCGAGTGCATCGAAGACGGGGTGAACGTGATTGCGACCTCGCTGGCGGAGCCCGACGTGTTGGCGCCGGCGCTCGCCGAGGCAGCAGCGGCCGACATCCCGGTCGTTTCGTTCAACTCTGGTGCAGCGACGGCGACCGAGGTCGGCTCCGCGCTGCATGTCGCCTTGGATGATCGGGCTGCGGGGGAGCTGGCTGGCGAGGCCTTCAACGACCATGAGATCAGCGCGCCGATCCTGTGCGTGATCCACGAGCCCACCAATGTCGGTCTGCACGACCGCTGCGACGGTCTGGAGGCGAGCTTCGACGGTGAAGTCGAGCGCTTTGTGGCGGAGGATCCGGCGGCGGTGCACGAGGAGTTGGCGTCGCGGATCATGGTCGGCGATTTGGGTGCGATTCTGACGCTGTCAGTGGATAGCACGTGGGACGCTCGCGTCGCTCGCTACGAGGCGGAGAGCGAGATTCCGATCGCCGGCTTTGGCTTCAGCCTGGGCATGGCGCGGGCAGTTGCCGGTGGGTCGATGCTGTTCGTGATCTTCGACCATCCGGAAGTCCAGTCCTATCTGTCGCTCGCGAGCGCGGTGATCGTCGACCGCTGGCGGCTCGATCCGATGGCATACTTCGGCGGCATGTCGCTGCTGTTGACGCCGCAGATTGTGGGCCAGGAGGAGATGCAGTCGCTGCTCGACACCCTGCTGGCGGACTAGGGTTGGGTGTGGCGACGCGCGTCGATGAGGCCGGGCGCGGCTAAACTGCGAGATCGATGGGTCGTGTCTGGTTGACATCGGCTGGTTTCGAGGGGAGACGGCAGATGAAGGCGCTTGTGATATTGGTCATCGGCGCGCTCTTGGGCGCTGCGGCGCTCGGCGCGGTCTGGGCGGTCAGCGGCGTGGGCACGACCGAGGTGCGCATCACCGTGGAGCGGCTCGAGGACGGCCGTGTGGAGGTCGGGCTGCAGCAGCTCGGCGTGGACGGAGTCTGGGGCGAGACTCAACAGCCTGAGAACCGCTTCCTGGAGGCTGACGCCGAAGCGGGAGCCGCCGTCGTGACGGACGCGATTCCGATTGAGGTCGAGGTCGAAACCCGCGAGCAGCGCGCAGCCAGCGTCTACGAGACGTACCTGTACGAGACGGGAGTGGAGATCGGCGAGAGTTACAACGAGCGCTTTAGCGATCCCGAGTATCCCGATCTGGTGCCAGGCTTGTTCCTGTGCGTGATTGACACCAACGACCGAGGGGTCAGCACGCTGTGCGACGGCGTTGAGGCGGTGTATCGGGGTGTGGTGCAGCGGATCGAGATTGCGGATTGGGACGAGCTGCGGGCCGAACTCCGCGCACGGATGGCGGTGCAGGCGCCCATTGCGATGCTGACCACGAGCGTGCCGACCACGATTCTGGCGCTCGAGGTCAGAGATCAGTCGCGGCATCGACCACGGCTCACGTACTGGATCGAGCTGCTCGATCCGCATCTGACCGATCGTGAGACGAGTTTCTGCCAGATTTCGCACAGCGGCACCGTCGTGGAGAATGAGGACGATTTGTTCTGGGGTCTGTCGGCGGAGATCAGCGCTGCGGCGGCGCAGCAGCTTGGCGTCGGCATCGAGTTCAGCGCACATTCCGACGTGGAGCAGCAGGCCCAGGCGATCCGCGACTGCGTGGCGAACGGCGCGGCGGTGATCACGACGACGTTGGTCGAGCCTGAGGCGCTGAGCCCGGCGATTGAGGATGCGCTCGCGGCCGACGTGCCGGTCGTGTCCTTCAACTCGGGCGCGACCGCGGCATCCGAGATTGGCACGGCGCTGCACATCGCGCTCGACGATCACGAGGCCGGCCGTCTGGCAGGTGAGGAGTTCAACCGGCGGGAGATTGACGGGCTCGCGCTCTGTGTCATCCATGAGCCGGAGAACGTCGGCCTGCACGATCGCTGCAACGGCTTCGAAGAGACGTATCAGGGTGAGGTCGAGCGCTGGTCGGCGGATGATCCCGAAATGGTCCGCTCCGAGCTCGCAGAGCGGCTCAGCGACGGCGGCGTCAGTGCAATCCTCACGCTGTCGGTGCACAGCGCCTGGGACGCGAGGGTCGTTCGCTATCGGGAGGACTTGGATGTGCCGATTGCGGCCTTCGGATTCAGCGTTGGCTTGGCGACGTCGGTGATTGATGGGTCGGTCATGTTCACGATCCTGGACCATCCGGAGTTGCAGGCCTACGTGTCGGCGGTGGCGTCGGTGATGGCCGAGCGATGGAGGCTGGATCCGGTGGCGTATTTCGACGGCATGTCGATGTTGATCCGCCCGCAGATCGCGGACGCGGCCTACATGCAGACGCTGATCGACTCGATGTACGAGGAATAGAGTGAGGCAGCTGCGGTCTGAGCGGTCAGAGGAATCCTGCCGTGGGTATCGGAATCTACTTGCAGCTAGGGCGCGTTTAGGCGTAGCGTCCTAGATGACAGTGACGGACCAGAGGTCAGGCATGATCAGTCCGCGCGATCAGGATTCTTCAGCTTCCCGGCGTGTCTACCGTGACATTGCGTACCCCGCGCTATGCGGGTCTATTGTGCGCAGTGGCGGTGCGCGCGGCGCACGCAGTCGGAGACTCCTTTCCCAGTAAACTGGGCGGCGCGAGCCCAATCCGCGCCGCCTGCGGAGGCCGTTGAGCGATGACCACCACTTCGACGCAGGCTGACGGATCGGCGAGTGCTCCCGCGGGCATTCAGGAACGGGACCGCGTGACGGTCCGCTTCGCCGGCGACTCTGGTGACGGTATGCAGCTCGCCGGCAACCGCTTCGCGGACGCCACGGCGGTGTTCGGCAACGACTTTTCCACGCTGCCCGACTTTCCGGCCGAGATTCGAGCGCCAGCCGGGTCACTGGCTGGTGTGTCGAGTTTCCAGATTTCGTTCTCGAAGCACCTGATCTACACACCGGGCGACGAGCCTGACACGTTGGTGGCGATGAATCCAGCGGCGCTCAGCTCGCACCTCTCGGCCCTGGCCAAGGGTGGGCTGTTGGTGGTCAACGAGGACGCGTTCACGTCGGGCAATCTGAAGAAGGCAAACTATCCCAGCAACCCGCTCACCGACGGATCGCTGGAGGGTTACCGGATCATCAAGGCGCCGATCACGACTGCCGCCATTGCCGCCGTCGATGACCTGGGTCTGACCACGCAGAATGCGGAGCGAACGAAGAACTTCTTTGCGCTGGGGCTGGTGTACTGGCTCTACGATCGCAACCTTGAGCCGACGCTGGAATGGATCGAAGAGCGCTTTGGGCGCTTGCCGAACATCGCCGAGGCCAACCGTCGCGCGCTCTATGCAGGTCATGCGTACGGCGAAACCACGGAGCTGGCGGACGCCCACGTGCGGGTCCCGCCGGCCGTCCTGAAGCCCGGTGAGTACCGCACGATCACGGGCAACCAGGCGCTGGTGCTGGGACTGATCACCGCAGCGCACCTGTCGGATCTCGAGCTGTTCTACGGCTCGTATCCAATCACGCCGGCGTCGGATGTGTTGGTCGAGCTGGCGGCGCTGCGCGAGTACGGCGTCCGCACGTTCCAGGCGGAGGATGAGATCTCCGCCATCGGCACGGCGATTGGCGCTGCGTACGGCGGCGGCCTTGGGGTGACGGGCACGTCGGGGCCGGGCATCGCGCTGAAGAGCGAGGCGCTCAATCTCGCCGTGATGACCGAGCTGCCGTTGATCGTGCTGGATGTGCAGCGATCGGGGCCATCGACGGGCATGCCGACCAAGACCGAGCAGACGGATCTGCTGCAGGTGATGTTCGGGCGCAACGGCGAGTCGCCGCTCTGCGTGTTGGCTGCCAAGTCGCCGGGCGACTGCTTCTACATGGTGCTCGAGGCGGTGCGTCTGGCGCACAAGTTCGCGACGCCCGTGGTGCTGCTGTCGGACACGTATCTGGCCAACACGGCCGAGCCGTGGCCGGTGCCCGACATCAACCAACTCGACCTGATCGAGGTTCCCTATCGTCGCAACGAGCTGGCGGACGCGGAGGACTTCCAGCCCTATGCGCGTGATCCTGAGACGCTGGCGCGGATGTTCGTACCGCCGGGGCAGCCGGGCATGCAGCACCGCATCGGTGGGCTGGAGAAGTCGGACATTTCGGGCGACGTGGCGTACACGCCTGAGAATCACCAGCGGATGACCGACCTGCGCGGCGAGAAGATTCAGCGGATCGCGAACTTCATCCCCGAGCTCGAGGTGGATGGTCCGGAGTCGGGTGACCTGTTGGTGCTGAGCTGGGGATCGACCTACGGCGCGGTGTTCACCGCGGTCAACGAGGCGCGCGACGCTGGCTACGAGCTGGCGCACGCACACTTGCAGTATCTCAATCCCTTCCCGCGCAATCTCGGCGACGTGGTGTCGAGCTACCAGAAGGTTCTGATTCCCGAGGCGAACACGGGTCAGCTGCGGATGCTGGTCCGCGCCCAGTTCCTGGTGGACGCGCAGGGCTACAACGAGGTCACCGGCCAGCCGCTCTCGGCGCGTCTGCTGACTGAACGGATTGTGCAGTACGCCAACGAGTAACCCGCAACGCCGCCAACGTGGCCGGCCGCCCAATACACTGAGGATCGCCAGAGGAACCGCAGGAGGCAGAGATGGTACTCCAAACGCCGCCGCTTCAGACCGTAGAGTCCATGATTCCGATTGCGGAGCATGACCTGTCGCGCAAGGATTACGCATCCGACATCGACACGCGTTGGTGTCCTGGCTGCGGTGACTACTCGATCCTGGCTCAGATGCAGCGAGGTCTGGCCGATCTGAACGTCGCGCCCGAGAAGATGGTCTTCGTTTCTGGCATCGGCTGCTCGTCGCGCTTCCCGTACTACATGAACACGTACGGGATGCACTCGATTCACGGTCGTGCGCCGACGATTGCCTCGGGCATCAAGCTCGCGCGCGAGGACCTGATGGTGTTCGTGATCACGGGCGATGGCGACGCGCTGTCGATCGGCGGCAACCACCTCCTGCACGTGCTGCGGCGCAACGTGGACGTGAAGATATTCCTCTTCAACAACCGCATTTACGGACTGACCAAGGGCCAGTACTCACCGACGTCGGAGCTGGGCAAGGTGACCAAGTCGTCACCGGTCGGCACGACCGAGCGACCGCTGAATCCTCTGGCGGTGGCGCTGGCGTCGGAGGCGACGTTCGTGGCGCGCAGCTACGACACGGATCCGCAGCATCTGCAGGCGACGATCCACCGCGCGGCCAAGCATCACGGCGCAGCGTTCGTGGAGATTCTGCAGAACTGCAACATCTTCAACGACCGGGCGTTCGCGGATTACACCGATCGCGACGTGCGCGATGAGCGTCTGCTCTATCTGGAGCACGGCGAGCCGATGCTGTTCGGCGAAGAGAAGAACAAGGGGCTCGCGGTATCGGCGACAGGATTGCGCGTCGTCGAGGCGGACGGTCCCGACGCTGGTCTGATCCTGACGCACGACGCGACGCGTCCGTCGCCGGATGTGCATCAGCTGCTCGCGCGCTGCTCGTATCCCGAGATGCCGGTGCCGATGGGGGTGATCCGTCAGGTGACGGCGCCGACCTACGGCGACTATCTCGACGGTCAGATCGAGGTGCAGAAGTTCCGCAATCGGGCGGACGTCGCCAGCCTGCTTCGCGGTCGGTCGACGTGGCAGGTGGAGTAGGGGCGGGGCAGCTTGGCGTTCGACATCTCCCGGCACGGGAATCGAATCGAGTTCCGCGGCCAGTTGAACAGGTCTAGCGCGATACGTCGTGCTTGTGCCTGTCTGCACCACGCCATCTCCAATAGTGGATACCCGGATGTGCTGTTGGACTTTTCGGAGTGTGAGATGGTCACGGAAGCAGTCATTCTTCCTCTGATTCCGCAAATCGTGCGGTATCGCGATTAAGGCGACGTTGCCTTCTCGCTGACTCCGCCTCACTCTAATGAGCTGTATCGCCTGTTCGTCAATGCCAACTGGGGCCACTTCATTCAACCGGACCGATTTGACCCGGCACCCGATTCCGATGACCACGTACCTACGAGGCGGTTTGATGATGATGAGGAGGCTTACGAACCACTGGACGAGGTTCTTCGATTCATCACGAGGGGGCGCAGTGTAGGACCAGACGCGCTTCTGGCTGTGGAGTGGTCTCTCGGAGAAATCACTGACAACGTCCTGAGCCATGCCGAGACAACGACTGGAGGTTTTGTGCAGGCCACTGTCTACGAGTCTCGCATTGAATTCGTGGTGGCTGACGCTGGTGTGGGGATTCCATCGACTCTCAGCATTTCCGACCACGAGCGGGCGTTGCAGTCTGCAGTGACGGAGGGGCAAACCCGTGACAGATCCTCAAATGCAGGCAATGGCTTGTTTGGCAGCTATCAGGTAGCAAGCCTCTCCGCAGGACAGTTCGAGATTCATTCTGAGCATGCCCACCTTTACTTCGATCGATACTCCGGCGGCCCCAAGACCAGAAGCGAATCGATCCCGCATCGCGGGACGTCTGTTCGCTGCGCCATTGGGCCGACTGAGGCGCAGCTGTTGAACCGGGCCTTGCGATTCGAAGGTCGCGCACACCGGCCTCTGTTCAGCTATCTTGAACGTACCTTTGGAACGGAGCGTGGCGAGATGGTGTACCCCGTTCTGGAACACGCGAAACAAGACCTCGGCTCGAGGAACGGTGGGGCACGAGTGAGGCGCCTATTGGAGAATCTCCTTCGTGAAGAAGATCACGTCGTGCTCGACTTTGAGGGCGTGTCAGTCATCTCCAGCAGTTTCGCCGATGAGGTGTTCGGCCGGTTGTTCGTCGAGCTTGGACCACGCGAGTTCATGTCGCGGATCGTGTTGAGGAACGTCGATCCTACGATTGATGGGTTGATCGACCGAGCGATCGTTCAACGCACCAGGCTCAGCGAGAGGCTCAGCGATCATCGCCGCGCCTAGCGGCCGCGGTTGCCGCCGCCGTCGATGGTGTGCATGGCTCCGTTGATGTAGCGGCTGTCGTCTGAGCAGAGCCAGGTGACGAGCGCGGCGACCTCTTCTGGTTCGGCGTAACGGCCGAGCGGATTGGCCTGTGCGAACATGTCGTGCACGGCCTCCGGGTTGTCGGGGTCGAACTGCCGCTCGAGGCTGCGCATCATGCGCGTTTCGACCGGACCTGGGCAGACGGCGTTGACGCGGACGGCTGGCGCGAGCTCTTGCGCGGCGGACTTGGTCATGCCCACCACGGCGTGCTTGGAGGCGCCGTAGGCGATGATGCCGGGCGTGGGCGACAGGCCGGCGATTGATGCGGTGTTGACAATCGCGCCACCGCCGGATTCGGCGATCGCGGGCGCGACGTGCTTCATGCCCAGCCAGACGCCCTTGAGGTTGACGGCGATGACCTTGTCGAAGTCGTCTTCGTCGAGGTCGGTGAGGGCCGCGCGGACGCCCTCGATGCCGGCGTTGTTGAAGAACGCGTCGACGCGGCCGTAAGCGGTGATGGCTTCCGCGACGTAGCGGGCGACATCGGCTTCCTGCGTGACATCCGCCTCGACGGTGAGGCACTCGCCGCCGGCGTTGGAGACGGCCGCGACGGTCTCGTCCAGGTCGGAGCCGGCCAGGTCGACGGCGACGACTGTTGCCCCGTCTTCCGCGAAGCGAACGCAGGTCGCGCGTCCGATCCCGCCGGCCGCACCGGTCACGATCGCCACCATGCCGTCAAATCGATCACTCATCGTCCATGTCCTTCCAGGAGTCGGTTGAGGGGATGATACCGCGCGGCCGCGGCCGCATGAGCAGGCCGGCCGGGATGGGCTAGAAGATTGGAGTCAACCATCTCGGCGCAGCGACCGCCAGCGCGAGGTACACGCACAGCACGCCGAGACCGAAGACCAGCGCCTCGGGCAGGGGTCGAAGCGGCTTGATCCGCTGCGCGGTCTGGATGTAGCCCGTCCAGTTGGGGAAGCTCCACAGGATTACGGCGGCGAGGGCACCGACGATCATGCCGCCGAGGTGGCCGCCGATGCTGACACCGGGCCAGAGCAGCGAGAAGACGATGTTGATCACCAGGAACATCAGAATGCCTGAGTCTCGCCAGCGCACGCCGGAGGCTCGTTCGGCGACGACGACGGCGCCGGCCAGTCCGAAGACGGCGCCGGATGCGCCGGCGGTAAACGCGTTGGGTTCGACCAGCAGCGCGCCGAGCGCTCCGCCGGTCAGCGAGACGGCGTAGAGCAGCAGCATGCGGGCTCCGCCGATGGCTGGTTCCAGCATGCGGCCGAGGAGCACGAGGATGAACACGTTCATCGCCATGTGTAACAGTCCGTAATGCAGGAAGGCTGAGGTGACGAGCCGCCAGAACTCGCCGTCCTCGTGCACCCATGCGCCGTGTAGGGCGAAGTCTCGGTGGACGGAGGTGACGCCGCCCGTCCAGAGCGAGAGCGAGCCGGTGTAGAGGGAGACGACCACCCAGACCACGGCGTTGATTGCGGCCAGCGACTGTGTGACCCGGATGGGCGACGCGGTGGACCATTGGCGCGTGCGCTGGTTGGCCTCGCGCACACACTCGGGGCACTGGAATCCGACGGCGGCGGTGATCATGCACTGAGTGCAGATCGGCCGTCCGCACCGCTGGCAAAGGACGCCGGCCCAGACGTCAGGATGTCGAAAGCAAGAGGCTTCAGCGGAGGACATGGGGTCAGTGTATGGGGCTGGCGCGAGCGGATGGCTGCGCTACGATTCCGTCATGTCAGCGATCAACGACGTCAGCAACGAAGACCGCGACGAAGACCGTAGGGAAGACCGCAGCGCGGCGGAGTTCAGCGCGGGATGTTTGTTCAGCGGCATGGGCGGACTTGCCAGCGGCCTCGCCGAGGCGGGGTTTGAGATTCGTTGGGCGAGCGACCACAGTCCGCATGCGGCGGCCGCGTTCCAGCACCGTTTTCCCGGCGTGCGTTACCTGCGCGGCGACGTGCGCACGCTCAGTGTCGCGGCGGACGCCTTGGAGCCTGTCGATGTCCTCGCGGGTGGGTTTCCCTGCCAGAGCTTCTCGCAAGCCGGCGGCCGCAAGGGGTTGGCGGATGAGCGGGGCAAGCTTTTCTACGAGATTCCTCGGCTGATCAGCGAGTGGACCGCGCAAGAGCACCCGAAGATGCTGTTGCTGGAGAACGTGCCGCATCTGCTCTATGGGGCGGACGGCGCTTGGTTCGACGACGTTCGCCGCGCGCTGAGGCAGGCTGGCTATTGGTTCCGTCGCGAGTCGTGCTGGGTCGCGAATCTGCGCGAGGAAACGGGTGTCCCGCAGGACCGCCAGCGCCTGTTCCTGGTGGCGGCGTCGCGCGAGCACTTTGATTACAATCCGTTCACCCCCCCCCCCCCCCCAATCTGGTGATGCCCGCCTAGTCGAAGCGCACACGATCGAGCGGATCGTTGATCGTACGCACCGCTCTAAGGCGTCGGACTATCTGCCTGCCGGCAACAAGTATCGGAAGATGATCGAGGCCGAACTGGCGCATGGCCAGTCGGAGCACAACCTGTATCAGGTTCGCCGCAACTACGTCCGAGAAAAGAAAGACGGGTTGTGCCCGACGCTGACTGCCAACATGGGCGGCGGGGGGCACAACGTTCCGTTCCTGAAGGACGAGTGGGGCATCCGCCGACTGCGAGTGGGAGAGGTCGCGAAGCTGCAGGGCTTCAGTCAACCCGAGTCGGAGCTGTTCCCAGAAGGGGTGTCGACCAACGAGCGTTACCGCTTGCTCGGTAACGCAGCATGTCCAGGCCTGACAAAGCGAGCCGCCGAGCAGATCGTCAGGGCACTGAAGGAGGTCAGAGATGGGTGAGGTCGGATGGAATTTTCCGCCAACGAATGGTGGCATGCAAGGCGGCATCAACGATGCCGGCATCGTGACCTTCGACGGCCAGCCGCTCGAGAGTCTGGCACGGGAGGTGATTCAGAACTCAGTCGATGCTCGGCTGAGCCAGTCCGAGCCGGTGAAGATCACATTCGAACTGGAGACAATTGAGCAGGCAGCATTTCGCGGTGCTGAGTTAGCTGAACATCTCAGAGCTTGCGCCCAGGAATGGGCCCATGACCCGAAGGCGAGCGCTGCGTTGCAGCGCGCCCTCGATGTGTTGGAGTATGACCCAGTCACGTTTCTGAAGATCACAGACACAAACACGACGGGGCTCGCTGGCGAGGCTTGGGCGACCCTGGTGAAGATGGCCGGGGCCAGCTACAAGCCGGACGATGGGGCCGGCGGTTCCTATGGAGTCGGCAAGTCGGCGCCGTTCGCAGTGTCCCCGTTGCGCATGGTCTGCTACTGGTCGGCGTTCGAAGAGAACGGCGAAATGGTTGAGCAGTTCCAAGGCAAGGCAATATTGGTCAAACACGATTACGACTTTGGCGAGGGCAAGGGGGCTGAGCCGGCACAGAACATCGGGTTCTTCGGCCAGGTCGAGCAGTGCGAAGCGCTGGTCGGCAGCGAAATCCCGAGCGCGTTCCAGCCGCCTCCGATTGCGGCGCGGCCGAGCACATCGATCTGGGTGGCAGGCTTCAATCCGCAGCAACATGACCAACGATGGCAGGATGCGATTGCCCAGAGCATCGCGGAGAGCTTCTTCTATGCCATCGACCAAGGCGACCTCGATGTCGTGTTGGAGCCCGACGGCGATGATGCCGATCACCCTTGGCACATTGACGCAACGTCCATTGGGGACGTTCTGGCGCGTTACGAGTCGGAGGCGGACGACGACAGCAAGATTGACGAGCAGATTGAGCGTTCACGGCTGTACTGGGAGATGGTGCACGATCGCGAGCCGGACGCGGTAATGGAGGTGGGTAAGCACGGCATCACGGGCGCGAAACTGTGGATCGCGACGGAGGAGAGCTGCCCAGGTCGTCAGTTGCCGAATAGTTTGGCGTTGATCCGCGGCACCGGGATGTTGATCACGGACGATCAGAAGAAGAGCTGGCCGGGCTTCCGAGGCCTGCTGGACTATGCGGCGGTGTGCGTCATCGATGATCCAGAGTCGAACGAGCTGTTGCGAAAGATGGAGAATCCGGCACACGATCAGTTCGAGCCTGAACGTTTGGGGGAGGAAGAGAGAGCCAAGGGCGACCAAGCTCTGAAAGAGCTGCGAAAGTGGATTCGGGATGAGATTGCCAAAGTTGCATCGCCTCCTACAGCAATG
>JAJEBU010000080.1 GCA_022822375.1 Dehalococcoidia bacterium
TCAACGCCAAGACCTTTGAGACGCTCATCCTCGATCAGCTCCGCGATCACATCTTGACCGAGAGCAACATTCGCGAGCTCGTCAAAATGCTCGATGAGGAGATGGACGGCCTGGCCAAGTCGGAGCGCAACAAGCTCGAGACGATTGAGGACGAGCTGCGCGAGGTACGGCGCAAGCTCGACCGTGTCTGGCACGTGATTGAGAACACGGACCTCGAGCTCGTCGACGCCACGCCGCGCATCCGCGAACACATGGCTCGCAAGGAGCGACTCGAGCTCACCGCCGAGCAAGCGCGCAGCGCCCTCGCTGAGCGGCGCGTGCTGCTAGACAAGGCAGAGGTGGTGGCCGAGTTCGCCGCCGACATGTCTGAGTTCTTACACGCCAACGACCTCACCGAGTCGAAGGCCTTCCTGCGCACGTTCATCAAGCGGATCGACGTCGAGCCCGGCCGGACCGTGATCAGCTACACGATCCTGATGCCGGAAGACACTCCGATTGGGCGCAAAGATACCACAGAAGTTGTGCTGGCCGGGGAAGTTCGCAAATCAGTACATGATGGTGGACCGTCGTGTACCGAACTGCGAACTTTTGAGTGGATGTTTGCCCTGTGAAGGGTTAGGTGCCACGAAAGTGGGGAGAAATGCCAGGTTGCAACGGCCTACCACTGGGGCAATGAGACTACGCTCTCGTTGCTCTGGCCGTGGTGTCGGAGCAGAAGCAAATCAGCTGTCCAGGGTTCTCAAACCCGGCGCAGGCACAGAGCAGTCGTCGCATGGCTGCTGATAAACGCGGCATGGTCGGCACGCGAGGGCCTGTACTCGAAACTCTCATCGAGCGAGACTAGTAGGGTGCCAGCGCATCCTTGACCTGAGATTGCGGACAGCGGTAGCCAGTCATCCGCAGCATGCGGCAATTCCTGCATATCAGCCGCGCAGTGCTGGGACATCTGCGTGCATGCGATGTGGATGTCGCGTCCGAGACGGAGCGCCGTGTCCACGACCTCTGGCCGGGGCGTCCCATATCTCCCGCGACCGATTGAGAACACCACGAGCCGAGCATCAACTGCTCGCAGGAGCACGTCGGCGAATGAAGCAGGGTCCCCACCACGAGGCAGCCCTCCATGATGCGGGAACACGAGCACATCTGCATTCAGTTCTTGATGGTGTTCAATCAGATCATCAAGTCCGATCTGATCTATATCGCCTGCGATCAAGAGCCGCGGCGATTCCTTTGCCCAGACACGAACGACGGCGGACATGGCATTCGCATCTAGGCGTCTGCCGTCCGCCGCTACGCCGACCGCTGTTCTGGCTGCGAGGTCTTGTGACGGCGCGAGAACCTCTAGTTGGATGTCGCCACAACGAACGTCAGTGGCGTTGACATCGTTTAACGCAAGCCAGAACCGGGTCCCGCGTTCTCTCGCGTCGACCATCACCGACAGGAAATCGCTCCACGTACCCGTTTGGCGCGGGTCGGGGTTAACGAAGACCTCGGCAACCCGAAATCTCGGGTCTGCGAGCAGCAACGAAATTCCGCCGCAGTGATCGGCGTCCGCATGTGAGACGATCACGCTATCGATGCTGGTAATGCCTCGGTCCAAGAGGAAGCGAACCAAGGTGTCTCGCCTTCCACCATCGACGATGGACACGCAATCAGCGTCCTCGATGACAGTCGAGTTCCCGTGACCTACATCCAGAATCCACGCTCTAGACGCCAAGATCTTCTACATTCGGTTCAGGCGCGAACTCGAAGTCCTTGAAGAAAAGTTCGCTCTCGTCTCGACACCCAACATTCACCTGTGCGAATACCCGGAGCTCGCCGCTGAAGTCCTTCTGAAGCGCTGATGCGATCTGCTCATTATCCACGACCTCGAGAGGGAAGCGTACAGCGCTATCTGGATTCCAGTTGTGCAGGATGGCGTCCACCACACCCCGGTTGATGTCGGGTAGCACGTCAACGATTCGGACGAGCGTCCGCCAGGGTTGTCGCTCAGGCGCCACTCGACCCCCAAGTTCCTCGACGCAGTACTCCAGGCCTTGCAGCACGCGTTCCGGTGCCAAGTCGGAGCGCTTCATGACAAAGGGTATCTCCGATCGGTATCGGCGGATAGAGTCGTCCGCATCAATGGCCGCGAAGGTAGAGAGCAGCAGCGCGGGAACATGCTGCCGATACAACTGCGAAACGAACTGCGCACCTGAGAACTGAGCAAGTCCTTTGGTGCTCAGTCGATGGTCACAGATCACCGCATCGCAGCGGGAGCGCTGGATTTCAGCCACGAGGTCATTCACTTTTGGAAACTGACCTGCACTTCGACTGATTAGTACCGGCTCTAGGCGCGCATCCAGCACAACGTCCGCCGTAGCCTTGGCGTACAGTTCCTCGTCATCGATGACGGCTACGAGGGCTCCGGGGCCGATCACGACGCATCCCTCCTCATTGGCAATGTGACGATGAACTCCGCTCCACCTAGATCGCTGTTGCGCTTTGCACGGACTTCGCCACCGAGATCGGCGACTGTATCACGAACGATTGCCAAGCCAAGACCGGTGCCGTTTTCGTCACTAGTGACTCCGGGAAGCCATATCTTGTCTTCCAAGCGCCGGTCGATTCCCGGCCCGTTGTCGAGCACGGAAATGGAGACGGCATTGTCGTCGGCCCTGGTCCGCACCATGATTTTCCTACCGGTCAACCGTGCCCCTGTTCGGCGAAATGCCTTCACCGAGTTAGTGATCAAGTTTGATACGATCGCTTCAATCGCCGAAACCGATCCGAAGATCTGAGCATCAGCATCGCACAACTCGTAGCTTGTCTCAATCTGCGCATCCCGCAAGTACGGTTCGAACAGTTTTACCGTATCCTCAACCGATGCGTTGACGTCCAGCACTGAACGTCGCCGTTTGCTTCTCTTCAAGAGGCCAAGGGGCAATGTCGCGAACCTGGCCGTCAAATCTGCCGACTGCTTGACGACTTCAACTGGACGGCTGAGTAGCGTTTCATACTGAGCTTGCAATGCCTGTCGAGCTCTACGCTCGAGCGTGCCAAGGGAAGTCGTCAAGTTGGTCGCCGGGCCTTCAATCTCATGTGCGAAGACCGAAACGGCTGTGCCAACGCTCGCTAGAGTCTGGTAAAGGCCTAGCTCTTCCTTCAATTGCTCTTGTTCCGAAGTTCTGGCTGCTTCCAGTCTGTGGGCCGCGCGTTGGATCGGCTTCCTCAAGTCCGGTGGCAGCTGGCCAACCGCTTGATCAAGGTCGTGGCGCGCAGTCGATACGCGGTCGCCAACGGCGCGCTTCTGAATTTCACGGCGCTCTTCCCGTTCTGTGATGCGTTTGCTCTGCATCCATTCGAGAGCTTCTACGGCAAACTTTCGAAGCTCCCGGAACGCGTCGTTCTCAATGAACCCTGAACGATCAGTCTTCTGTAGCAGGTCGTGACTCTCATCGAGGACCTCAAAGCGGCCGATGGAGGTGTTAGTCGAAGGGCGAAGCTCTGGACTGCGGGCCCGCGCCAGGTTCATGTCCAGCCAATCGTGTCCTGGATCGCCATATGGTCGAACGCGAAGGCCTCGGTGATACAAGTGGACGCCTCCGACTTGACTCAGCCAACTCCTGACTTCGCCGATTGTCGCTGCACGGCCACTGAATGACTCTCGTGTCAGCAAGAAGACCCAGAGCTCAAACCTTGCCACGGGCGCGCCATATGGCCCGCCAAGTTCTCCGTCCCGACTCGTCCACCTCACCTTTCCTGACTGGTCGAATACCCTGGCGTTCGCGCACCCAGACTCATCTAGGGTGGCGAGCAGGCGGTACTCGCAGTCGTCGAAATAGGCCCGTTGGACCAAGGTCTCCAGTTCCTCGAACTCTGGTGCAATCAGCGTTGGAGTGAAGCCGGCTGGATCGCCGAATGGGTCAGCAAGAAGAAGGAGTTCGCGTGCGAGAGCCTTCACCTCCCGCTCACTTACCCGGGCACGCAGCCCTTGAATCTCGATTCGCGTTCCGTGGTTCCCTTGCGACAATGAGCGCCGACGAAGGGGAAGTAGAACGTCCTCGACGACCTTATGACGGGCAAAGTCTGCCCAGCGAATGCACGTCGAGTATTCCGTCCTTGGCTCAACGCGCGATCTGGTGACGAGATGGACTTTCTCTCCCAATCTCAAGGCAGCGAGCCGGCCTAGACCTTTGCTCCCAGCTGGTAGTCGACCTCGTGTCGTTCGCTCGGTTGGGATCTTTCGGGAACGACCCAGAACCAACCAGCCCTCTCGAACATCCTCGCTCGACATTCCGTCCCCGTCGTCAGTGATGACAACCGTCCCGCCTGGCGCGTTCGTTTCCACTAGCTCGATGGCGCACTTAGTTGCGTCGGCATCGTAGGAGTTCTTCACGAGTTCCACGATTCCCTGATCAAAACTCGTGATGAGCTCTTCTCCTAGCCGGCGCAAGATGTCCGTCGAGAAGCGAAATGTTGCCGTGTTCATGCGTCGAACCAGGGCATTTCACGGAGTGCGCCGACGGTGAGGTGTCGACAACGGATTCGCTGGTCTAACCACTCTCGCGACTTCGGGGACCGAAGTAGGGCGATGGCGCGATGGCAGGACTCGAGCGAGCCATCCTTCGGCTTGCAGACCAAAAGGTGATTCTCAACAAGTATGCCATCAGCACCATTGATCAACGTCCCGATTCCACGGGCTCGGTCGGCAGGACGTGAGGTTCGCCGAACCACAACAAACGGTGGTTCGAACAAACGAGATGTGAATCGTCGCTTCTCCGCCTGAGATGCGTCGTAGTCGCCTCCAAGCGGAATCTGGCGGGCCTGTAGGAAGGGATACTCTTCACCCGACTCCTCATCTCGGTGTGGGACAACTGAGCCAACAGAGATGTCACACTCCTCTCCGAGCTTCCTGCCGTTCGATCTCTGCCACCACTCGACAGTCTCCGAATCCTCCTTGACGCTGACCTCCTTGACGACGCCTCTGAGAGTGAACACGTCCACATCCGTCCAAGCGTCAAACCTGCCGAAAGACTCAACTCCAACCACGCGGAGGCGCTCGCTGACAAACGCCCGCAGTCGCCGGTATCTCGAACCTGTGCGAATGACCTCAGGCAAGATTGCTGTCAGAGACGTACCTGCCGTTGAATGCTCGATTGCACTCGCCAGGAACATTGCGGCCATGTTGGTTCGCCCATTTGCCCATTCGACAGCGAACCCCGGACTGTGGTACCCGAAAGGCGGGTTCATCACGATGTGTCCGCCTTCCCAACCGCTGTTGAGTACATCAATCCCGTCTCCAGCCATTATCCCCGGAAACAGGTCGTCTAATCGCATTCGGCGGCCATTGGTGGGCACCGCTCCACGTGAAATCGCAAGCAGCGCTAGCCGCGCCTTTGCCAATCGAACGAATGAGGGCTCAATATCCCGGCCGTGAAGCTGAGATCCCCAAAGGTCCAACGTCGAGTCGAGGCCGGAAAAGACTGGCAAGCTCTGAGCGACCTCAATGAGAAGATCGCCGGCTCCTACGGCTGGATCGAGCACGGGACCAACAGGCGTCTCAGCCCTTGGCCAAGCGACCAGTGCCGCAGTTCTCAGGTCCGAGCTAGTGAAGAACGCTCCTCGCTCGCGACGTACACCGAGCGGAACAGCCTCGCGGAGTTTGCGGCTCACTTGCCCGTCAAGGAAATCGACACTCCCAAAGAGGTCAGCTCCGTTGGAGGTAGAGGAGAGGGCAGAGGACGCCCTCTCCTCCATGGAAGAGACGTACGCGTCAAAGTCCGGCATGACTCCTCCTATCCGAGTTGGCCTCTCAACGATAGCGGCTTGCGTGGCCACTGATCGAGATGGATCGGATGCGGATGGCCAACTGGCACAGCTTCACCTCGCTCGACAGTCGACCTGGCCGCTAACAGGGACATGCCAGCGTCTTTGACGAGCTGCTGCCGAGCAACTCTTCGCGGACGGTCATGGTGTGGGACCGTGCGCCGCTGTTGCCTAAGCCGTGAGCGTCATGGCCGATTCCGCCATTGTCGGCCCCGATCGCGCGCGCGACGCCGGTTTGCGCCAGCAGTCCGTTGCCGACGAGGCTGCCCAGGGCAGTATTGCCGTTCGCCGCCGCGGCCCGCTCTCCCGCCTGACCGCTGGCGGCGCCTCCAGGTAGCGCCTGACCGTGTTGCGGCTGATCCTCAGCTCGCGCGCCACTTGTCGTTGGCTGCGGCCCTCGACCAACACCTGGTGCCGCAGCACCCGCTGGGCAGTGTCCCAAAGTGGATCACGTTCCGAGCGATGACTGTGTCAACGAGCAGCGATTCGGTCAGTCCCTAACACGCAAGTGGGAGGAGACGGACAGTGACGCAGTCGGAAGAGGCGCGACGCTACGTGCTGGAGAGTGTGAACGCGGGCGACCTGCGAGCCGCGCAAGCGGCCGAGGTGCTGGGTGTGAGCGAACGCCACGTGTGGCGCTTGCCGGCGGCCTACCGGTCGCGGGGCGCGCCGGCGCTGGCCCACG
>JAJEBU010000021.1 GCA_022822375.1 Dehalococcoidia bacterium
GCGTTTCGCTACCAGGCGAGCGATGAGGATCTCGAACCGTTCTGGGCGATCACCAAGTGGGAGGATGTCCAGCGTATCTCCCGTGATCCGCAAACGTTCTCCAACAAGACCGACATCGTCTTGCGGCTCGATCAGCTCACGGACGGCGGCGCGGCGCCGCAAACGCACCATCTGCTCGACATGGATCCGCCTGAACACGCGCAGTACCGTGCGCTCGTCAACCGGCGCTTCACCACGAGGGGCTTGGCCATTCTCGAGGAGCGCATTGATGAGGTCGCCGGCGAGGTGGTCGATCGGGCAGCCCGCCAGATCGTCGATGAGGTCACCCGACGCGGTGAGTGTGAGGTCGTCGCGGAGATTTCGAATCTCTTGCCGCTCGTCACAATCTGCGAACTGCTCGGCGTCCCGCGCGAGCGGCAAGGGGACATGATCCAATGGGTCAACGAGATGGTCGGCTCGGGCGATCCCGAGTACCAGCGCGGCCGCACCCAGCAGGAGACGATGGCCGCGGCATCCCAGGCGCTGCTCGGCTTCTTCATGCAACTGTCGATGGAGAAGCGACAGCAACCGACCGACGACCTGCTCACGACGCTGGTGCAGTCAGAGATCAACGGCGCACCGCTGAGCCCGCTCGATCTCCTGTCCTACTGCTACCTCCTGATCATCGCCGGCAACGAGACCACCCGAAACACGACCAGCGGAGGTCTCCTCGCGCTGATTCAGCATCCCGAGCAGATGGCTCTGCTGCGCGCAGATCGGTCGCTCATGGGTACCGCGGTCGAGGAGATCCTGCGCTGGGTCTCTCCAGTGATTCACTTCGCCCGCCTCGTGACCGAGGACGTTGACGTCGGCGGCCAGCTGATCCCCGCCGGCGAGAAGGTGGTCATGTTCTATCCATCGGCGAATCGGGATGAAGACATCTTCGACGACCCCTTCACCTTCGACATCACCCGCACACCGAATGATCATCTGGCGTTCGGCGGATTCGGCGAGCACTACTGCCTCGGCGCCAACCTCGCTCGTCTGCAGCTGAGGACGATGTTCGGGCACATCCTCGACCGGCTCGACGAGATCGAGCTGAACGGCGAGATCGAGCGGCTCCGCTCCGGCTTCGTTGGCGGCATCAAGCAACTGCCGATTCGCTACGTCGCAACCGACTGACGGAACCGTCGTGTGCATCCGGCAGGCGAGCAGGCATTCGGCGGAGCGTGCTGGTCACGTCTGGTGAGCAGCACAAGGGTGAAGACGAAGTCACACCCAGCAACTCATCGGCAGCACGACGTTTACGGTCTCGAGGGCAGCGAGATCAACGTGCCGTCGGTGCCCAGCGTAATCTTGCCGCTGAACGCGTCCCGCGTCCCGCGCAGGAATTGCCGCTCGAGTGCGGGCAGCATGAGCAGTGGAGCGATGTGGTAGAGCAGCAGCTGACCGGCGCCGGCCTCCGCGGCAGACTCGGCGGCCTCCACAGGCGTGGTGTGGTAGGAGATGATGTCCCGTGCGCCTTGCGCGGCCCGAACGTTGCCAGCCGCCTCAGCAGCAGCAGCGATCTGTTCCGTCAAGCGGACATCGAGCGCTTCGTGAACGAGCAGATCGACGCCTCGCGCGTGCTCGATCAGATTGGCGGACTTGGTTGTGTCCCCGCTAATCACGACTGATCGCCCGCGATAGTCAATCCGGTATCCCACCGCCTCGGAAACGGGCTCGTGTGAGACCAGGAACACGCTGATGCGGACACCGTGCTCAGACTCCAGGACGGTGCGCAGCTCGCCTTCAGCAGGGAGCGGAAAGGACACTGGGTCGAGTCCGCCGCCGCTGGCGGGTGTGAAGCTGGGCCCGTGGTGATCGACGCGGTAGCGCATATCGGCGGCGTACGCACGATTGAAGCCGTCGGTCACCTCGTCGACGACTGGCGGACCGTGCACAGGCAGCGGACTGCTGGCGCCCGCATTGACCCATCGCAACATGCCCAGCTCGCCCAATCCGTCGATGTGATCAGAGTGGGCGTGGGTCAGGAACACGGCCTCGACGCGACCGACGTTCACACCGAACCGGTTGAGGTTGCGCGCGCCATTCGTGCCCGCGTCGAACACATAAAGCTGCTCTCCTGCCTGTATCGCCACGCAAGGACCGGAGCGTTTGATATCCGCGAGTGGGCTGCCCGCTCCGCAGAGCATGACGTGGATGCCGTCCGGAAGATCGGCGAGCGTGTCCCGTGTCATCGCGACAGAGACCGCGCGGTCCACCAGACGCAAGGTCATTCGCTCGGGCAGCCGCGCGGCGAACCTGCTCGCAAACAACCGCGCAACCATTGCCAGGACGACTCGCCTCATGCTGCTCTCCCGACATCTATCTGGGTTCGACTCGCGCTTCAGCGGACTCGTGTACGTCGGACCGCGTCAGACCGAACATTAGAGATCAATGCTAACGGTCAGTGCTCACGCAAATCACCGCATCGTCGCGAGCCGGTGCAACGTGAGCGCGCATCCGTCGCTGGATCAATCACGCCATGCTGCCACAGGAAGGCCGGCGCCAGTCTCCGACCTCCTACTGTCCGCGTGAGGGCGCCTCTCTGCCACGCACGAGCAGCGGCTCGCCGTTGGGGATACCTTCGCTGAAGTGTGCAGCGAAGTCGGCGTTGACGTAGGGATGCGCGCCGGGCACGAGGATGACGTACTCGCCCGCTGACAGCGTCCAGATGTCGAGTATGTCCGCAGCCTGCCCACAGGATGTGAGCTCGTCGAGTGAGCCACCCTGGAAGTGCACGATTCCAAGTCCAGGCCCGCTATCGCCCACGAAGCAGTCTGTACTCAAATCGTTCGACTCAGCTGCAGGCGGAAACGGGTCTGCGGTAGCGGGGCCGCGGCTGGCGGCGATCAGCGGTGTGCCGGGCGGTACTCCCTCCTCGAAGAGCAGATCGAAACGCTCATTGAGGAAGTCTGGGCCGTGCGGGCTGAAGAGCGTCCACTGCCCGGCGGCGATCGTGTGCAAGTGCGTGACACGCCGAAGCTCCGCGCAAGCCGCGAGGTCATCGAGGTCGCCGCCCGCAAAGACGACGAGGCTGAGTCCCTCGGCGACGGCGCCGTCGAGACACTCCTCCGGGTGCACTACGCGCGCGCGGTAGACCAACATGCGGCTGCCATCCGAAGACGTCACGCTGACGGTGATGAGGTCGGTCTCAGCGGCAACCTGGTGTCCTTGGAGTTCGACGTCAATGTCTTCAGGCTCGATCAGAATGGTCACGCCGTTGTAGACAGGTACGGCTTCAATGGGAAAGACGTCGGACGTGATCGTCTGCTTCTGCCGCGCAGGTTGAGCGTGGTGATCGTGACGTCTGACGCCTCGACGCTGAAGGAGCCCGAAACGCTGGCGTGGACCTAGTGCTCGGGCCACGAGCCGACGTTGGAGATCTGGAAGGTGCGCGTCTGCCCCTCGACGATCGTGACGCGGTGCAGGACGGCCTGCGAGGTGACCTGCTACGCCTCAGAGACGCGCGCCGAACTGATCAGCAACACCCTGCACAGGACCACAACTAACACCAGCCTAGCCGCAAAGCGCTTCGACACGGCGTTCAGCAATCGGGGGGGATAGCTTTTGGCAAGCCGAGCCGACGCGTACGCTCGCGCATCCCTGCGGTCAAGTCGTAGCGACATCAGTCACTCGCCATTCAGGCAATGCTTCCCATCGCACCAGAACAAACCGTGCTCTGCTCAGTATCTTGTCAGCCACCCCACAACGGCCAAGTCCCTTCGCGACGGTGTGTCTACACTCGCAGCCGCCTGGCATCCGGACAATAGTCTGAGCGGCATCTGTTGAGTCTGCGAGGGACTCGCTCTGCTCGATCAGTCATTATCGATAATCGTGCCGATTCCCTCGCGGTCGGCCACCTGCGCCTGGGCTTCGGAGTACAACCTGAGCCCGAATGCTTCAGTGCTTTCCGACTTACTATCGTCGGTCAGCGCCACTGTAATGGTCTTCTCGGTCTCGCCCGGCTTGAACGTGAGCTGACCGTAGACGCGCTCAAAGTCGCCACTCCCTGCCGATACCCGTTCTCCGTACAATGGGGTCGAATAGTAGTTGACCCAGACGTAGCCGTTTCTGGACGGACTCAGGGTCACAGTGAACGTGATGGTGTCGCCTTCGGTTCCCGATGCATCGCTGATC
>JAJEBU010000118.1 GCA_022822375.1 Dehalococcoidia bacterium
AAGGTGATCTCGCTGGTTGGCAATGTCAAGAACGCCCTTCGCGTCTCGGACGGCAACGCCGACATCGTCGTCGCGCAAGGCCACGAGGCGGGCGGGCACACCGGTCGGATCGGCACGATGGCGCTGCTGCCACAGGTGCTCGACGCCGTCGCGCCCAAGCCGGTCATCGCCGCCGGAGGCATTGGCGACGGGCGCGGCCTCGCTGCAGCGCTCGCGATGGGATGTGTCGGCGTCTGGTGCGGGACCATGTTCATCCCGACACAGGAGGCAAACCTCGACGAGTTCCGCAAGCGCCGCATCCTCGCCGCCAAGGACGAGGACACGCGTGTCACCCGGCTCTACTCGGGCAAGACGATGCGCAACATCACCAACGAGCTGATCGAAGCCTGGGAGGACAGCGGTCAGCAAGCGCTGCCGATGGGACTACAAGGCCTGCTGATCGCGGACATCGCCGAGGCCGCCAAGCAGGGCGAACGCGAAGACCTGCTAATGAACGCCGCCGGCCAGATTTCGGGATTGCTCAACGAACTCAGGCCAGCCGCCGAAGTGTTGGAAGAGATGGTTCGAGAGGCAGTAGAAGTGTTCACATCCAGGCTGCCAGCAAACGTGAAGGTCGCAGTCGGGGCGTAGGGCTGTGGCTGTAAGCACCGCGCTCGAACTGATAGACGAAGCTCTGGTCACGTATGCAGAGCAGGAATTGAAGCGGCTGAGCTCTGGGCTCTCCCGAAACGAGGTCACCTACAGTGTGCACCAAGCACTGAAAGAGTTAGAGAAACTGCACGGGAAGCAGTCGCCAGACTACTCGAACCCGTGGGTCTGCCTTCTGTACACAACCTGGTACCAGCCTCGGCAGGTCAACCTTGCCTATTGGATTGCTCGTCAGTTGGCTCCGAGAGTCTCTGGTCTGACAGAGCCGCTGGAAGTGGTGGACTTTGGTTCCGGAACGGGTGCCCTGTCGATCGGCCTTGCTGCAGCATTTGCCGACCTGAGAGGAAGCATTCAGCCCCCCGGTGTTACGATGTGGTGCATTGACACTAAGGCGATGTACAAATCGGGCGGCATGTGCTGGACCACCTTTCGCAGGCTGCTCGAAGGCCGGGCGACCTCGCCGCATAGGGTCCCATTCCGATTCGAACACAGGGAGAGTGCGTTCGACGAGGACGGCAACTTAGTCATTGACATCGATTCCAAACGAAGCCGATGGATGGTCGCAAACCATGTCTTGTACGCAGAAGGTATTGAGGACGTCCAGTGGGATTTGCTCGCCCTCCAACTTCGGCTCAATCCGGATACAGTTTGCGTTAGTGGCCCCACTTACAAGCGAGAGATGATCGAGATCAGTTTTCCAAGAATGCCAGAAACGTTCACAGTAACGGACATTCAACCAAGTCTTCCTCAGACAGGTACTCTGCCAGGAATCACGAACTGGAGGAAACAGCTGAATCAGCAGAGGTTACGTCGACCGCACGGCGATCTGAATCGAAGTGTAACGTGGGCACCGAGAAGCCCAAGCGGGCAGCCGGCTGTGAAGCTTGCGGTTCAGAAGAGGGTCTAGATCTCATGCCAACACAGTCAGAGGATGCTCAATTCCAGCAGCTCGACATGTTCTCGGAGCGGGGCTGCGATCACAGTTCGTGCGTTACCAGCTACGAGCAGCGGCTCGGGCGAGTGTTGGAGCGACTCGCGGGGCACGAGGGATCAGCGGCGCGGACGGAGGTCGGACTTCGCGAGGCCAAGAGCAAGCCTTCCCTGCTGAGCAAGACGATCGGCTTCATGTTGACTTACGATTTCGCCATCAATCCTTACATGGGATGCGCATTCGGTTGCAGCTATTGTTACGCCGCGTTCTTCGCGTCCGACCGGGAACTGCAGGAGCATTGGGGTCAGTGGGTCACAGTGAAAGACAGTGCAGATGCGACGCTTCTTCGTGAGTTCATTCGCCCGCGGCAACGGTCTGTTCCGCATTGCACCAAGCTCGATGGTGCAACCATCTACATGTCTTCCGTCACCGACCCCTATCAGTCCATCGAACGAGAACTTGGGCTAACCCGCGCCATCCTCGAGATCATGGCTGACGGCCACAGACCGAAGCTGGTGGTGCAGACCCGCTCTGCTGACGTCACGCGCGATATCGATCTCTTCCAGCAGATTGAGGCCAATGGCGGGCGTGTCCAGGTCAACATGACGGTCACGACCGACAACGAAGGCGTGCGGAAGCAGTTTGAGCCGTCATGCCCGGCCAATCAGCGACGCATCGACGCCATCCAGCAAGTGCATGAGGCCGGTGTGCAAGCCTGCGTCACGCTCACGCCGATGATCTGGTCCGACAATCCCCACGCGTTCGCCGAGCGGCTGCTGGAGACCGGCGTCGAGCGATTCATCATCCAGCCGTTCAAGTTCACCGGCGGCAAGTTTGTCGCCCAGACTCGCGACGGCGCACTGCAGCTGATGGCCGAGCTGCTGGATTGCGCGACGCATCCCAAGGTGATCGAGCGCGAGTACATGAAGCGCTACCGCTCCGCGCTGGCCATCTTCAAGGACCTACTGCCCCAGCTTGGCGAGGAGAAAGACGGCTTCGCCCCGCCCTTCTAGGGCCTCACGCACCCGCTTCCCGTTCCAGGCCTTCGTAGACCGTGGCGCGGTGACCGATCCTGGTGACGGTGACCTCGCGCGGACGAGGCCCAGGGCGAAAGACAATGCGATAGTCGCCGACGCGGACGCGATATCTGATCTCGTTCAGTCGTAGCTGGATCATGTCGGGCCCGAATGGTTCGACTTCCATCGCTCGCAAAACTCGTCGCACCTCCCGCCTGGGCTCGGGAGCCAAATCACGTAACTGAGCTCGCGCCTCGTCTTCCAGAGCGACGCGGTAGCGCACCGCTACTCGCTATCCCAAAATGACTCGTCAGCGTCCAGCTCATCGAAGTAGGTGAAATGCCCAGCCCGCACCCGGTCCATCGCTCTGTCCGTGTGCTCGATCAGCGCGTCCAGCTTTGCTGGCGTCAGGCCTTCCTCGTCCTCCGCGCCGATGGGCACGCCGTGCTCTGGATCCCACCTGGCGACCCAGGCGCTGCCGTCGGCGTCGTACATGAGGCCGCTGCTTTTCCGCATCCAATCGGCCCAGAGTGGAAAACGTTCGGCGTACTCTTCCAACGGCATCCCCCGCCAGCGCCGAATCTCCGACATTGGCGTGACCTGCGCGACGGGGCTGCGATTCACGTCTTCGAGCACCATGATGCACCTCCTCCGGCTAACGATAGGCTATCCAGCATGGTTCCAACTGCTCTCGACGGCGTTCGCGTGCTGGATCTCACCTCTGAGATGGGGTGGTACGCCGGCAAGCTCCTCGCGGACCTTGGCGCCGATGTGATCAAGGTCGAGCCCTTCGGCGGCGACCCTGCTCGTGGACGCGCACCGTTCTGGCGAGGCATCCCCGGCCGCGAGACCTCGCTGCGGTTCTGGTACTTCAACACCAACAAGCGCTCAGTCACGGTCGACTTGCAGCAGTACGACGGTCGCTGGCTGTTCCAACAGCTGGTGGCGACCGCTGACATCGTGCTCGAGTCGTGGACGGCGGAGGAACGGGCCGAGCTGATCGATCTGGGGGTCGACCCAGACGAGTTCCTGCGCGAACAACCGTCGCTGGTCTGGACGTCAATCACAGGATTCGGACTCGACGGGCCTCGCGCCGGCTGGACGGTGACTGACATCGTGGCCCAGGCCGCAGCCGGGATCGCCCACCTGGCCGGCTATCCCGACGGTTCGCCGATGCGCATTGCCGGCAACCAAGCATACATCGTCGCTGGCATTTCAGCCGCGCAAGGCGCGCTGCTGGCGTTGCTCCAGGCCGAAGCTTCGGGAGACGGACAGCGCGTCGAGACCTCAGTCCAGGAAGCGCTGTCGATCTGCCAGGACACCTCGCACTTGTTCTGGGATTTCCAACGCATCTCGCGGCAACGGATCGGCGAGCAGCTGCGGATGCCCGGCGCAGGCACGTACGAAACCGCCGACGGTTACATCTACTCGCTCGTCGGATTGAGCGGCTTCGGCGCGCCCTGGTCAACACTGATCGACTGGATGGAGTCGGAAGGCGCGGCAGGCGAGCTGGCGGAGCCGCAGCACCGCGAAGCGATGGCGGCGACGGACCTGCGCTCGCTGCGTAATCCGCGGATCAACTTCGAGTGGCCGCCGATCTTTCATCGGGCGCAGGAGCTGCTGGTCGACTTCTACCGCAGCAAGACATCGCTCGAATGCTACGAGCAGGGACAGTCGCGACGGCTCTTGATCGGCATGGTCGCCAGTCCTCAGGACCTCGCCGAGAGCGCGCACCTGTCCGAGCGGCAGTGGTGGCTCGAGCTCGACCAACCCACCACGCTCGGTCAGCCCGATGCGGCGCTGACTCTGCCCGGTCCGCCATACCGATTGAGCGCGACGCCCACCGAGATCCGACGCCCGGCGCCGCGCATCGGCGAGCACAATCAGGAGGTCTGGGTCGACGAGCTCGGAATTCCAGCCGAAGACCTGATCGCCTTCGCGGGAGAACGCGCGATATGACGACGCACGATGCAACACGCCCGCTCAACGGCATCCGCGTGGCCGACTTCTCCTGGTTCGGCGCAGGTCCGATTGCGGGACGAACGTTGGCAGACTTCGGCGCGGATGTGATCCGCGTGGAGTCGGAGGCTCGCGTAGACGGTCTGCGCCGCGGCGAGCCTCAGAAGCCGGGTGTTGGCGGATATAACGCTTCGTCGTTCTTCAACAACTTCAATGCAGCCAAACGCTCGCTGCTGCTGAACATGTCTACAGAGGGCGCCCGCGACGTGGCACTGCGATTGGTGGAACGCTCGGACATCTTTCTCTCGAATCTCACGCCGCGCGTGATCGAGCGCTGGGGACTGACGTACGAGCAGCTCTGCGAGGTCAAGCCCGACATCATCGCGGCCTATCAGCCGATGCAGGGGCTGTGGGGCCCGCACCGCGACTTCCTCGGGTTCGGCGCAGTGCTGACACCGACCACGGGACTCTCGCACTTGACGGGCGACCCTGAGCGCCGACCCGTCGGCGTGGGCACGAACTACCCCGATTACGCGATCAACCCCGGCCACACCGTGATTGCGATCCTGGCCGCGCTGCGGCATCGGCGCAGGACCGGTCAGGGTCAGCAGATCGAGCTCGCGCAGGTCGAGTCAGTGGCCGCAACGATGGGCCCGCTGTTGCTGGACTACACGGCCAACGGCGTCAATCAGACCAGGCAAGGCAATCGATCGTCGTGGATGTGTCCGCACGGCATCTACCGATGCCTGGACGATCAGGCAGGGCGCGAGCGCTGGATCGCCATCGCGATCGGCTCAGACGCGCAGTGGGAGTCGCTCCGCGCGCTCGCCGAGGGTTCTGATCTGGCGATGGACGAGCGCTTTGGAACCATGCTCGGCCGGCGCCGCAACGAGGACGCGCTCAACGCGTCGCTCTCTGCCTGGACGGCGTCCCTGGACGCTGCAGCCCTGGCTGAATCGCTGCAGTCCGCAGGAGTGCCCGCATCGCTCGTGCAAGACGCCGAGGACATCGTCGACCACGACGAGCACCTCGCAGAGCGCGGGCATTACCGCTATCTCGACCATCCCGAAACCGGCCGCTCGCTCTACGACGGACCGACGGTCCAGCTGCACGGAACGCCGGGACGGCTGGACGCGCCTGCACCGCTGTTCGGTCAACACACGCTCGAGGTGGCAACGGAAGTGCTCGGCTACTCAGAGAGCGAGGTAGCGGAGCTGACCGCCGCTGGCGTGTTCAGCTAGCCGCCGAAGCTGAGGCTGCGCTCGAGGAACGGACCGACGGGCGCGATGCCCTGCGGCATGAAATCCCAGTGGCCGCAGGGGAGCCAGACGAGTTCCCGCGGCTCTGACAGCTGATCGTAGAAGCGCTGAGTGGCCTCGGGGGTGATCAGGTCGTCGTGTTCTCCGGCGACGACTTGAATGTCGCGACCGGCCATCATGGGGGCGTAGATGCCGGGATCGGACAGCGCGTTGGCCAACTGCCCGGCGGCGCCTCCACGATCGGAAAGCGTGCTCGCTCCGGAAATGCAGAACGAGGCGGCCTTCACGCGCTCGTCCAGGCCGACGAACGGTGCTCCGCGCATGCCGCCCATCGAGAAGCCGACGAACCCGACACGGTCCGGGTCCACTTCGGGCCGCTCCGAGAGGTAATCGAGGGTGCGCATCCAGTCGACCACGGTTTGCAGCGTCTGGTCGAGTCGGCGCATCGGCCAACGCTGAAAGTCTTCCATCGCGACGGGCCGCCTCGCGCGTTCGCCGTGACCGGCCTGGTCGATGGTTGCGCAGACGGCGCCGCGCTTAACCCACTGCTCCGCAGGCCAGAGGACATAATCGCTCGACTTGTCCAAGGTGCCAGGATGACCGATCAGCACCAGCGGTCGCGGACCCTCAGCCTGGTCCGCCTGGATCAACAGGCCGCTGACTCGGCCGTCGTAGCGGGAAGTGATCTCGAACCGCTCGACGTTGATTCCGCCGCCCTGGCCGGCCGGAGAGGTCTTCGCGTCGAAGGGCAGGTCGCGGTCGTAGCCGAACGCCAGCTCACGCAGCAAGTTGGTGGGGTCGGATTCGTCACTCATATCGCAACGCCTCGGCAATCGTGGTGCGCGCTGCTTGCCGGGCTGGGAAGTAGGTGAGCACCAGCGACGCAATGAACGCGCCGATCAACATGGGCAAGATCGTACCGAGCGGAATGTACATGTCAATCTCGCCGAACGTTCCTTCCGCAAAGAGCCGCCAGGCAAGGCCCAGCGCCAGCGCCGTGCCGAGCCCGAGTCCCAACAGCGCGATGAAGCCCATTTCAAGCAGGAGTTCCAGCCCAACCAGTCTCGATTGGAAGCCGATCGCTCGGAG
>JAJEBU010000047.1 GCA_022822375.1 Dehalococcoidia bacterium
CCGATGGCCGCGGACAACACCGCGAGCAACAGAATGGCCGCCAGCCAGCGGCCGCTCAACTGCCGGCTCCACGTACCCTGCGCGCGTGGTGTCCGCTTCTGTTGGTGATCACTGCAGCCTCTCGTACTCTCACTCTAGACAGCAATCCCAGACCGGCCCCGATCGCCCTCGATCGTCCTCGGTCGTCGCGGTGCAACAGTGAGGATTCCCGTGCCAGACGCAGCGGCCGCGCCGACGCCGATCCTGCGCGTTCCCAAGCCTTGGGGCGAGGAACTGATCCTGAGCTGCAACGCGGACTCGGTGATCAAGGCAATGCGGATCGACGCCGGCCAGCGCCTCTCGCTGCAATACCACCGGCGCAAGCACGAAACGGTGATGCTGATGTCCGGCGAGGCGGTCTTGACAATCGGCGCCACGACTGATCTGTTGGAGAACGTCACGATGCGCAGCGGATATCCCGTACAGATCGGCGCGGGCATCATCCACCGCATCGCTGCCGGGCCCGCGGGCGCGGACATCCTGGAACTGGCCGAGCGCCTGCCCAACGACGCGGCGGGCGATCCAACCGGCGGTGCGGAGGACATCGTGCGGCTGGCGGACGACTACGGCCGCGCCAGCGGCGCTGAGCCTGTCTAGGGAGCGACCCGTGCCGCGCGACGACAGCTTCCAGCGCCTCGTCGACGGAGATGAGATCGCGCTGCGTGACGTGTTCCGACGCTATGGCGCGGCCGCTCGCACGTTGGCCCAGCGGATCGTCGACCGCGAGATCGCCGACGACGTGGTGGAGACCGCCCTCATCCAGATCTGGGCCATGCCCGAGCGCTGGGCGTCCGACGCGCTTGATGTCCATATCCTGCGCCTGACCCGAGACCTGGCGCACGCCGCCCGACGTCGCGGCATCGCGCCGTCGCTGGCCATCCGAGACCTCGAGCCCTTCCCGCTGCAGCCCGATCCTGACTTGCCCGACGTCGTCCAAGACATCTCGGCGGGCGACTACCAGCGCGCGATGCTGAGGTCACCGGGCGCCGCGAGCCTGATTCTCGAAGATGCCTGGCTCGACGCATCGGCGCCCATGAGCGCCGATGCCCAGTCAGATGCTGACCTCGTCCAGGCAATCGAGGCATTCGCCGCGTTGCTCTACGACACGCGGGAGGATTTCGCTCAGTCCGTTGACGAGGTCGACGCCAAGCTCGGTTTGTTCGCCTTCGGCCTGCTCGATGACCCCGAGCAGCGCCGCATCGCCCATCAGATTCGCCGCGACGACACGCTCTCGATGCGCCTGTCCGCCTGGCCGACCGCGGCGGCGGCGATCACCATGAGCACGCTGGAGATCGCACCCTCAGTGGTTGAGCCGGGCCTGGAGCAGCGACTGATCCAGCGCGCTCGACTGGCCCGTCCGCCGACCGTGCACACGCGGCAGGCGCTGCAGGTTGTGCGCCGCGGACTCATCTGGCTGACCCTCGCCGGAGTCGCTGCCGTCGCGGTCGTCTTCGGGGTACTCGCATTCCGGCCGGACGATCCGATTGATGGCCGCGCGGTCGCCCTCTCCGACGATGGGCTGACCGGCGTGCTGCTGCCGCACTACGAGGATCAGCTGTTCGCGCTGGTCTTCTGGGGACTGCCTGAACCGTCTGCCGACGACGCCTGGCAGCTCTGGCTGGTGCGTGAGTCCGGCGCGGTCGAGGCAGGGCCGTTGATCGAACGCAGCGCCGACGGTCGCGCCGCGGTGACCGTGAACCCCTTGCTGCTCGACTCCGACGATCCAGCGATCGGCTTCGCCGTCTCGCGCGACGATCCAGCCGAGCGGCCCGCCGATCCGCCATCCTCGGACGACATCATTTATCAGTTTTCCCGCTAATGGCAGCGGGAATGGCAGCGGGTCGGCAGGTAGACTAGTCAACAGTGTGTTCTGATGCAGCGTGCGACGCTGGCCGCTCGAAAGCGAGACCCTGATGGACTTTGAATTCAACTCGGAACAGGAAGCCTGGCGCAGCGAGATCCAAGGATGGATCCGCGACGAGTTCGGCGCCGACTGGAACGGCCTCGACGTCTCCAACGACGAAGAAGGCTCAGATGAGGCCTGGGAGTTTGCGCAGGGCATCCGCACCAAGCTCGCGGCCAAGGGCTGGACCGCGCCCGCCTGGCCGCAAGAGCACGGCGGCATGGGCCTGTCCTTCGCCGAGCAGGCGATCTTCAACGAAGAGCTGGCCTACCACCGCGTGCCCGGACCCGACCTGATCTCCGTCGGCTACGTCGGCCCCACGTTGCTGGTCTACGGCACCGACGAGCAGAAGGCCAAGTATCTCGACGACATCGTCAATGCCCGCGCGTCATGGTGCCAGGGCTACTCCGAGCCCGGCTCAGGCTCCGATCTTGCCTCGCTGCAGACCCGCGCCGTCCGCGACGGCGACGACTACGTGATCAACGGACAGAAGATCTGGACCTCGAACGCGCACCGCGCCGACCAGATGTTCGCCCTCGTCCGCACCGATCCCGACGCGCCCAAGCACCGCGGCATCACCTACCTGCTCGTCGACATGGACACGCCCGGCATCACGGTGCGCCCGCTGATCAACATGCTCGGCGGACACGGCTTCAACGAGGTCTTCTTCGAGGACGTCCGCGTGCCGGTCGAGAACCGCGTCGGCGAGGAGAACCGCGGCTGGTATGTGGGCATGGCCACGATGGACTTCGAGCGCTCCGCGCTATCCGGTTCGGCCGCGATCCGACGCAACTTCGAAGACTTCATCGACTACCTCAACGAGAGTCCCGCGAAGTCGCGCGAAGCCAAGCTCGGCACTGCTGACACCGCGATCAGCATCGAGGTCTCGCGCATGCTCTCTTTGCGTGTGCTGTCGATGCAGCAGGGCGGACTCGCCCCGAACCATGAGGCGTCGGTGGCCAAGATGTTCTCCTCCGAGCTGTCGCAACGCTTCGCCCGCTTCGGGATCAACACGATGGGCAGCTACGGCGCCGTGCGCAAGGGTGACCCCTACGCGCAGATGAAGGGCTGGTTCACCGAGACGTACATGTCGTCGGTGCCCGCCACCATCGCCGGCGGATCGTCAGAAATCCAGCGTGGCATCATCGCTACGCGAGGACTCGGGCTGCCCCGCGCATAACGCTGCTCGTCCACAGCGCTCAACGACGGCGGTGACGTCCGATGGCCTCGATCTACGACGACTTCAGCCGTTACTTCGACGAGGCCGCGCAGTTCTCGGACATGGACCGAGGTCTGCTGGAACAGGTCAAGACCTGCAACAACATGTATCACATGAGCTTCCCGGTCGAGAATGAGGCCGGCGAGATCGAGGTGATCGAGGCCTACCGCGCGCAGCACAGCCATCATCGTCTGCCGACCAAGGGCGGCATCCGCTATTCGACGATGGTCGACGCCGACGAAGTCAAGGGACTCGCCGCGTTGATGACCTTCAAGTGCGCGATCGTCGATGTCCCGTTCGGCGGCGCCAAGGGCGGCGTCTGCATCGACCCCTATCAGCGCTCTCCCGAATTCGTCGAACGGGTCACGCGCCGTCTCGTGATCGAACTCGACCACCACAGCTTCATCGGTCCGTCGATCGATGTGCCGGCGCCGGACTACGGCACCGGTGAACGCGAGATGGCCTGGATCGCAGACACCTACCGCACCCTCAACCCGCACGACATTGACCACTTCGGCTGCGTGACCGGCAAGCCGCTCACCCTGCACGGCATTCCCGGCCGGCGCGAGGCGACTGGGCTCGGCGTGTTTCATGGGATCATCAACTGTCTCTCTGACCCCGAGGCCGGGCACAACCTCTCGCCCGGGCTCGACGGCAAGCGAGTGATCGTGCAGGGGCTCGGCAATGTCGGCTACCACGCCGCGAGAGAACTCTCCGACCACGGCGCACGGATTGTCGGCATCGCCGAACACGACGCCGGACTGTACGACGCCAACGGTCTTGATATGGAAGCGATCGCCCAGCACCGCTGGGAACACGGCGGTATCGCCGCGTTTCCCGCCGGGCAGGTCTTCGCGAACTCCCAGGAGACGCTCGAGCAGCCGTGCGACATCCTCGTCCCGGCGGCGCTGGAACATCAGCTCACCGTCGACAACGCCGACCGAATCCAAGCCGAAGTCATCGCCGAGGCGGCCAACGCCCCGACCACCCCCGACGCGGACCGAATCCTGCGCGATCGCGGCATCACACTGATTCCCGACCTCTATCTCAACGCCGGCGGCGTCACGGTGTCCTACTTCGAGTGGCTCAAGAACCTCTCGCACGTATCGTTCGACCGAATGCTGGTCGGCGCCGCAGACATGCAGAGCCGTCGCATGCTCGACACCATGCAGGCCATCACCGGCAACGCCCTGCCGCTCCACGAGCGCGCCATGCTCGAACGCGGCCCCACTGAAATCGACATCGTGAACAACTCGCTGGCCAAAACGATGGGCGAGTCGTACGAGCGCATCTCGACGCTGCGCCGCGAGCGAGGCCTGCCCGATCTGCGCACCGCCGCCTATCTCTACTCGCTCGAGTTGGTCGCGCAGAGTTACGTCGAGCTGGGATTCTTCCCCTAGCCGCAACCGTCGCCCGGGCCGACTCAGCGCAGGCGATCCTCGAAGTACTCAATGGCCATCGCCTCGTACTCTGCCGCGTGCAGACGCCAGCCGTCGCTATGCGGGCAGTCGTCGAAGATGCGCTCGCTCGGCGTCTGACGGACGCTCGACCGTAATCGCTCGAAGTGGCTCAGAGAAATGCGCTCGTCCGGCCTGCAATGCACGATCGCCAGTGGATAGTCGTAGGCGTCGGCATCGACGGCCGGTTGGACGTCGTTGATGTCGATGCCCTGGAAGATTCTGCCGGCCAGCACAATGCCGGGCCGCAACGCTGCCGCAGCCCAGCGCGGGAGCACCGTTCGGCGCGAGACCTCCTGTGACACGAGCTCGGAGAGCGATGCAAAGGCTGAATCGGCGAAGACCCCGGCCACGCGGTCGTCCCGCCAACCAGCCATCAGCGAGATGGCGCCGCCATAGGAATTGCCGTGCAGGAACACGGCGTCCGCCCGAGCGCCCCGTTGCTCAATCACGTAGTCCAGCGCGCCCAACACATCGTCGCGTTCGTGCAGGCCAGCACCCATCTGGGCGTGATCGGACTGGCCGTGTCCACGCAGGTCGAACGCGAGCACATTGAAGCCGGCCGTGGTCATTGCCGCGGAGAAGCCAAGCAGCGACTCGCGATTGCTGTCGATGCCATGCACGCGGATGATCGTCGCGCGAGGCTCAGCGGCGGCCATCCACCAGCCGCGCAGAACCAGCTCGGGCCCGCCACGAGGCGAGAACTCCACGTCCTCATAGGCCAGGCCGTAGTCGGACGGACACTCGGCGAGCGGCGTCAGCTCTGCGGAGAGTGCGCGGTGCGCCACAACGATCGACGCTGCGACATAGATCACCGCGAACAGCGCCGCCAGCACAGCAAGCAGCGTGACCAGCCTCCTGCTGCTCATCCCAATCATCCTCCAGTCCGCCGCTCGTCGCCGCTCGTCGCAGCCTACTCAGCCAACACGCCGGTTCCCCCTCGTGCTGGACGCCCGGCCCGGCGGCAGCGCGGCTACGCTGTGCTCAATCCGCCATCCAGCGTCCGGCACCCAGCCGAGCAGACAGGAACATAGACATGGGCAACCCCGAGATGTACATCGAACTGCTGCCCGAGTTCTCAGACTCCGGCGAGCCAGTGGTGCACTTCACTACGAACGACGATGCCAACGCGCTGCTCGCGTCGGACCCCAATGCGCTGCTGATCGCCATCGTCCTCGACCAGCAGATCTCATCCAACAAAGCCTTTTCTGGCCCCTACGACCTGAAGCAGCGGCTCGGCCATCTCGATCCATCGCAGATCGCGGCAATGGACGAGGACGAGTTCCTCACCATCTTCCGCGAGAAGCCGGCGATCCACCGCTTCCCGGCGTCGATGGGCAAACGGGTCCAAGCCGCCTGCGCTGCAGTCCGCGACGAGTACCAGAACAGCGCCGACAACATCTGGGACAACCAACCTGATGCCAAAACGATCATGAAGCGGTTGGGAGGCATCCCCGGCGTCGGCCCTGCCAAGCAGAAGATCGCGATCCTCCTGCTCGCCCGCTACTACGGCATGGACATCCCCGGCTGGCGCGAAGTCATCCCAGTGGAGCTGCCTGACTAGGCCAGGCCATCGCGCACAGACTGAACCACCGAGTCTGCCAGCTCCGACGCCCACGCCGCCTCCTCGTCCGTCGGTGCCAGCCAGTCACCCGGATACCGCGATTGGGACTCCAGCTCATACAGGCGCTCTAGTCGCACCAAATCCACGTCCGGACGCAGAGGGTCTGGCACGATTTCGCGGAGCACTGGGAGGTTGTGGGTGAAGGGAACCTCAGTCCCTGCGGAAGCTAAGAGCGCTTTCAGCGCCTTTTCGATTGCCTGTTGTGCGTGAAAGCACACTTCTCCTGGCGGGCCATCGTCGTCAAGTGCGTTGTGCATCAACGACAAGTCTGTATCTGCGTACCTCATCCACCGCGCGGCTAGTGGAGCCGGCTCAGTGTCCCCGTTCATAGAGCACCTTGCCGTGCGCGCACGCGTAGCTGTCCATGGTGTTGACCGTCCCCCGATTTCGGGAAAACTTCGTAGGCGTCGAGACGAAGAAGTCGACACTCATCAATGTGCCGCGGGTGGTTCTGCGGAGTTCCGCCCCGGGGCGCTCGTACTGCGCCGCGCACTCTTCATCAAGCACCACGAACAGGTCTACGTGATAAAAGTCGTTCGGCTCGCTGTACCCGCGATAGCCGACGAGCCAGATGCTCTGTGGATCGAACGACTCAACGATCCGACCAACGATCAGATCGAGCTTCTGCTGGCTTTCGGTCTGCGTCGTCATGGGTTCATTCTATTGCGGCAGCCCGACGGCGGCCGCCAGCGTTATCCTCCACTGACTGCGTGTGCGCCGACTGCGGCGCTGACTGGAGGATCGCTCTCATGCCCGTATCTTTTGGCGTTCACACTGGACAACAGAACGTCGCCATGGCTGACTTGCGCCGCCTGTGGCGATGGATTGACGACTCCGGCATGGACTGGATTTCGGTCTGGGACCACTTCTATGAGGCTCCGCCTGTGGACGGCATGTCTCCCCACTTCGAAGCCTTGACCTGTATGGCGACGATCGCCGCCGAGACTGAGCGCGTGCGAATCGGCTGTCTCGTCTTCTGCGTGCCCTATCGCAATCCCGCCTATCTCGCCAAGTCGTTGATGACCCTCGACCACATCTCCAACGGACGCATCGAGCCCGGCCTGGGCGCCGGCTGGCATCAGATGGAGTTTGAGGGCTTCGGGTACGGCTGGCCGAGCCTGAAGATTCGCTTCGAGATGCTCGAAGAAGGCACACAGATCATCAAGGGAATGCTGTCGCAGGAACGAACGTCGTTCGAGGGCGTCCACTACCACGCGATCGACGCCACCAACCAGCCGATGCCCGTCCAGGACCATGTCCCCCTCTGGATCGGCGGGCGAGGCGAGCGCAAGACCCTGCGCATGGCGGCACAGTACGCCGACGGTTGGAACGTGCCCTACATCGGACCCGAAGAGTTCGCCCGACTCTCCGGCGTGCTTGACGTCCGCTGCGGCGAGCAGGGTCGCGATCCCGCCACCATTGACCGCACCGTCAACCTCCAGTTCAACCTCAGCCCGACACAGGCCGAAGCCGATATCGCCCGCGAAAAGCTCGTCGAACAGTGGGGCGATCAGGCCGAGCGCGTCTCTGAGGGCGCGCTGCAGGGCACGCCCGACGATGCATTCGACCGCGTGTCGATGTACTGCGATGCCGGCGCGGCGGGGGTCAATGTGGCGTTACGCGCGCCCTGGAGCGACGACGCCCTCGACGCCTACGTCAACGAAGTCGTTCCCGCCTTGCGCGAGAAGTACGGCGCTGTGGAGCTCTAGCCCACGCAACCGCCGGCAGTCAGCTAGGCTCAGGGCATGAGCACAGACGGCAGTGGCCAGCTGGACAACGCGCTGCAGATCGACGGCTTCCCTGATGATCTGCGTCGCCCGATCCTGCTGCTCGCCTTCTTCGGCTGGAACGATGCCGCCGAAGCCGCCACCGACGCCGCCAAGTTCCTCCGCAACCTGAGCCAAACGGACGCCGTCGCCTCGCTCGATCCCGACGACTTCTTCGTCTTCACCGAGCACCGTCCGACCGTCAAGTGGATCGACGGCGATACGCCGCGCCGCGAGATGTCCTGGCCGGTGACCGACTTCACCATCCTGCGCCGCCCGCAGTCCGAGCACGACCTGATCATCGGGCTCGGCACAGAGCCTGACCTGAAGTGGCGGCGCTATACCCGGGCGGTCTTGAACGTCGCCGTCACGGCGCAGGTCGAGGAAGTCGTCACGATCGGCGCGCTCTTGGCCGATGTCGCCCACACGCGGCCGATCCAGATTTCGGGCGGCTCAACGAACCCCGACCGGCAGCAGCAGTTCGGCTTCCAACCGTCCAAGTACGAGGGACCGACCGGCATCGTCGGATCTATTGGCGACGCCTGCCGCCTGGCCGCCGTGCCGCACATGGGGTTCTGGGCCTCCGTGCCTCATTACGTCACCTCCAAGCACAATCCAGGCGCGACCAAGGCGCTGCTCTCTCAGCTCGACCGCGTCTTCCAGCTCGACCTTGATCTGCGCAGCCTCGACGGCGCCCAGGAGCGCTATCGCGCTCAGATCGACCAGGCCTTGCAGGAAAAGCCCGACATCCGCGACTACATCCGCAGCCTCGAAGAGCAGTTCGACCGCGAGCACGGCGACCAGCCGCAGGAACCGTCCACGCTCGACAGCGACGACGTGATGGACGCTGTCAACCGCCTGCTGCGCGGCGACGAATCGAACTGACATGGCCGAGCAGACTCAGGACGACGGCGCCCAGCAGCCGTTCGTGAACGAAATCGAGGTGCGCGGACTGATCGTCGGTGCATTCCAGGAAAACTGCTGGGTGATTGGTAACCGACGTACCGCTGAAGCCATCTGCATCGATCCCGGCGAACAGGCCGACGACATCCTGCACATGGCCTCTGAAATGGGCGTCACGATCAAGCTGATCGCCAATTCACACGCGCACCTCGACCATGTGCTCGGGGTGCGCGGAGTGCAGTCCGACGACAACGCGCAGTTTCTGCTGCACGAGGCCGACCTGGACATCCTGCAAGGCGCAGCCGAGTCAGCCGCGCGCTTCGGAATGCAGGTCGAGCAGCCGCCAGACCCTGACCACTTCATCGACGACGCGCAGACGGTCGAGGTCGACGGCGTGCAGCTGCAGGTCATCCACACACCAGGCCACACGCGCGGCTCCGTCTGCTTCTATGGACACGGCGTCCTCTTCTCGGGCGACACACTGTTCAAGCAGAGCATCGGCCGCACCGACCTGCCCGGCGGCGACTTCGACCAGGAAATGTCCTCGATCATCGACAAGCTGCTGCAGCTGCCCGACGACACCATCGTCTTGCCCGGACACATGGACCAGACCACGCTGGCGGCCGAGCGGGCGCAGAATCCCTTCATCCTGCAGACCCTCCAACAGCGAGGACAGCCGCACGGCCAGCAGCACGGCGAACGCCGCACCCCCGGCGGACTGATCTTGCCCAACTGACGGACCCGATCGGAGCGCTCCATGTCAGACCGCGACACACTGCTGAGCGAGATGGCGGAGGTCAAGGCCGGCTTGGACGCGCGTCTGGACCGGATCGACGAGGCGCACGGCGCCTGGCAGGGCGCGATCGGCGAGTGGTCAGTGGTCAACCTGCTTCAGCACATGTCCGGCTGGTTGACCGAGATGACCGCGGGCGTCGAGCGCATGAACGCCGGCCAGCGTCCGACGCCGGAGGGTGTGGATTATTCGAATCCCGAAGACTGGAACCCGGGCTTCGTCACGTCGCGCGGAGATCAGAGCCTGGAACAGGCGCGCCACGCCTTCGACGCAGCGCACGACCGCTTTGCTGTGGCGGTCGAGTCGCTCGACCCGGCGCGTTTCGGCGAGGGCAAGACTGTCAACCGGATGGTCGAGGGCGTCGTCACCCATCATTATGTGGAGCACGCTTCGGACATCGACGCGTTCCTCGGCGTCTAGCGCGCGGCTAGCGCGACAGGCGGCGACGGGCGATACTTGAGCCAATCGTCGGCCGCCGAGGGCTGCCGGCTGGCGCTGGAAGAAGGACGACCATGAGCGATGACGAGAGTCTGATTACGCCTGCCATGGAGGCCGCCATCGGCTCTGAGGGCGAGCCGCGCGTAGTCACCATCGACAAGGAGCTGGTGCAGCGATTGATGCACGCGCTGGGCGAAGACGACGCGGACCTGATCGCCGCCGTCGAGTCGGGCGACACGAGCTACCCGGTACCCACCTACGCGCTACTCACGACTAGCACCTCGCAGCGGCAGCTGACCGTGCCCGACGCGCCCGAGCGCGCGCTGATGGCCGCCGATGCCTGGGAGGTCAAGGCGGACATTCACCTGGGCGATACGATGACTATCGTCCCGCGCCTGGCCGACATCTCGGAGCGGATCGGCGGCCGCGTCGGTCACTCGCTGTTCATCAATCACGAGTGGGTCTACACCAACCAGGACGACGTCGAAGTCGCACGCGTGCGCCGCACCGTGACGCACTTCAAGGCGCGGCACACGGGAGAGTAGGGCGACGATGGCGCTGACATACGACGACCTCCAGGAAGGCACCGAGCTGCCCATCGAGCAGCGCACACCGACCACCGAACAGGTGGTGGCCTTCTGCGACGCCACCGGCAACCAGGGTCCGCAGTTCCTGGATCCCGAGTTCGCCAAAGAGAAGATGGGCCTGCCCGGCCCGATCCTGCCAGGCAACATGAAGCAGGGCTTCCTCGACCAGTACCTCCGCCGTCAGTTCGGACAGCAGCAGATCACCCGCCTGCAGCTCAACCACAGACGGCCCGACCTGCACAACGCGGAACTGACCATCGGCGGCGAGGTCACCCGCACCTACGACCTTGACGGCCGGCGCATGGCCGACCTTGAGGTGCACATCGACAATCCACAGGGCGACCGCTCCGTGCGCGGCGCGGCGACGGTCGCCTTCGACTAGGCGCGGACTGCTTCGTGCCTCTGTCGCGGCTGATTGATCTCCCCGAGATCGCCGAGGGTGTCCAGCTGCCCAGCCGCGAGCTGGCGCCCACGATCATGGATGTCGCCCAGTTCATCGGCGCAGCCGGCTTCGCGATCCCCATCTTCCTCGACCCAATCGCCGCGCGCGATACCGGTCTCGACGCGCCGGTCGTCCCAGCCGAGTACAAGTCCGCATTCCTGCTCGCGTACCTGCGCCAGATCGTCCTGCCAGACGGAAAGATCGTGCGCTTGCAATCAGGGTTCCGCCGGCCCGACTATCACGGCAACCGATTCACCATCGGCGGACAGGTCACCCGCGTTGCACCCGCTCCAGATTCGAATGGCGGCCGTGAGGTCCATCTCGAACTCTGGCTGGACCAGGAGTCGGGCGATCGCAGCGTGCGCTCTTCGGCGATCGTGTTGCTGCCAGCCTGAATCGACTCAGGGTTCGCTGCTTAAGTGCCGCTGATGGTGAGGCGCGACATGCGCAACGTCGGCGCGGACTGACCGCCAAACCACTGCGCATCGGATCCCACGGCGTCGATCCGTTGGAGCATCTCCAGCAAGTTGCCCGACACATTGATTTCCTGCACCGGCTCGGCGAGCTCACCGTTGCGAATCCAGATGCCGGCCGCGCCACGCGAGAAATCGCCTGTCGTGTAGTTGATCCCAAAGCCCATCAGCGTCGTCAGGTACAGGCCGTCCTCGACCTCCGCGATGATCTGCGCGGGATCGGTCTGGCCTGCCTCGAGCGAGAGGTTGCCGCTGCCGATCTGCGGGAGTCCGCCGACGCTGCGCCAGGCCGAACCGGTGCTGATCGCATTCAGCCGCCGCGCGTTGTAGGAGTCGTAGAGGAAGCCCTGAAAGACGCCTGCCTCGACGAGCGGGTTGCGCCGAGTCACGACACCCTCACCATCGAAGGGCCGCGAACCGAGTCGGTTCGAGAGCGTGCCGTCGTCCACGATCGTGACCAGCGGAGACGCGACGTCAGCGCCCTCCAGGTCAGCGAGAAAGGTCGAACGTCGGAACAGCGCCTCGCCGCTCGCCGCGCCCGAGATGATCCCGGCCAAGCCAGCCGCCATGCGCGGCTCCCAGACGACCGGCGCCTCGCAGGTCGCCGCTTTGCCGGCGCCCAGTTGACGCAGCGCGCGGGCGGCCGCCTCGCGTCCGACGTCC
>JAJEBU010000014.1 GCA_022822375.1 Dehalococcoidia bacterium
CAGACCGCCGCAACCACTGAAACCACCGAAACCAACGCAAAGGAACGAGACCATGCGATTCGGATTCTGGCCTGCCGCCTCCAATCCCTGGGCCGAAGTGCTGACCGAGGCCCGCCATGCCGAGCGAACCGGCTGGGACCGCATCTGGTTCGCCGACCACTTCATGCCCAACAAGCCCGTCGGCGAGGACGCGTCGGACGGCCTCGTGCACGAATCGTGGACCACCCTCGCCGCCTTCGCCGCGCGCATCCCCCGCGTCAGACTCGGACACATGGTCTCGGGCAACACCTATCGGCATCCCACCGTGACCGCCAAGATGGCCGCACAGATCGACATCATCTCCGGCGGACGCTTCATCCTCGGGCTCGGCGCGGCCTGGCAGGAGAACGAGCACCATGCCTACGGCATCCACTTCGGATCGCTGAAGGAGCGCATGGATCGCTTCGAGGAAGCCTGCAAGCTGGTCACGGAGATGTTCCGCTACCAGAAGACCAACTTCAGCGGCGAGCACTACCAGCTGACCGACGCGCCGCTCGAACCCAAGCCGATCCAGACGCCGCTACCGCTGATGATCGGCGGCGGCGGCGAGAAGCGCACGCTGCGCATCACTGCCCAGTACGCCAACGAGTGGAACGTCTGGGGCACGCCTGAGGTGCTGGTCCACAAACAGTCCGTGCTCGACGCCCACTGCCGCGACGTCGGCCGCGACCCAGCCGAGATCGAGCGCTCAGCCTGTCTCTTGCTGATGATGACCGACAACGAGGATGTGCTGGGCCCCGCGCGAGGCTCGGGCCGACCCGTGCTCGGCGGCTCCAACGACGAGATCAAGCGTACCGTCCAGGAATACGTCGACGCCGGCGTCGATGAGCTGATCATCCCCGACTTCACAATGGGCGCCAATGCCTTCGAACGAACCGAATACATGGACCGCTTCATCGAGGAGATCGCCCCCGAGTTCCGCTAGCCGACGGACCGTCACCGTCGATAGGCTGATCTTCATGAGCACGCCAAACTGGGCCAATCAGACTATCTGGACGGGTGACAACCTCGACGTCATGCGAGGAATGAACTCCGAGTCGGTGGACTTGATCTACTTGGATCCACCGTTCAATTCCAACAAGGACTATGCCGCGCCGATCGGTTCAGAGGCTGCAGGTGCCGCGTTCAAGGACACCTGGACGCTCGATGACGTCGACCTCGCTTGGCATGGCCAAGTCGCCGAGCAACATCCAGGGCTGTATGCGGTCATCGACGCGGCTGGCTACGCGCATGGTAAGCCGATGAAGGCGTATCTGACCATGATGTCCGTGCGGCTACTTGAGATGGAGCGACTTCTGAAGCCAACCGGGAGCATCTACCTGCACTGCGACCCGACGGCGGGACACTACATCAAACTGCTCATGGACACCGTGCTGGGCGGGGATCAGTTTCGCAACGACATCGTCTGGCAGCGCACATCGGCCCACAGCAGTGCACGGCGCTTCGGCCCAAACTACGACACGCTCTTCTTCTACAGCAAGACGGATGATTACACGTGGCGAGAACCGACCGTCGAACACGATCAACAGTACGTACAAGAATTCTATCGCCACTCCGACGAGCACGGTCAGTTTACGCTGTCCGATCTCACCGCGGCAGGGACTCGCAGCGGTACGTCGGGATTGCCATGGAGGGATGTTGATCCTACGAGCATCGGGCGACACTGGGCAATTCCTCAAGGAAACGTCGATCCAGACCTGAAGGGAAGAACCAGCCAAGAGAAGCTCGACATCCTCGAACGACGTGGAAGGCTGTTTTGGCCCGATGATGGACAGACTCCTCGATACAAGAGGTACCTGCATGAAGTCGAAGGAAGGCAGCGCCTGCAAGCCGTCTGGACCGATATCCGCCCGATCGGCTCTCGAGCAAAGGAGCGCGTCGGCTATCCGACGCAAAAGCCGCTCAAGCTGCTCCAACGAATCATCACCGCATCCTCAAATCCAGGCGATGTGGTGATGGATCCGTTTTGCGGTTGCGCGACGGCATGCATCGCCGCTGAACAGCTCGGTCGGCAGTGGATAGGAATCGACATCTCAGCCAAGGCGGCTGACCTGGTGAAGCTGCGCATGCAGAAGGAGCTTGGGCTGTTCTACAACGGCGTCGTCCGTACGGACACCCCGCAACGCACTGATATCGGAGCGGTTCCGCCATACAACACGAAGTCAAACAAGCAAATCCTCTTTGGTCAACAAGAGGGTCGCTGCATGGGATGCGAGACTGCGTTCCCCTTCCGCAACTTGACGATTGATCACATCGTTCCGAGGTCTCGGGCCGGGAGTGATCACATCGACAATCTGCAACTGTTGTGCAACTTCTGCAACTCAACGAAAGGGACCGGCACACAAGCGGAACTGATTGCCAAGTTGCACCAGCAAGGCATCCTGCCTGCGGTCTAAGGAGGCAGACCAATGCCATCCCGCGACGACATCCGCCAGGGATTCCTCCACGATGCCCAGACGCTCGCCTGGGATGAGATCTGGCTGCGCATGGCTCAGGCTCGCTTTGCCCTGATTGACTCCCTCCAGGACGTCTCCCAGCTCCAGGCCGACTGGTCACCGCAGCCAATCAGCGCGGACGACGAGTCCAGCTGGAGCATCGCCGAGATCATGCGTCACGTGGTCACCGCCAGCCCCAATGTCACCGACATCATCGCCGCGACCGCCAACGGACGCACCGTCGAGAAGGGGCCGCCCGGTCAGATCGTGCAGCCGCCTGCCGACGTCGACGAGCTGCGCGCCAAGGTGACCAGCGTCAGCGAGCGCCTGCTCAACGTCGCCAACGCCTTCCCTGCTGGACCAGACGCGATCAACACCGAAGTCACCGTCAAGCACGCCTTCTTCGGCGAGCTGAACGCCCGCGCCTGGCCCCTCTTCCAGGCCTTCCACGACGGCGACCACACCAGGCAGATTCTCGCCCTCAAGGCCCACCCCAACTACCCAGAGGCCTGACGCATCGGCGCCACGATGTAGCCGTGCTCGTCGCCGAGCCGCTCCCACTGCGCCGGGTCTCGCCACAGCAGATAGGCCGCCAGCGCGCAGGTCAGACCGTCGAGCGTGTCGTCGAGCCGTTTGAGGCTCCTGCCCCTGGCATCATGCGCTGTCTGCGGATCGAGATGGCGCTGCACATCGTCATGCTCGAGCACGAGCGGCGCTTCCCGCTTGAGCAGCCTGGTCAAATGTTGCTGGTACTTCAGCAATCCCTGCTTCTTTAGCGCGACCTTGCCGCGCTTGTAGGCAATCCGCTCGTCCAGATTGAAGAGCCGCACGTGGATCGTGTGCGGGTAGACCTCGACCGCATAACGGCCACTCTGGTCGCCTCCGAGCAGCTGCGTCGGAAACAGGTCGAACCCGTGCTGCTCTTCGAGCCCCCGGCCCAGGTCAATGCCGGCCGTGTATCCCCGTCGGACGGCGTAGTGAGCCGAATGCGCCGACGCCTGGTACTTGCCGAATCGGCGGCCGATCTCACGCTCGACCCATCGACACTCGTCGTAGAGCAGCGGGGCATCGATCGCAGCGACTACGTCGCCCTCTGCCTCGGCGACATCGTCCGCCAGATCGGACATCTCCCAAGTGCAGGCCTCAAGCCGTGTGCAGACGATCTCGTCTGCAGACGCCCCTTCAAGCCAGCAGACGCCGCTCTCCTTGCCCTGCGACCAGGCCAGGTCGAGTCCGACGAAGGTCGGCACCTAGCGGCTGCGCGGCGCTTGCGAGTAGTCGCCGAACGGCCCGTCGCGCCAGGCCAGCGCGCCCTTGAGACCCTCGTCTCGCATTCTGCGCGACCACTCGTAGTGCTGACTCGTGAACGTCCCCACCGCGTCGAGGTCGGTCGATGACCTCAGCGACGAGTAGATGCCCATGTTCTCGTAGAAGCGGTTCATGTGCACCTTGAGCTGGGCCAGATGGTCGGCCGGCAGGTTGGAAATCCGCTCGGCCAATGCCATCGTGCGCTCGTCAAGCTCGTCCTTGGGCACGGCGTAGTTGATCAGATTGAGCTCAGCCGCCTGCGTCGCGCGGATCGGGTCGCCGGTGTAGAAGAGCTCCTTCGCCTTGCGCATGTTCGTCAGCAGCGGCAGGATCGCCGACGTCCGCGACCCCGCGAAGCGCAGACCCGGGTGTCCGATCTGCGTGTCGTCCGCGGCGACCACGAGGTCGGCCATCATCGACAGCTCGAAGCCGCCCGCAATCGCGTAGCCGTGCAGCTGCGCAATCGTCACCTTCTGCATGTTCCAGAAATAGAGCCAGATGTCGGTCACCCGCGCCATCCCGCCGCGGATGCCCATGATCAGGCGGTTGCCGTCGTCATCGACGGTGCGGAAGCGTCGGTGGATCGCGTCAGCGCCGTAGCCGCCGGCGGGCGTCAGGTCGTAGCCCGCCGAGAAGGTGCGTCCTGCACCCTTCACGATCACGACGCGCACATCGTCGTCCGCCTCGAAGTACTCACAGGCGTCGCGGAAGTCGTAGATCAGCTCCTGCGAGAGCGCGTTCATCTTCTCGGGACGGTTGAGCATGATCGTGCCGATACGGTTATCAGTGCCAGATCGCTCGAGCAGCACATTTTCAAACTCAGGTAGTGACATTCGGTTCTCCAGGCGGTGGTATGTCGATTGGTCACAATCCTACCCGACACCTCAGAACGTCCACGCACGCTCTAGGATCGACGCAACAGGCGCAGCCGAAGGGGCGCTCATCCGATGACAATGATTCGAACGCTCGGAATCGTGCTCGGTCTACTCGTTGCCGCGATGCTCGCCAACTCCTGCGAGGATGACATCCCAGCCTCCACATCATCGCCTGAGGTCGCCACGCTACAGGAAGCTGAGCAGGACGTCGCCGTAGCCCTAGCCCGCAACGCCGACCGATTCTCGTACGCCATCGGCGACCACGGCGGCACGCTCACCTATGCCACCTCGTACGAGCCGCTCACCTTCAATCTCGCGCTCGCCAACGATTACGGCTCCAGCACGGTCCTCAGCTACCTGTTCGAGGGTCTCACCGAGATCTCCTGGCTCACCGGTGAACCCGAGCCCAACCTCGCCGAGTCATGGGTCGTCTCAGGCGACGGGCTGACCTGGACGTTCGCGCTGCGGCAGGATGTCAGCTGGCACGACGGTGCGCCCTTCACCGCGCGGGACGTTGAGTTCACGTTCAACCACATCATCTACAACGACGCGGTCGACACCGCTGACCGCGCCACCTTCAACTTCCGTCTGTTGGACGAGCACGGCGAGTGGCAGCAAGCCCCGATGACCGTCGCCGTCGTCGACGATTACACCGTGCAGTTCGCGTTGCCGGTCGCATTCGCCCCGTTCCTGCGAGCGATGAGTCAGCCAATCTTCCCGAAGCACATCCTCCAACCGTATGTCGACGCCGGGACATTCGCCGACGTCTGGAGCATCGCCAGCGACCCCTCTGAAGTGATCGGCACCGGACCGTTCCTGATCGAGCACTACTCGCCGGGTGAGCGGGTCGAGTTCGAGCGCAATCCCGACTACTGGCTCCACGACGTCGCTGGCAACCAGTTGCCCTATCTCGACCGCATCGTGCAAGTGATTGTGCCCAGCCGCGAGGCCGTCTTTGAGGCATTCGTCGATGGTCGTTCTGATTCGCATGAGCTCCTCGGCGTCGAGTTTGCTCAGCTCGAGCCGATGCAGGAAGACACCAACTTCACCATCCATCGACGCGGCCCCTCGTTCGACTCGACCTTCCTCCTGTTCAACCAACACCTCGGGACCGACACCGAGACCGGAGCGCCGTACGTCTCCGATGAGCAGTCGTATTGGTTCACGAACGTCGAGTTTCGGCGAGCCGTCGCACACGCGATCAACAAGGACGCCATCCTCGAGCAGGTCCAGCACGGACTCGGCTATCCGCAGTGGGCGTCGATTAGCCCGGCCGCGGGCGATTTCCACAATCCGGATGTTGCCACATACGAGTACAACCTCGACCGAGCCAACGCGATCCTGGATCGGTTGGATTGGACCGACCGCGACGGCGATGGCTTCCGCGAGGACGATCGAGGCGCAGAGATCCGCTTCACGCTGGCGACCAACGTCGACAACGATGAACGCGTCCAGGTGACCGCCATCATCCACGACGGCATGCTCGAGCTCGGGCTCAACGTCTCCTTCGAGCAGCCAGAATTTGGCCAGCTCGTCAATCAGCTCGTCAGTACCTTCGACTGGGAGGCGATCGTGATCGGCTACGGTGGCACACCCGACCCGCACGACGGCATCGCGCTCTGGCATAGCAGCGAGAGTCTGCATCTGTGGTACCCAAATCAACCTGCACCGGCGACGGCGTGGGAGGCGGAGCTCGACGACCTCTACGTCCGTGCCAGCCAGGAGCTGGACCGTGAACAGCGCATCCTGCTCTACCACCGCGCCCAAGAGATCGTGGCCGACCACGTGCCCGTCATCTTTACCTCACACCCCGAACGCCTGAACGCCGTCCGCAACGTCTTCGGCAACTTCAGCCCAACCATCCACGGCCTGTGGGACATCCGCTACCTGTATCGCACGGATTGATGACTGGACGTCTGGCGGACAGTCAGAGTCCCTCTCCCTGAGGAGACCGGGGCGAGTGCGGCAATGACGGGCCGCTGTGTGCTTGAGAGCTCGTGCCCGATCCGTTAGATTGTGCGCCAAACTACACCCGAGAGCGTGTACACAGGGCCGCGCTCGCTGAGGAGCATGATCATGGTCACCGTCGACAAACTTGAGGAACTGAACCTGGAACCCGAGGTCCCGGAGCTCGATCTCTCCTGGCTCAACCTCGACACCGAGTGGCGTCTCGGCCGAACCAGGCCGCAAGGGGCTGACCCTCCAGCAGATCAACAAGTCGCTCTACGGCGAGATCCCCGCGACATCGGCGGACAGCTCCGCCCGCCCGCGCGGTGCCGCCCCGCCCGAGGGCGCGACCCCGCGCATGACCCCGTGGGTACTGGGCGACGCCACCGAGACCTTCTCCGACTCCGCCGCCCTGCTCTACGACGAGGCAGTTTCGCGGCAGTGGTCGTCCGCCACCGACATTCCCTGGGACACCATGGACGAGCTGCCCGAAGACATCGAGCGCGCCATGGTGCAGCTCTGCACCTCGCTCACCGAGGTGGAGTTCATCGCCGGCGACGTGCCCGGCAAGTGGCTGCCGCGCATCGCCGCCGACCACTACGAATCAGGCCTCTTCCTGATGTCGCAGGTGATGGACGAAGCACGCCACACCGACGTCTTCCGCAAGCGCGCCCTCGCCAATGGCGGCGGACTGCTCCTGCAAGGCGGCGGAGGCGGGTTGCGACAGATCATTGAGGCCGAGGACTTCACGCAGATGTCGTCGATGCTCCACATCCTCGGCGAGGGCTTCGTGCAGTCGCTCTTCCGTCTGGGCGAGCTGATCGCCCACAACGAGGCCGAAAAGCGCATCTTCCGCCTCGCCGCGCAGGACGAATCGCGCCACGTCGCCTACGGCGTCACGCATCTCAAGTACACCCTCGACAACGACCCCGACAAGGCGGAAGAGGTCCACTGGACGCTT
>JAJEBU010000101.1 GCA_022822375.1 Dehalococcoidia bacterium
TGTTGATCACCATCATCTGGGCGCTGCCCGAGGCTGCCGTCGCGACGGGGCAAGCGACACAGACCAATGCCAGTGTCACCTTTTCCGCTGGAGGCGGCCAACATCATTTTGTCGCTTTCTGGGTCAACCCGAGCGATCCCACGCAGGACGGCTCCGAGGCCAACCCGTTCCGTCCAGGTTCGGAGGTTGAGCTCCGCGTCGAAGCTCGAGGCACCTTCGACAACAACGTGATGCTCCGTCGGGCCGGTCGTGCGCCTCACCTCAATGGAGCTGGGCTCCATATGCCCGTGGCCTCTCACCACGAACTGTCCTTCACTCGGTATAGCTGGAATCCAGAGAGCCGAACGCTCCGCAAGCTCGCTAACGCATACGTACAGGGGCTCGCGACGCTGCACATACGGCATTCTTCGGTGGCAGGCGGACTGGCCACGTGGAGATTCGACGACGCGCAGCTCGGCATCGCGATCTGGCAAACGTATCACTACTACAACATCCCCCAGCTCAGTGGATCCTTCTACATCTCACCATCAGCGGACATGCTGCCCGATCCTGCGCCCGAGCAAGAGCTGCCGGGCGAGAGCGCTGAGTTGGTGTCGGCTCGCGAACAGGTGCGCCAGGCTGCTGAGCAGCTTGAAGCCGCCGACGCCAAGCTCAAGAAGAAGCGAACTCGAGCGGACAAGTTGGCCGAGCGGTTCCGCAAGGCCGAGCAAGCTCACGAGTCAGCCGTGTCCAAGCGTGACAAGGCCGCGCTGGCCCATCAGGAAGCCGTGGCCAAGGCCAATCGGCTCGCTGAGGCAGCGGTCGGCAAGGGCGCGAAGGCGCAGGCGCGCGCCGACGACGCGGGCGAGATCGCGGACCGTCGGTTCGATCGGCTCGTCAAGCGGGAGGCAGAAGTGGAAGACGCCGCTGAGGCTCGCGACGCCGCGCAGGAGAAGGCCGATCGCGCGATCGCCGATGTGAAGGAAGCCCTCGCCGAGCAGACGGCTGCCGCAGAGGCGTTGCGTGCAGCTGAGTCGGCCGTTACGGCGTTGGAGAACGCCGTCTTGTAGTCCAGCCGCGGCCGGCAGTCCAGCCAAGCCAACAGGGAGTCAGCAGGGGCAAGAAACAGGCTAGACTGCGCCGCGAGCGACAGCTGCTAGCGACCCTGGACTGGACATGGCCAACATCCCCGAATCCCTCCCCACCTATGACCAGCTACCTGCCAAGCCTGGTCATCCGCCCAAGACTGCCTGGGGACTCTTTGGCGACGATGACCAGGTCGGCATGTTCAACCTGCAAACGCCAGAGCGAATCGTGCAGGCTGCGTCGTTGATCCGCAAAGGCGCGATGTTCCCGATGAACTGGGATCAGTCGCAGCCGAGCCCGCCGCTGTACAACCGCGGCGCGGTGCGGCACACGGTGATGCGTCGGGCCGGCTTCGGACATCACGGCGACGACGTGCTCGACAACTTCTACACGCAGCAGTCGTCTCAGTGGGACGCGTTGACGCACGTCGGCGACTTTGAACACGGCTTCTGGGGCGGCGTCACCAACGAGTGGCTGCTGGAGCATCGCGATACTCCCAAGCTGGGCATTGAGCACTGGGCCAAGCGCGGGATTGCGGGACGGGCAGTGCTGCTCGATGTTGGGCGCTGGTTCGAGTCCCAGGGTCAGCCGTTGACGATGGACGAGTACCGACCGATCAGCGCGGACGAGTTGGAGGCCTGCCGCGCCGCGCAAGGCGTCGAGCTGCAGCCTGGCGATGTCCTCCTGATTCGCATTGGCTGGATCGGTTGGTACGAGCAGACCGACGGGATGACGCGCCAGGCGCTGTCGCAGATGCCGAATCTGGCATTCCCCGGTCTCGGCTGCTCCGAGGAGATGGCGGCCTACCTCTTCGACCACCATCCGTCGGCGGTGTGCTCCGACAACCCGGCGCTCGAGGCGTGGCCGCCGCCCAACTTTGCGGATCCGGACGGCTTCCTCCATCACTGGATCATCGGGCGCTTCGGCATGGCAATCGGTGAGATGTTCACGCTCGACGCATTGGCCGACGACTGCGCCGAAGATGGCGTGTACGAGAGTTTCTTCGCAGCAGCGCCGCTCAACGTGACGGGCGGGACGGGCAGTCCGCCCAACGGGTTGGCCATCAAGTAGCTGCTGAGCAGCAGGCAAGTAGCCGCACACCAGCCAGCCTCGGAAGCTTCCAAGCGGGGCGCGAATACGGGACCAACTCGGAGTTATGTAGGCTGTAGTGGGAAGCGATCAGACGACCCATCGGAGCCGGCGGCGATGACTGACACACAGATCGAGATCGTGCAGGGCGACATCACGAAGCAGGATGTCGATGCGATCGTGAACGCCGCCAACAACCATCTGTGGATGGGCGCGGGCACCGCTGGCGCGATCGTCCGAGCGGGCGGGCGGGAGATCGAGGACGAGGCCATACGCCAGGGTCCGATCGATGTCGGCGAGGCGATTGTGACCGGCGCCGGCGCACTGCCCTGCACGCACGTCATCCATGCGGCGGCGATGGGGCAGGACCTGCTCACCTCTGCGGCCAAGATTCGCGCCTCGACCGACAACGCGCTGAGGCGCGCCGAAGAACTGAGCCTGGCATCGGTTGCGTTCCCGGCGCTGGGCACTGGGGTGGGCGGATTCGACTACCGCGAAGCGGCGGAGATCATGATTGGCGAGGCGGCGGCTCACTCCGGCGGCGCTCGCAGCGTCCGCTTGGTTCGCTTTGTGCTGTTGGACCAGCTGGCGTTCGATGCCTTCCAGCACGTCGACCAACAGCGCCGCCAGGAGCCCACCGACTGACAGGAATAGACCATGTCGCGACGGATTGAGCACTGCCGACTCGAGATGCAGCCAGCTTCGGGTGCGGACGACTGGACACCGGTGACCGCGCTGACGGATGTCGAATGGACCGGCTTTGTGGCGGCCGGCTGCGGCGTCGACCAGGGCCGCGTGATCGCGCGACCAGCGGACGCCTCCCTACCGGCGCTGGACCCGAATGCGCCGGATCGGCTCTGGCGGCTGGTCGACTCGGCCGGCGCGTCGCTGTTCGAGTTTCTCGGCTACGTGGATGATCGGCGCCCGCGAGCCACGGGGCAGATCGTATTGGGGATCAGCACGACGCCTCAGCTGCTGGGGGCGTGGTCCGAGTTGCAGCCGGCAACGGCTGATTGAGTTGGCGGCCGTCCGCGCCAGTTCGGCTGGCAGATACACTCTGACCATGCCGCATTACACCCGATCGGGCGACGACGGATCCACCACCTTGTGGGGCGGCGGACGCATCCCGAAGGACCACCCTCAGCCAGAGGCCTATGGCGCCATCGACGAGGCATCGTCGGCGCTGGGACTGGGCCGCGCGCTCTCGACCGACCGTCGCACACGCGAGATTGTGATCGAGCTGCAGCGCCGCTTCTATCTGATCATGGCGGAGCTCGCAGTGGCGCCCGGCAAGGAGATTCCACAAGACTTCGTGACCGTCGAATCGGACATTGACCAGCTGGAGGCGTGGGCGGCGGAGCTGGAGCGGCTCGCGCCGCCTCCATCGGAGTTCGTGCTGCCGGGCGGATCGGCGGGCGCCGCGGCGCTGGATCTGGCCCGAACGACCGTCCGCCGCGCGGAGCGAGAGACCGTGCGGCTGCGCGGTCACGGGCATCCGGTTAACGAGCAGACGATCCGCTATCTGAACCGCGCGTCGTCGGTGCTGTTTGATCTGGCGCGCTACGAGGAACAACAGTCAGGTGTCGAGCCGATCCGCTCGCGAGCGGACTCATGAGCAGCGAATCGGTCGCGCCGCTCGCGCTGATCTCAGATGACGCCTCACTGCAGACCGCGCAGATCGTGGGTGAGGGCGACTCGTGGGAAGCGGAGCTGACCACGCAGCTCGACATGACGGCCGAAGGCATGGTCTTCATGTGGCCGACGTGGTCTCCTGGCGGCGATCAGATCGCCGTGTCGGCGTCGTCGCAGCGGGTGGATGACCCAAAGCTCGAGCTGTGGCGATTGCGGTTCGACGACGAGTTGGACGCGGAGGAACGGCTGGCCGCAGTCTTCAAGAATCCGTACGACGGTCGGCAGGTGATCGCGACGGGGCTCGCGCATTATGTGCACTGGGCGCCGTCGGGCCGCGCGCTCGCGGTGGTCGGCAACGTAGGCAGCGGAATGGCGGTCAATCTGGTCGCGGCCAGCGGACGGGGCAACCCGCGACGACTTGTCGACGGGGCGCCCTTGTATTTCGACTGGGCCCCGGACGGTCGGGCAATTCTTGTCCACCGCGCGGCGCAGCTGGTGCTCTTCGACCTCGCATCGGAGGCTGAGGGGCCGCTGCAGGTGCAGCGGGCGCGGCCCAGCTTCCGCTCGCCCGCGTGGTCGCATGACGGATCATGGGTCTACTTCGCGCGGCCGCGTCCCGGCGGCGGCTCGATCGTCTTGCGCGCGGCGCGCTCCGAGATTGGCGCGTCGAACGCGCAAGAGGAGCTGATGGAGGTGGCCGGCGCCTCGTCGTTTGTGGTCAGTCCGACGGACGACCGGTTGGCGGTGATGTCGCTGCCGATCAACGACGCCGGACCGCGCCGGCTGACGATCCTGAACCCAAGCACTGGCGATCAGCAGCTGATCGCCGAACGGGACATCACGGGCATCTGCTGGTCCCCGGACGGACGCGCGATCTTTGCCTTCGAGCCGCAGCCGTCGAGCACGATGATCTCGATCGTGCGCTACGACGTCGGCGCGGAGCCGCCGGGAGCCGGGCTGCGCCTGGCGGGGCTACGCTTGGCGCGGTTCCAGCCCTCAGCCGAGTTTGCGACCTTGCTGAGCTTCTTCGATCAGTTCGCGCACTCACACCAGATCGTGAGTCCGTGCGGCCGCTGGATCACGTTCTCCGGGCTGGCGTTGGGCAACGGCGGATCGGGACGGCGGGGATTCGGCCCGCAGAACGGCTGCTACCTCGTGCCGGCCGATGGATCGGCGCCGCCGCGCCGTGTGGCGGCCGGCAGCATCTCCTTCTTTCCACGCAACGCGCCGGCGGAATCGGCCTGAGCATGTCAACGACGCCGGCCGCACTGAGCAGATACCGCGCGACCGTTCATGCGGAGATGCGCGCCAGCTTCCCCGATGCGGTGTCGGCGGTGCAGCCGATCTACGACTTCGCCCGCTACGCGCTCGGCTGGCAGGACGAGGCCGGCGTGTCGGCCGATGCGTCGGGCAAGGGTGCGCGTGCGGCGCTGACGATGTTGGGCGCGGAGGCGATCAGTCAGGATTCGGCCGCGATCCAGCGTGCGGCGGCGGGCGCGGCCGCGGTGGAGATCGTGCACAACTTCTCGCTCGTCCACGACGATGTGCAGGACGGTGATGCGGAACGGCGCGGGCGTCCAACGGTCTGGCGTCTGTGGGGAGTGGCGCAGGCGATCAACACGGGTGACCTGATGCGGGAACTGGCCGACGCGGCGCTGCGCCGTGCGCTGTTGCACGGCGCCGACGCGTCCACCGTGATTGAGGCCGGGCGGCGTCTGAACCGGGCCACCATGCTGATGATTGAGGGACAGTACCTGGACTTGACCTTCGAGCGGCGTATGGACGTTTCGGTCAGTGAGTACCTCGCGATGGTGGAGCGCAAGACGGGCGCGATGATGGGCGTCTCGCTGGCGATCGGAGCGGTGCTGGCCGGCGCGTCGGAGGCTCAGGCAGACGCGCTCGACCGAGCTGGCACGCGGCTGGGGCGCTGCTTCCAGATGCGCGACGACTGGCTCGGCATCTGGGCAGATCCGGACGCGCTGGGCAAACCGACCGACGCGGACATTCGCCGCCGCAAGAAGTCCTTTCCAATCCTCTTTGCACTGGAGAACGCGCCCGCTGAGGCTCGTCGGCAGCTGGTTGAGACGTATGAGTCGGTGGCGGACGTTGGCGATGGCGAGAACAATGGCGAGAACGCCGGAAGTCTGCCCGACGCGCAGGTGGACTGGGTCCACCAGTTGCTCGGCGAGGTGGGCGCTGATGACGCGACAGACGCTGCCGCGCGCTTTGAGTACGACGCCTTCCGGCGCGAGCTGTCCGAAGCAGCGCCCCACGAGGCGGCCGTTGCCGACCTGGAAGAACTCGCCCTGTTCACCTTGGAACGCGACCGGTAGCGGCCATCGATGTCGGACTCTGCAAGCATTCCCGATGCTGACATCGCCCGTGCGCTGCAACGCGCCACGGATTGGTTGATCGATCAGCAGGATCCAGCCGGATTCTGGTGGGGCGAGCTGGAGTCGAACACCTCGATCACCGCTGAGTACCTGTTGTTGACGCACCACCTCGGGATCGCCGACCGGCGCCAATGGGATGGCATCGCGCGCTACTTGCGCGGTCGGCAGCGTCCCGAGGGCGACTGGGCGCAGTACTCGGATGGTCCAGGCGACGTGTCGACGTCGGTCGAGAGTTACTTTGCGCTCAAGCTGGCCGGCGACGACCCGGACTCGCCACACATGACGCGGGCGCGAGAGTGGATTTTGGCGCAAGGCGGCATCGTCGAGGCGCGGGTGTTCACGAAGATTTGGCTGGCGTTGTTCGGCGAGTTCGACTGGGATCGCCTGCCGGCGATGCCACCGTGGATCAATCTGCTGCCGAACTGGCTGCCGATCAATCTGTATGAGTTCGCGAGTTGGGCGCGGGCGACCATTGTCGGCATCACGGTGATCATGACCTTGCGTCCGACGGCAGCGCTGCCAGCCGGTGCGGGTGTCGGCGAGCTCTGGGTGAAACCATCAGATCGACGACGCTTCGCCGTACCGACTCCGAAGAATCTGTTCTCGTCGGCAGGAGCGTTTCTGATCGTCGACAAGCTGCTGCGGTTGCTCGACCGCAACCACATTCGGCCATTCGAGAATCGGGCGCTGGCCTTCTCGGAGCGCTGGCTGCTCGACCGACAGGAGGCGGACGGTTGCTGGGGCGGCATTCAACCGCCCTGGGTCTACGCGATCCTGGCGCTGCGGGCGATGGGCTACTCGCTGGACCATCCCGTCATCCGACGCGCGCTGGGCGGGTTCGACCGCTTTACCTGGAAGCGCGACGAGGCGGACGGCGAGCACGTCTGGACGGAGAGTTGCCAATCGCCCGTCTGGGATACGTGCCTGGCGTCTGTCGGGTTGCTGGATGCCGGCCTCGATCCGCAGCATCCCGCGTTGCAGTCAGCGGCCCGCTGGATGTTGAACGAGCAGGTGCTCGCTGGCGGCGACTGGCAGGTCAAGAATCCGCAGACGCCGCCGGGCGGCTGGGCGTTCGAGTTTGACAACGATGTCTACCCGGACGTCGACGACACAGCCGTGGTCTTGATGGCGCTCGAACGCATTCCGATGGACGGCCTGGAGTCGGAGCGGCAGCTGGCATTGGAGCGGGGGCTGCACTGGATGCTCTCGATGCAGTCGTCGAACGGCGGCTGGGGCGCGTTCGACATCGACAACGACAAGACGTTTCTGGCGGACATTCCCTTCGCAGACTTCGGAGAGCTGCTCGATCCACCGACGGCCGACGTGACCGCGCACGCTCTGGAGTACATCGGTCAGCTGGGCTACCGCGGCGAGTATCCGCCGGCCAGCCGCGGGTTGCGCTTCCTCTATGCGCTGCAGGAGCCTGATGGTTCCTGGTGGGGCCGCTGGGGGGTGAACTATCTCTATGGGTTGGGCGCGGCGCTGCCGGCAATCGAGGCGTTGGGCGAGCCGATGTCGGCCCCGCCGGTCCGGCGAGCAGTCGAGTGGTTGTTCCGGCACCAGCTCCCCGACGGCGGCTGGGGCGAGTCCTGCAACACCTATCACGATCCGTCGCTGCGCGGTCTGGGGCCGAGTACGCCGTCCCAGACGGCCTGGGCGCTGATGGCGCTGATCGCCGCCGGGGAAGCGGCGCACGAGTCGGTCGGACGCGGCATTCGCTACCTGATCGATCGGCAGCGCGAGGATGGCACGTGGGACGAGACGGAGTTCACGGGAACGGGCTTCCCGCGCGACTTCATGATCAACTATCACCTGTATCGGCACTACTTTCCGCTGATGGCGTTGGGACGCTACGCGAAGGCGCTGGCGCCGCGCTGACCGCTCTGTCGGCGCGATCCGGCGATCCTCGATTCACAACGGCTACCATGTCAGATCAGTCCTACGAACCGACCAGAGGAGAGGGGGAGTCGTGGTGACGACGCCGCAACAGACCGACATTGAGATGCAGCAGCTCCCGCTCACACTCAACCGCGACGGACGTTCGATCGAATTGCGCCGCCTGGATGAGTCAGATGGCAACAAGCTGATCGAGTTCGGCAGCCGCCAGCCGAGCGAAGATTTGCTCTACGAGGAGCGAGATATCACCAGCGTCGCCGATGTCGGCGATTGGCTGCACGACACGGAGGCCGGGCGAATCCGCACGGTGATCGCGGAGGAGAACGGCAAGATCATCGGTTACTCGTCGATCGAGCGCGGGCGTCTGCGCTGGACGCGGCATGTGGCCGAGATTCGCGTCATGGTTGACAAGGATGTGCGACGGCTGGGATTGGGGCACGTGCTCCTGGGCCTGGCGTTCGAAGCGGCGCTGTCCGACGATGTGGCCAAGATCATTGCGCAAATGACGCCCAACCAGCTCGGCGCGCGCAAGATCTTCGAGCAGTTGGGCTTTGTTGAGGACGCGGTGCTGACCCGCCACGTCGCATCGGCCGACGGCGAGCTGCATGATCTGATTGTGATGCGCTTCGACACGGCGCAGCGCCTGATCTGCGCGGAGTGCGGACAGTATGTCCTGACTCTGATCCCGATGCAGGGCAAGCAGCTGTGCTGGTCGTGCTACGAGATGATGGACCTCGAACTGGGCGCGGGTTAGCGTCGCGCGGCTCGTGAACCGTGGACGCTGAGCCACGCCACCGATAAACAGCGATGTGAGGAGAGCGATATGTCAGAACACCGCGACCACACCTACAAGATCGTCGAGCTGGTCGGTTCCTCGCCGGACGGGGTGGATCAGGCGATCCGCAACGCGGTCTCGCGCGCGTCGGAGACGCTGAAGAACCTCGATTGGTTCGAAGTGCGCGAGATTCGCGGGCCGATCCAGGATGGCGAGATCGGCTGGTTCCAGGTCAAGCTGGGCGTGGGATTCCGGATCCTCGACCCATCTGATCTGGCGGACGACTAGTCAGATCCGCGCGAGCGAAGAACAGCGCGCTGATGATCCGCGGCCCGGACGCCGGCACAGAGTCGAGCGATGCTGCCTTCGATGGCGGGCCAGACGAGGCGCTGAGCTGGTGCGAGCGCTACTCGCGCAAGCACGGCGAGAACTTCACGGTCGTCAGCTGGTTCCTGCCGCGCGAGCTGCGGGCACCGATGTTCGCGGTCTACGCCTTCTGCCGATTCACTGACAACATCGGCGACGATGCGGGCGCGGACCCAGCCGAGCGCTTGGCGCGGCTCGACGCGTGGCAGGCCGATCTCGAGTGCGCCTTCGACGAGACACCTCCGCAGCACCCGATCAACGTCGCGTTACAGCACGTCGCACGGTCCAAACCGTTGCATGTCGACCCCTTTCGGCGGCTGATTGAGGCGAACCGGCTGGACCAACGGCAATCGCGCTATGACACGTTCCAGGACGTGTTGGCCTATTGCGATCTGTCGGCCAATCCAGTCGGCGAAATGGTGCTGGCGCTGTGGGACGTCGACACGAGCACTGACGAGGGGCGCTATCGGATCGATCTGTCCAACGCGACCTGCACGGCGTTGCAGCTGTCGAATCATTGGCAGGATGTGCGCCGCGATTGGCTGGACGCCGGGCGGCTCTATCTGCCGCTGGAGGATCTGCGCGATTTTGACCTCAGCGAGGACGACATCGGTCAAGGCATCGAGGATCGTCGTTGCCCCGCCGCCTTCCGCGAGATGATGCGCTTCCAGGTTGACCGCGCTGAGGCCTACTTCCGCAAGGGAGAGCGACTGCTGGACGAGGTGCCGGATGAGTTAGCAATCGATCTGCGGCTGTTCACGGACGGCGGGCGCGCGGTGCTGCGGGCGATCGAGCAGCAGGACTACGACACGCTGACGCGGCGGCCGCGGGTCAGCAAGCAGACGCGCGCCTGGCTGGCGTTGCGCGCCTTCGTGCAACTCAAACTACTCTGATCGCCATGTCGTTCCTGCGCAGCACCATGGACCCTGAGATCGCCGAGGCGTATCGCCGCTGCCAGGCGTTCACGCGCGAGCGGGCGACGAACTTCTATGTGGCGTTTTCAGCGCTGCCGCAGCGCAAGCGGCTCGCGATCTACGCCGCGTACGCCTTTGCGGGAACGGTCGACGACGCCGTTGACGACGCCGGAACGCAGGACGAACGGTCGGCAGCGCTGAGCACTGCTCATGGTCTGCTGCGCGCGTCTTACGAGTCGGGCGGCGAGGGGGCAGAGCCCGTCTGGCTCGCCCGCGGCTTGGCCGATGCCGTTCGCAGCTTCGACATTCCGCGTGAACACTTCGAGGAGCTCGTGCGCGGGATGGAACAGGACCTGACCACAACGCGCTATCAGACCTGGGACGATCTGGAGCAATACTGCTACCGTGCGGCATCCGTGATTGGCCTGGTCTGCATCTGCATCTTCGGCTACGACCGCACGCGCTCAGCAGCCGCCACTCGGACGGCTGTGGCGATGGGCAAGGCGCTGCAGATCACGAACATCATGCGCGATGTGAAGGAAGACGCGGAGCGTGGGCGGATCTACATCGCCCAGGATGATCTGGCGCGGCACGGTGTGTCGGAGGGGAACATCCTCGGCGGCGTGTACGATGCTCCGTTTCGGGCGTTGATGGCCGACTACGCGCAGCGGGCGTACGCGCTGTACCGGGAGGGCAGCGATCTGATTCCGCTGCTCGACGGACCGCGCAGCCGGGCCTGTTGCAATGGGCTGCAAGGCGTGTATCGGATGATTCTGGACGAGATCGTCGCACGCGACTACGACGTGCTGAGCCAGCGCGTGTCGCCGTCGCGCTCGGGTCGCGTGCTGCGCCTGCTGGAGCTGTGGCTGCTCGGCGCGCTGCCGAATCTCACGCGAGTCGGCTGACCAGCGGTGACGAGCGGCGCGGCCCCGATCGCAGTCATCGGAGGCGGCTTGGCCGGGCTCACGGCCGCGCTTGACCTCGCCGAAGCGGGCAGCCGCGTGGCCCTCATCGAGCGCCGACCCTTCGTCGGCGGCAAGGCCTACTCCTTCGACGATCCCAACCATCACATTCAGCTGGACAATGGCCAGCACATCACGATGCGTTGCTGCACGGCGTTCCAGGCATTGCTGGAACGACTCGGCTGCGCCGACATCGTGCGCTACCAGGACGCCCTGTCAGTCGCAGTGATCGATCCAGAATCGGCGGGTCGGCAGGTGAGCGTGCTCGCGCGCGCGGAAGTGGGTTGGTTGGGCCGCCTTGGCCCGCGTCTGTTGCCGGCGCCGCTGCATCTGGCGCCGTCGCTGACGATGTACGACCACCTGAGCACAGTGGAGAAGGCGAGGCTCGCACTGGCGCTGGAGCCGATTCGCCGCATGAGCGAGTCGGACCGCCGCGCGCTCGACCGGCAATCGTTCGCCGACTTTCTGCTCGCGCACCAGCAGACGCCGCGGGTCATCGAGCGGTTCTGGGACCTGATCGTCCTGCCCACCTGCAACGACCGCTCGGCCGACGTGTCGGCGGCGCAGGCGATTCAGGTCTTTCAGGAGGGGTTCAGCCGAGAATCGGCGGCGGCGGACATTGGCAACTTCGTTCGCGGCCTGGGCGAGGTCGCGGAGACCGCGCTGGCGCGTCTGCGCGAACGCGGCGGCGAGGTTCACCTCAACGCCGCTGCGTCGGCGCTCACGGTTGAGGGCAAGTCGGTGACCGCGCTCCGTTTCGGGCGCGATCAGGAGCTTGAGGTCAGCGGCGTGGTCGTGGCGCTGCCGCCGAAGCAGGCGATGACATTGATTCCCGCGGGCTGGCGTCGACGCGAGCCGTTCTGGCGGCTGGGGCAGTTTGAGGTGAGTCCGATCGTCAATGTGCACATGCGCTGGGATCGACCCGTGATGCAGCGGGACTTCGTGGCCGTGCTGGACGACGATGCTCAGTTCATCTTCAACCGATCAAAACTGCACGGCTGGAGCGACGAGCACTGGATCTCCGTCTCGCTGAGCGGCGCCCACGAGCTGGCGGCTCTGCCGCAGCCGGAGATCGCAGCGCGGGTTGAGCGCGCCGTCCGACGCGCGCTTCGCCGAACGCAGGACGCCGCGCTGCTGGCCTCGCGGGTGATCAAGGAGTCTGAAGCCACCTTCCGCCCCAAGCCGGGCATGGCGTCGCACCGACTGCGGGCTCGCACGTCGATTGCCAACCTGTTCCTGGCGGGGGCCTGGACAGCGACCGGTTGGCCGGCCACGATGGAGTCGGCGGTGCGCAGCGGACACGCAGCGGCCGCGGCGGTCCTGGAGCAGGAGCATTCCCATGCCTGAGCGTCAGCGCATCCACTCCAACCCCGAGTTCGAGCGTCGATTCGCGTATTGCCGCGCCATGCGGGTCGGTGATGTGATTCACGTCAGCGGCACGGCGGCGTCGGAGCCGGACGGCAGCGTCACGCCGGGCGGGATGGGCCCGCAGACGGAGCGATGCCTGAGCATCATCGAGCGCGCGCTCGACGATCTGGGCGGCGGCATGGCAGATGTCGTTCGCATCCGCATCTACGTCACCGATATCCACCAGTTCGACAGCGTCGCCGAACCGCTGCAGCGCGCGTTTGGGGACTCGCCGCCGACCTCGACGCTGGTGGAAGTGTCGGCGCTGGTCGATCCGGAGATGCTGGTGGAGATCGAGGCGGAAGCGATCATTGACGCAGCGGACTGAGCCCGCGTCGTTCCCGAATCTCATTGGCCGCCGCCCAGAGCTGGGACTCCGAGGCCAGCAGCTTGACCAGTTGATTGCCCGAACAGCCGATCCGCGCGGCGGTGTCGGCGCTGGAGCCGCCCGACGCGGCGAAGAGGTCCAGGAGCAGCGCAGCGCCGTTCCAGAAGTCGCGGTGTCGGGGGCCGATGCGCTGCTTGGCGGGGACGTCCGCGCGGATCGAGCGGGGCAAGATTCGTTGCAGGGCCGGCGGCGGGTGATACGCCTCGAGCGAGACAGGCGCCCGCTGTTCCAGGGCCAGGCTGCGACGCAGACGCTGTAGGGCCTTGAGTCTGTTCTGGTGCTGCGATCGCCGCTCCGCTGCGTAGCCGACGACGCCTGACGGTTGATGTGTGAGACGCACGGCGGAGTCGGTCTTGTTGCGATGCTGTCCGCCGGGACCGGAGACGCGGAAGCGCTCGACACGGCACTGAGCCAGCAGGGCGTCGTCGGAGAGGGCCAACCAGTCCTCAGAGCCCCTGGACGAGTCGGACGTCGCTCGGTTGTCGGGTGATGACGAAGGAGACATATTGCCAGCCGGAAATGGAGGTGTGACTCACGCTTGACGCTAGCCGGGTCAGGAGGACGAGGCCGAGGTCCTGCAACTCTTCATCGTCGGCCTGCAAGAGGTCGGGCGGCAGGATCGACTCTTCAACATCGCGTACGTCTGATCGGTCGGTGACGACGATCTCGATCTCGTCTTCGTTGGCGGTGGCTTCGATCCGAACGGTGCGATCCGCATCGCCGTTCTCGACGATGTGGGTGAACAGTTCTTCGAGGCATAACACCAAGCGGTTGGACGGGCCGGGCTCCAGGTTGAAGCCGTTGGAGACATCGCCGCCGAAGGCGAGCACCTGCTCCAGCGATGCCATCGACGCCTCGCCGCGCCAGCGGTAGCGTCGGCGCGGCAGCATGGCGAAGATCGCGGACACCAGGACGGCGATGACCGAGCCGAGCGCGATGGCGTTGCCGGTGATCGGCGTGAGCGCGTCGGGGATGTGCTCGAGGAACGGCAGGGCCAACTCGTCGGCGAACTCACCGCTGAATCCGCCCCAGAATCCGAGCGAGACGATCAGCGCCGCTCTGGTGTTGAGTCCTGCGTCGACGACGGTCTGCATGCCGACGACGAAGAGCAGCAGCATGGCGACGAACGAGACGCCGCCAACCGCAGGTCCAGGTAGATCGAGCACGAAGGCGCTGAGGATCGGGAAGAAGGCCATCACGACCATGAGACCGGCGCCCCAGAGTCCGACCCAACGCGATCCGACGCCGACAACGGGCACCATGCCGATCGGGGAGGAGTAGGTCGTGTTGGGCGTGCTGCAGAACAAGCCGGCGAGCGCGTTACCGACGCCATCGGCGTTCAACGCGCCACGCACGGCGTCGTAATCGATCCGCCGGAAGTCGCGCAGGGAGACCTTCTGGATGGCGATCGCGTCGCCGACGGTCTCGAACGTGCCGGCCAGGGTGGCGATCACGAACGCGCCGAGCACGGCGAACGCCTCGCCTGAGACGGGGAATGTGGGCGCCTCCCATTCGCTGATCGGGAAGCCGACGATGGCCGCGTCCCCGGATTGGCTGAAGGACCAGTCGCCGCTGATCGCGGCGACGATGCAACCGGCGGCCAAGCCCGCGATCGGCGACCAGAGTCGGTAGCGGGCGGGCGCGACGACCATCATCGTGACCATGACAAGAACGGAGACGCCGCCGATCAGGAGGTACGCCAGCGATCCAGCCCGCTCGGTTCCAGCGCCGTTCCACTGCTGAATCGTGAGCGGGACGATCGTGACCGCCACGCACATGACCACGACACCGCCGACCGTGGGTGTGAAGACGTTGCGAAAGAAGCGAAAGAAGCGGGCGATCAGCATCTCTGTCGGCGCAGCTATCAGGGCCAGCGCGGCGACGAATCCGATACCCGCGAGTTCGATCGCGTCGAAGGTGGCCGCGAAGAATGCGCCCGATGTGCCCATGAACAGCATGAAGCCGGAGCCGACAGCGCCGATGCGGATCGCCTGCACGGCGGTCGACAGTCCGGCCGTGAGCAATGAGGCTGAGATCAGGAACGCCGCCTCGCCGGCGGTGATCACGTCGGCCGCCCGCAACAGAATCGGCAGCAAGATCGCGCCGGAGATGACGAACAGGGCGTTCTGCAGTCCGAGCCCAGCGCCGATCAGCAGGGGAGGGCGCTCGTTGACGTCGTAGCGCAGCGCGTGCCCCTGTTGGCTCATGGCGCGCTTAGTCTATCGGTAGCGTCAGCGAGCGAGGAGGAGTTGGACCACAGCATGAGCACTCAACACCGAGCCGAGGTCAATGGACTCAGCCTGCACTACCTGGACCATGGCGGCGACGCGGCGGTCAGCGCCGTCGCACTGCACGGCTTCGCGCTCAACTGTCACTCGTTCGACGAGGTGGCGCCCGCGCTCTCGGATCGGCTGCGCTGGTACGCGCTCGACCAGCGTGGGCATGGCCATTCGGATCGTGCCGCCGAGCTCGCGGACTACTCGCGCGATCACATGGCCGACGATGTTCGTGGCTTCATCGAGTCTGCCGGTCTCGAGCGTCCGGTCGTGTTGGGTCACTCGATGGGCGGCATGAACGCGATGACCTTTGCGGCGGCGCACCCCGAGATGCTGCGCGCGCTGGTGTTGATCGACGTCGGGCCGGGCGTCAGCGTCGACGGCGTGCAGCAGGTGCGCCAGTTCGTTCAGGGTCCGTACGAGATGGACTCGCTCGAGGCCTGGGTGGACATGACGCACCAGTACTATCCCTTCCGCTCCAAGGAGAACATCCGCAAGCGCCTTGAGGTGTCCCTGCGCGAGACGGCGGAGGGCAAGATGGCCAAGATGTTTGACGAGCGCTTCCGCGACGCTGACTTCCGAGGTGTCGGCGACGCGCGCAGCGGCATTTGGGAGACGGCGCGGGCGCTGACGGTCCCGACGCTGCTGCTGCACGGCGCGAAGAGTCCCGTGCTGCAGTTGGAGCAGGCGCAGGAGTTCGCCGCCCAGGTCGATGTGGTGCGCCTCATCACGATTCCTGAAGCGGGCCACTCGGTCGCCGGCGACCAACCGCAGGCGGTCGCGGCAGCGCTGCGCGAGTTTCTCGACGATGTCCTCTAGCGGCGGGCGATCTGGATCGACGCAGCGGCAGCGGGGATCGCTGCTGTTTCCGATCATCGGCGGCGTGATTGGGTTCATCGCGGCGCTGTTTCTGCTGCGCGAACTCGACATCTTCGAGGGCGATCCGCCTCCGCCGCCACCATCGTTGAGCGATGCCTGCACCTACCCCGTCGGCAGCTACTACGACCAGCTCTGCAACCTCGTCGCGCGCGCGACCGAGGACATCCAGTCGACGCTCGACGCGGAAACTGCGGAGCGCTGCGTGGCCGAGGCGCTCGACTGTCGCGTGCACCGCGAGAACCTGCGTCTCGTCCTGTTGGAGTCAGAACGTCTGCGCGACGGCCTGTTTGTGCTCGACCCGCCAGAGCAAGCCGAAGATTGGCACGGACGATACCTGACGGCGGTCGCCCAGCTGCACAGCGGCTTCAACGCTCAGTTTTCCGCATTGCGGGAGAACGACCGCGATGCGTTTCTAGCAGCTCACGAGCGAACGCTGGACGCCTCGCAGGAGAGTGAAGCGCTGTTCGACGACTTCCAGATCGCTTTCACCGATCTGCGTCAGTAGGGCGCAGACGACCTGCTCAGTCCGACTCCAGGATCGTCTTGAGCTGGCCCAGCTCTTTGCGCAGCTGGCGACGGAACATCATCTTCGATAGCGGGCGGAGCAGGGTGAACATGACGGTGGTCAAGATGTGGTCGCTGCCGGCGGTCATGGCATTGGTCACGGTCGTCGTTGATCCTGAGCGCTGCAGCGTCAACAAGCCAGTCATCGCGAACGGCCCATCGGATGACTCGATGCCCAACCGTCGACCGTCGTGGAACTCTGTGATGCTGAACGTGATCGGCGACGATCGGCCCTCGAACTCGTAGGTTCCGCGAATCACGGTCCCGCGGCCGATCGGACCGTCTCCGACGACTTCGGAGCCTGACATGCCGTCGACCCAGTGGTCCTGGTTGCGCACGTCCGAGACGTAGGCCCAGACGTCGGCGACGTCGCGATCAATGGTGATCTCGGCGGAGGTGCTGAGACTGACCATCACAGCGCGTCCTTCAGCGCCGCTCGGAGATGCGCGATCTCCTGCCGCAGCATCCGATTCGCCACCAGGCTACCGATCGGGCGCAGCGGACCCATCATCAGCTTCATCAGACGAGCGGTCGGAAAGAGCGTGACCTCGTAGCTCATTTGAGAGCTGGTTTCATCGCCAGCGCAATCGATCACTGTCACAAACGGCGTGTGGCCATCCGTGTTCTCCCACGACACTCTCGACCGTGGCGCAAACTCCTTGACGATCATCGTCACGCGCAGTGATTGTCCACGTTCCGTGGAGGTGCCCACGATCTCTGAGCCAACCACAATCTCTCCGCCGCCGACCACCTCCGACTCGGACATGCCAAACACCCAATGGTCCTGGTTCGGCACGTAGGACACAAAGTCCCACAACCGTTGGAGCGAGCAGTCGAACTCGGCCTCAATCTGAAACGTGGCTCCGGCCACATCGGCCTCCTAGCGGAACAGGTCCATCTCGGCCGGACGCACCAATGCTGAATGGTCGTGTTCCTCGACGGGAATGTTGAGTCCCCGCACGACGGCGACCGGCACTGCGTCGAGCTTGTTCATCACTGGCTCGGCGGCTGAGGCGAGCTCATCGACGATCGCCATCTCGGTCACGCGCAGGTCGTAGCCTTCGGCGTCCACCTCGCCCACGTAGGAGCGAATCGGGTTCATCCCGCTCACGCCGATCGCCACATTCATCAGACCGTTGCGCCAGGGACGCCCGAAGGTGTCGCTCACGATCACCGGCACATCGACTTGGCCGCGCGCCACCAGACCTTCGCGAATCCGCCGCGCCGACGCAGATGAGTCGACCGGCAACAACGTGACCGCGTCGCCGCCGCCCACGTTGGACTGATCGACGCCCGCGTTGGCGCAGACCCAGCCCTCGCGGGTCTCCGAGAGGATCAGCCCGCGCGTCATCCGCACGATCCGTTTCGACTCTTGCAGCACCAGCTCGACCGCGCGCGGATCCCGCTCCCACTCATCTGCCCACACCGTCGCAAACTGGCCAGCGGTCACATCGTCGAGCGTGATCACCCGACCTTCCGCCTTGGAGATGATCTTCTGCGTGACGACCAGTACGTCGCCTGGCTCGAGCGGCGTCTCTTGCGCGCGCAGCGCGACATCGATCAGCTCCGCCAGGTCATCGCCATCCGCCACCTCGGGGATGCCGCCGACGGCGAAGACTCGGTACTCGGAGGGAGCGGCCATCAGTCGACTCCCACCATTCGAACGGCGGCCTGCGTCTTGTAGCGCATGTTCATGCCGATGATCAGGGCGGTCAGGTCTTCGACGAACTTGGACATCGAGAGCGGTCCGGCGTCGATCGGCCGTAGGTCGGGCATCTTGCCGACGAGATCGACCACGGCGTGCTTGGCCTCGTCGTCATCGGCGGTGATCAGCACATCGCCTTCCATCGGATCGGAGAGCTTCTGCAGCTTGCGCGCTGAGAGATTGTGGAACGCGCCGACGACCTTGGCGTCGGGCAGCAGCGCCTGTGCCTGCTCGGTTGCCGATCCTTCGGGCACGTCGGCGATGCCGGGCACGCGGTGTTCCATGGTCAGCGGCACAGCCGCGTCGATGACCAGCTTGGAGCCGATCGCGTCGCGCAGATCGTTGAGTGTCGCTTCGTGGCCCTCGAACGGGACGACGATGATGACGACGTCGGATTGCTCGACGACGTCGCGGTTGACGCCGCCGCCGGCGTCGGCGCTGGCGCCGGCTTGTTCGACGGCATCGCGGACGGTTTGGGCGGCTTCTTCAGCGCGCTCGATCCGCCGCGATCCGATCAGGATTCGTTCGCCCGCGAATGCGAGCCGCATGGCCAACCCAAGTCCTTCTGGTCCGGTTCCGCCGATGAAGCCAATCGTCGCCATGCCCACTCCCATTCTGCGCGTACACTGAATCGTGCGAGACCCGCACATCATCAGGCTAGCGCCACCGAGCGAAATTTCCGATCCGCGACATGACGAGCTTGGCCGCCAGCACACCGCCCGTGATCAGGCATCCGATTGAGCCTGAGGCGGCGCCGGCCGTCCAGCTCGAGGGCGCGGGCCTGACCTATGAGTCGAAGGACGGCATTCTGGAAGCGGTCGCGCCGACCACGTTGAAGATTCGGGCTGGCGAGTTTGTGGCGCTGGTCGGACCGTCCGGCTGCGGCAAGACGACCTTGATGCGGATGATCGCAGGGCTGATCGCGCCATCGATCGGCACGGCGCAGGTGTTTGGCGACTCGCCGCGCGTCGCACAGCAGCGCAAGCGTCTGGGGCTCGTCTTTCAGGAGCCGGCGTTGCTGGCCTGGCGCAGCGTCGAGGACAACATCCGTCTGGGCCTGGAGCTGAACCCGCGCGAGACCGATACGGGCATGAATATCGAGGAGCTGATCGAGGTCGTGGGCCTCACGGGCTTCGGGCGCTATCGGCCGGCGGAGCTGTCGGGCGGGATGCAGCAGCGGGTGGCGCTCGCGCGGGCGCTGGCGATCGATCCGCCGTTGCTGTTGCTGGACGAGCCGTTTGCGGCATTGGACGAGATCACGCGGGAGCAGATGCGTTACGAGCTGCTTCGCCTGTGGGGGGTCTCGCATAACGCGCAGGAACCGCCGCGCTCGGCGATCTTCGTCACGCACTCGGTTGCAGAGGCGGTGGCCATCTCCGATCGAGTGCTGGTCATGTCGCCGCGTCCTGGTCGGATCATCGCCGATGTGCCGATCACGACGCCGCAGCCGCGCCGTCCCGAGCACGAACATTCAGACCGCTTTATCAACAATTGCGCGATTGTGCGCGCGGCGCTGCGGGCGCCGACCACACCGGCCGTTCCCCTGGACGCGGCCTGATGTCGAGCTGAGGCATGTTCTCGAACCCTGTCCGCCGGTTGGACTCTGTGGATGCGCCGTTCTCGCGGACCGGGGAGCGTCAGCGCGAACGGCTGGCGCCGCTGCCGCTGCCGAGTTGGCGTCCGCTGGCTGGCTGGGTGGCGCCGCCGCTCGTGGCGCTGATCATCCTCGCCGTCGCGGTCGAGATCTGGGTCCGCGCCGGCGGCGTATCGGTCTGGGTGATGCCGAGACCGTCGTCGGTGCTGGATGTCTTTGTCAGCGACTTTGGGCTGTACTTCTCGGAGGGTCTGTTGACGATGGCAGTCTCGCTCGCGGGGCTAGCCGTGGGGACCGCCGCGGCGACACTGCTCGCGGCCGGCGTCGCGCACTCGCAGCTGTTGGAGCGCGCGGTGCTGCCGATTGCGATCATGATCAAGGTCACACCGGTCGTGGCGCTGATTCCGCTGTTCATCATCTGGCTGGGACACAGCATCGAGCCGAAGATCGCGATTGCGGCGCTGATCACCTACTTCCCGGTGCTGATCAACGCCATCGCCGGCTTCCGCGACGTGGACGCACGAATGCACGACTTCTTCCGATCGGTCAATGCGTCGACGTGGGAGATCTTTCGCCATCTGCGTCTGCCCGCGGCGGTGCCGTACCTGTTTGCCTCGCTGAAGATCTCGGTCACGCTGTCGCTGATTGGCGCGGTGGTGGCCGAGTTCTTTCTCTCGGGACAGGGCGGTCTGGGCGCGTTGATCTGGATCGAGCAGAACAATCTGCGGCTCGACCGCGTGTTTGCGGCGGTGCTGATGCTGACGTTGATCGGGGTCACGCTGTCGACCGCGGTGGTAGCGGCCGAGCGGGTGTTTTCGTGGCGTCTCGACCAACCGAGCGCCGGCGCATAAGTTAGAGAGCAGACACAGGAGCAACCATGACCACGCCCGCCTCTGATTCCGGCTCCGACGCTTCCGATCAGCAGCGCGGCAGCGAACACGATCACCGCCTGCCGCAGCAGCAGCCTCCGCCCGAAATCGATTCAGTCGTGATCAAGTTCTCCAACGATGGACTGGTGCTCGAGCTCGAGGGCGATGACGTGGACCTGGGCACTGACCTGAAGGTGCGCTGCGAGCATCGCCTGATCGCGGAGTTTCGGCGCGATGCGGTCGACGGCTGGTGGTACAAATCGGCGGTGCTGTCTGAGCCGCGTCCGCTCGACTCGGACGCGTAGCACTGCAACCGTTGGCGCCAGTTGCCCGTTTGTGGCGGCGTGCATACGCTAGTGGCGGTCGCTATCGCCTCGGCAACCCCGTGGAAGCGGCTCCGGCTTGCCGGCCCGGCCATAGAGTGTTCCGGCCCCGTCCAGCCCAAGGAGCCAGATTCCCATGTTCGCTGTGTCCCGATTGACCCGTCCGCTCGTCCTGTTTGCGATCTTGATTGCGGCGACCGCCGCGCTGTTGGCCGCAGCCTGCGGCGGCGATGACGCCGACGACGTCCTGACGATGCGCTACAGCGCGGGATTCGTCCCGCAGGCCAACCTGCCCTTCGTCGCGGTGTACGTCGCAGAAGATCGCGGCTTCTTCGCCGACGAGGGCCTGGAGGTCGACATTCAGCACGCCGGCTTCACCGGCAGCCACAAGAGCCTGATTCTGGCCGGCGAGATTGACATCACCACGCTGCCAGCCTCCGAAATGCTGCAGACGCGGGCCAACTCAGGTGCGCCGTACGTAGCCGTCATGCTCTTTGGCCAGCGCGGAGACTTCGGCTACGCCGTGCTCGACGAGTCGGGCATTTCGTCGCCTGCCGACTTTGCCGGGCGCAACGTGGGCTTCAAGGGCATTGTGCAGTCTGAGTTCCACGCGATGCTCGCCGCGCACAACCTGACCACCGACGACATGAACATGATCGACGTCGGCTTCAATCCCGTCGTCCTCGTCGAGCAGCAGGTCGATGTCTACCCCGTCTTCCTCTCCAACGAGCCGGACACGTTGTCGCGCAACCTGAACCAGGACATCACCGTGTTCGAGGCGGCCGATTACGGCGTGCCAACGCTGGGCGTGGTGTATCTGGTCACTGAGGAGTTCCTGGAGGACGAGACGAACCGCGAGAAGCTGGAGCGTTTCCTGCGAGCCACCGCGCGGGCGTTTGAGTTTGCGATGGACGATCCTGCCGCGGCGATTGAGTCGACCGTGAAGTTCCTGCCGGAAGATCCGGCCCCGGACCTGGTGCATGAGCGCTTCATCCTCGATACGGAGCTGAGCAACGCGGTCAGCGACCTGACGCGGGCGAACGGTGTCGGCTGGTTCACGATGCAGCAGTTCCGCGCGTTGACGGATGTGTTGCTGGAGTACGGCGCGCTCGAACAGGACATCGACCTCGAGGCGGCGCTGGATCGCTCAGCGCTCGAGGCGGCTCATCGCTAACTGGGCGTCATGGTGCGTCAATGACCAGCGGGGCCGAGGCGGTCCCGCTGGAGACCAGCTACCGATTGCGGACGAACTTTTCCTGCCCTGGGGTGGGCTTGTCGCCCGGGTAGTGGAGCTTCTTGAGCATGTCTCGGTGCGGGAAAATGTGGACGGCGTCCCAGCCGCAGCTCTGCTCGCAGAGTCGGCAGCCGGTGCAGTTCTTTTCGATCACGACCGCCTGGCCGAAGAAGTCGCTGGCGGAGTCGGTGTAGTCGAGCTCCAGCGCCTCGAAGGGGCAGACGTTGATGCAGAGCTCGCAGCCGGAGCCGATGCACTTGTCGGGGTCGACCTCTGCCTTGGGCCATTCCTTCTTCGCGAACTTGCGGCAGATGTCGCCGTCGTCGTCGAGAATGCACTCGACCGGGCACACCGCGCCACAGGCGCCACAGTCGATGCAGAGCGCCGGATCGATGTAGTGGATGGTGTTGCGCTCGCCCCAGATGGCGTTGGTCGGGCAGCGGTTGGTGCAGGCGGTGCAGCCGATACAGGTTTCAACGATCTCGTAGGCCACGGTCAACTCCTCTGCGCTGATCGCAGTCGCCTACCAGTATATGCACGCCTCCAATCGCCGTTCAATCGGTATCGAGGGCCGCAGGTTCGCCAGAGCCTCGTATAGTGGCTTCAAGACGGCAGGGTGCAGGACGAATCATGTTGCCATTCATCCATCGCGGTTCGCGAGCGGCGCTCAAGCTCGGCGCGGGGGTTCTGCTGTCGGCCGCGCTGCTCGGCGCGGCCTGCTCGGACGACGGCGCGGAGCAGGCCGAAACGAGCGAGCAGGCTCAGGACGCGGCCCAGCAAGCGCAAACTCAGGCGATCGATGCGTCGCAAGAGGCGCAACAGTCGGCCGCTGAGTCGCAGACTTCGCAAGAGGGCGACACGGAGGAGCCCGCTGCGCCGCAAGAGGCCGCCGAGCAGCAAGAAGCGCCGGCTGAAGCGCAGGACGAGCCCGCTGACGATCCTGCTGACGATCCCGACCGTGACACGCTGATCGAGGGCGAGCGGTTCGCCTCCTCGATCAGCTCTGGGCAATCTGAGCAGCAGTTCCGCTTCGAGGCCACGGCTGGTTCCTGGCTGCGGATCGAGGTCGACGGCAAAGGCGGCATGGACCCCATCACCACCCTCTTGGGACCAGACGGCGTCGAGATCGCTGTCAACGATGATCAGTCCAACACCAATCGCGATTCGCTCATCATCGCCCAAGTCGCCGCCGACGGTCTCCAGTACATCCGCGTACAGCCATATGCCGAGGCGAACATCGGCGACTTTGTCATCCAGGTGCAGGTCTGGAACGTCGGACCGGACAACGACGACGCAGTGATCAGAGTGGGCGACAGCGTCGACGGCCGCCTCAATCTGCCTGATGATGTCGATGTCTTCGACTTCGAGGTCGAGGCGGGAGAGCAGGTCTTTGTGCTGATCGACGGCGACACCGGCGTCGACGTGTACGGGCAGGTCTTCCAGCCAGACGGCAATCTGCTCCAGATCGACGACGACGGTGGGCATGGGCTCGACTCGGAGATCTACTTCACCGCCGGCAGCACGGGCACGTGGCGCGTCGAGGTGTGGCCGGCAGCGAACAAGGACGGTGTGCGTCAGCTGATCGGTTCATACCGCCTCTACGTGCGTGCTGGTCTGCCGACCAGCGCAGTCACCGAGGCAGTGGCCAGCGATCTCGCCGGCGCGGCCTTGACCTTCCTGCAGGCGTTGCGCGACGAGGACACCGCGACGGTGCTGGCGTTGGCTGGTCCGGAGGCGCTGACCACCTGGGGCTGGGACGACACCAGCGACATCGACCGCGACCTGGCCAAGCTGACCACGATCGATCTGGGCGGTGAGATTCTGCAGTCGGTCGCGTTCGGCGATGTGATCAACTCTGCCCGCGGGCGGGTCTACTTCCAGTTCGACGAGACAGACTGGATGCGCTTTGAGCTGATCCAACTGGCCGGCCACTGGCTGGTCGACGACTGGGCTCACAGCGTCGGCCCGCCCAGCTGATATCGTCAGTCAGCACAGGACACCGGGCGTAGTGTGAACTCGGGGAGCGACGCATGACGGATGCTGCGGACGGACCGCTGGACGGGGTGATCGTGATGACCAACGGCCAGGAGGCCGAGTGGTCGAATCATCGCTCGGGGATGGATATCCAGTTTGGCGTCTCGGGCGATCTCTCAGGCTCGAGCGAGGTGTTCATGACGCGGCAGAAGATCCCGCCCGGCATGTACTCGACGCCGCACTGGCATGTGAACTGTGAAACCGCCATCTACATCTTGCAGGGCCCCGTCGTGATGGCCTACGGCGAGCAGCTTGAGCATGTCCACGAGTGCGAATCGGGCGATTTCCTGTACGTGCCGCCGCGCGCGATTCACCAGATTTCCAACCCGCGCGAGGATCGCGACGCGGAAGTGGTCCTGTGCCGCAACGCGGCCGAGGAGATCGTGGCGGAAGTGGACATTCCCGGCGCGCCCGGCTGCTCAGCGGCGGAGTAGGCGAGGGACTCGCAGGGCGTTGGCGAGGGACTCGCAGGGCGCTGCTAGCTCGCGGCGAGCGGCATGTCGCGCTCGGCGGCCAGTTCTGCCAGGTAGCGCAGCATCGCGGGCATGGCATCGTGTGCGCCGCGCAAGGCGGTGACGACCAAGTCCGCGCCGCGTACATTGTCGCCACCGGCGAAGGTGCCCGGCCGTGACGTGCGACCGTCGTCGTCGACCAACACCTCGCCCCAGTCGTTGACGTCGATGCCGGAGCCGGCGTAGAGGTCACTCGCCACGTCGTAGCCGACGGCGACGACGAAGGCGTCACAATCGATGATGAACTCGGAACCGTGGACCGGCTCGGGACGGCGGCGGCCGCTGTCGTCGGGCTCAGTCAGGCTCATCCGCACGCATTCAACACCGACGACGGCACCATTGCGCTCGACGAGGCCGACTGGCGTGGTGAGATACTCGAAGTTGACGCCTTCCTCGCGCGCGTGCCGGCGTTCCTCTTCGCGGCCCTGCATTTCGTTCTCGGTGCGCCGGTAGAGCAAGGTCACGTCGTCGGCCCCCAGGCGGATTGCCGACCGGACGCAGTCCATCGAGGTGTCGCCGCCGCCGACGACCACGACCTTGCGGCCAATGTCGGGCGTGGAGCGGAGCGCGGCGGGCAGCGCGCCGTCGGGCAGGTTGGCGCGGACGAGGAACTCGGTCGCGCTGTACACGCGGGCGAGCCGCTCGCCGTCGAGCCCCAGCCGCTTGCCCAGGCTGGCCCCGTGGGCGAGGAAGACGGCGTCGTAGCGGGCCAGGTCGTCCCAGCTCACGTCGAGCGGAATGCGGCAATCGGTGCGAAACTCGACGCCGCTGGCTTCAAGCGCGGCAATCTTTTCGTCGACGATGTCTTTGGCAGACTTGAAGTTGGGAATGCCGTAGCGAAGGACGCCGCCGGCTTGCGGCCAGGCCTCGAAAACGGTCACCTGGTGTCCGGCGCCGCGCATCTGCTCGGCGGCGGAGAGTCCAGCGGGCCCCGAGCCAATCACCGCGACGCGTTGACCGGTCTCGAAGGCTGGTTGCGGGATCGGGAATCCGCCGCGCTGCTCGCGATCCCAGTCGCCGAGGAAGGCCTCGAGCTTGCCAATGGCGACAGGCTTGGCATTCTTGCCAACGACGCAGACACCCTCGCAGAGCGATTCCTGCGGGCAGAGGCGACCGCACAGTTCTGGCATTTCCGAAGTCTGCCGGAACACGGCGGCGGCCTCGGGCAAGCGTCCCAGTTCGAGGAATGCGAGGGCGCCCGGGATGTCGTTGTCGATGGGGCAGGCCGCGGTGCACGGCGCGGCCGGGCACTGGATGCAGCGCTGCGCTTCGAACATGGCCGGCCCGGCGGTGTAGCCGAAGTACACCTCGTCCCAGTTGTGGACACGGTCGTAGGGGGTCTGCTTGGTGACGTGGTGGGGCGGAATGCGCAGCCGCTGTCGTCGGTCGATGGGCACACCGGCGCGGGTCAGCTGCTGTTTCTTGGCCGATTTCTTAGCTGGGCTCTTGCCCGTGTTCTTGGCCTGTGGTTTGGCCGAGCGAGTCGGGCCGCCCCGAGGCTCAAGATCGCTGCCGGAGTCAGGCTCGTCGTCCGTCATCTCGCCAACACGTTCCCCGCACTCAACCGTGCGATCCGAGATCACTATATCCCCGTTGGCGCGCCGCCTGCCTGTTAGCCTCGCGTCATGGAACCGAATGATCCGAAACGTTACGTAGAGCACACCGACGCGGCTGACCGTCGCGATGCGAGTGATGTCGCTGATGCGTTGGATTGGGCACGACAGTTTGGCATGCTGGCACGCGGCAGCGAGCAGGCGGTCCGCCTCGATCTCTGCTGCCTGCAGATCGGCCGGATCGTCGAGCCGCGGCTCGACCAGATAGAGGCGCTGGCCAAGCTCGATGAGCTCGCGGGCGACGTCGGAGACGTCGGTGATGTCCGCGGTGATCCTGCGGCGCTCGCCGCCCGGATCAACACCGTCCTGTTCGAGCAACACCAGTTTCGGGGCGATACGGAGACATACTACGAACCGAGCAACTGCTGCCTGCACTCGGCGCTGGAATCCGGCCGCGGGATGCCGATCACGCTCGCGGTTGTGATGATTGAAGTGGCGCGTCGGGTCGGGTTGGAGTTGCACGGCGTCGGCACGCCGTTTCATTTTCTGGTCAAGTACCACGATGCGAGATCGGGGGAGGATCGGTTCCTCGATCCGTTCCACGGCGGACGCGAGATTGATCGGACCGCGTTGACCGAGCGGCTGCGCGCGACGAATCGGGGACTTGGGCCCAATCCCGACTCCTTTCTCGCCTCGGTCACGAAGCGCCAGATGCTGCAGCGGATTCTGACGAATCTCAAGGGCATCAGCGTGCGGCAGCGCGACTATCACACGGCGATCCGAACGACCGACTATCTGTTGGCGCTCTCCCCGTGGTCGTTGGAGGAGCGGCGCGATCGGGGCATGTTGTGCTACCAGACGGGGCAGTACATTGAGGCGTTGGACGATTTGCAGCAGTATCACGAGCACGCTGGGAAGACGCCGGACTTGGCGCGGGTGGCGGACTTCATCGAGCGGATTCGGACGAGGATCGCTGAGCCAGGCTGAGACCCGAGGCAGCCGACGGTCACGGCGCCGCTGATCTTGTCAACAGCGTGTGACATCTCCGCTATATTGAAACAGGCTGTTGGCGGGAATGCTGCAACCGTCGTAGCCGTTCTCATTCTTCTCATTCAATCATCTCGCAGCCTGAGAAACGCAAGGGGAATGGCCAACGCAACTACGCTCCGCACGGTTAGCGTGCCTGTGTCGAACAACGGCGCTTCCGCCCATGCCTACTGCCACGTGCACGACGAGCTCCGCTACCGGACGGTGGATGGGCCGTGGTTCCGCGACATTACGGACGACGTCCGTGGGGTCGTGCAACGCTCGGGCGTGGTGTCGGGCCAGGTGTCGGTGTTCTCGCAGCACACGACGGCGGCGATCATCCTGCAGGAGCACGAGCCGCTGCTGCTTGACGACCTGCGAGATCGGCTCAAGTCGTTCGCGCCGGCCGGCAAGTACTACCGCCACAACGACTTCGACATCCGCACGGTCAACATGCACGAGAACGAGCCCGAGAACGGCCACTCGCACGTCCAGCACATGCTGCTGGGCACCTCCGAGACCGTTCCCGTGCTCAGCGGGCAGATGCACATCGGCGAGTTTCAGTCCGTTTTCCTCGTGGAGCTGGACGAAGCGCGCGACCGTTGCGTCAGTGTCACCGTGCAAGGCATCACCGGCTGACCGACCGAACCAGCGGCGTACGATCCACGACGGCCGCCTCCTGCGGGAGGTGGCCGTTCGTATACTCGCGGCATGACACAGCGCGGCTCCGCCCCGTTCGACCCGCTTGCGGCGGTCACCCTGCCCGCGCTGGACACTCCGCTGGCGATGATCATGGCCGAGCGGATCGCTCAGAGCGGTCCGATCACGTTCGCCGAGTGGATGGACGCGTGTCTCTACGATCCCGAGCATGGCTATTACCGTCGAGGGAGGCCGACGGTCGGCAGGGACGGCGATTTCCTGACCAGTCCTGAGGTCCATCCGCTGTTTGGCGCGTCGGTGGCGCACGTGATCTCGGAGCTCTGGAGCGGCGAGCCGCTGACGGTCGTGGAAGTTGGACCAGGCAGCGGGGCAATGGCGGAGTCGATCCTGCGTCACATCCACGCGACAGCGGCCGACCTGGCGGCAGAGCTCTCCTACGCGCTCGTGGAACCTGATCCGTCCGCTGCCGAACAGACGCGGGCGCGGCTCTCGCACGCGCACGACGCGAGACTGTTGCAGTTCTATTCGGACATCACGGAGATACCGTCCGCCGACCTGGTCGTCGCGAACGAACTGCTCGATGCCTTGCCCGTGCACCGACTGGTCGCCCGCGCTGGAGCTTGGCGGGAAATCTATGTGGATTACTCCCGCGCTCTAGGCTTCCGCGACTGCGAGTTGCACGTCAGTGATGCATCGCTGCTCGATCCGCTGATGGGCGTCGAAGCGAGCGAGCGTCAGATCGCTGAGGTGTCTCCGGTGCGGGCAGAGATCGTTGAGGCGCTGGCGCGCGCGGTGTGCGATGGAGGTCTGCTGCTGTTGTTCGACTACGGATACGAACGCGCGCGGCTGTACGCCTCCTGGCGCCGCGACGGGACGCTGATGACCTTTCGCAAACACGTGCCGGGCGATGATCCGTATGTATCGCCGGGCGAGACGGACATCACCTGCCACGTGGACATCAACCAGGTTCGCGAGGCGGCAGATGCGGCCGGTCTGACGGCGCTGCCGACGCGGTCGCAGGCGGAATGGCTGCATGACCTGGGCGCGGCGGTGCTGCCGGCGGTGGCGGATGCGGGAGCGGACAAGTCGCGCTATCTCGCCGCTCGTCGAGCCGCCGAAACGTTGGCAGACCCTGCCGGTCTCGGCCGAGTGGCGGTGATGGCGTTCGTGCGCGGCGACACACCGCCGTTGTCGGGCTGGCGCGGCCATGCCTGAGCCTCGGCTTGAGATCGGCGCTCTGCTGCCGGATACGAATCTGCATTTGCGCCTGCGGCTGGGGGACGGGCCGCTGCTGGTGCTGTTCTTCAGCGAGGCCAACACGCCGCTCTGCACGACCCAGCTGTGCGCCTTTCGCGACGATTTCGAGATGCTCGCCCAGCTCGGCGCCAATGTCGTAGCCGTCTCGACGGACTCCGAAGCTGAGCTCGCGCGCTTCCGTGAGGAGCATCTGCTGCCCTTTCCCCTGCTCTCGGACGCCGACCTGAGCGCGGCTGAAGCGTTTGGCGTCGCCGATCGGGTGAGCAAGCGAGCACAGCGCGCGGCCTTCGTCGCCGATCGCGACGGCGTCGTCCAGCTCGCCATTCCCTTCTACCAACCAACCAACTTCGAGCACTACCAGCAGATCTTCGAGGCCCTGGGACTGGACGTGTGATGTTCGACCGCTTTGAGGCCGAGGCCGATGCGATTCTGGCGGAGCAGATTCGCCTGTGCGAGATCGCTGCGCCGACTGGACAGGAGTCGAAGCGGGCCGATGCGGTGGCGTCGGCGCTTGAGTCGCTGGGACTGGATGTCCAGCGCGATGCGGTGGGCAACGTGATCGCTCACGGCGAGCGTCAGCCGCGACGGCCGCTGATCCTGAGCGCGCATCTGGACACGGTCTTCGGGCCTGACCAATCCTGCCGCGTGGCGCGGCCGGGGGAGGCCAATCCGTATCGCCGCGACGCAATCGTGCCCACCAACGAGTATCACGCGCCGGGCATCTCGGACGCCGCGGCTGGGCTGGCGGCCATGCTGGCGGTCGCGCGGGCGCTGTCGGGAACGCCGGCCGCGGAGCAGATCGTCTACGCCGCCACGGTGGGCGAGGAAGGGCTCGGCGACTTGCGAGGGGCGCGGCATCTCTTCGCCTCTGAGATGGGACGCAGGGCCCGCGCCTTCATCACGATTGACCACTCCGACGCGGCGGCGATCGTCAACGCCGGCATCGGCTCTCGACGCTTCCGCGTGCAGTTTCAAGGACGCGGGGGACACAGCTGGGGTCACTTCGGGCGCTACAACCCGGCGTTCGCGCTGGCGGCCGCAGCGGATCGTCTGGCCGAGACTGAGGTCGTGAGCGAGCCGCGCACGACGTTCAACATCGGTGTCGTCCGTGGGGGCGAGACGGTCAACGCCATCCCGGAGCGTGCGGAAGCGGAGGTGGACCTGCGCAGCGAATCCGCGTCTGCGCTCGACGAGCTGGAGCGAGTCCTGCGCGACGCGGTCGAGGCTGGGCATCAGCGAGAGCTCGCGCGCCGCAGCGAAGCGGCGCTGGCGCCGTCGCTGGCGCCAATCGGAGATCGACCGGCGGGCGTCACGCCAGCCGACAACGAACTGGTGCAGGCGGCGCGGCGGGCGATCGAGTCGGAATCGCTGACGCCGCGGCTGATTGCAGCATCGACCGACGCCAATGCCGCAATTGCGGCTGGCGTGCCAGCGATTGCGATGAGCTGGGGCGGGCGCTCGGACAACCAGCACAGCGTACGGGAGTGGTTCGACCCGACCGATCGCGCACGATCGCTGCGTGTGCTGTCGCGCATCCTGGTTGAGCTGTCGCAACCAGACGCTGAACGCGGCTGATTAGACTGAAGTTATGCCGGACGACGACCTGCGGGCGTACAGCGAGATCGTGATCGATCACTTTCAGCATCCGCGCAACGCGGGGGTGCTGGAAGACGCGAACGCCGTCGGCGAGGATCGCAATCCGGTCTGCGGCGACCACATGAAGCTGATGCTGCGGATCGAGGGCGACGAGATTCGCGAGGCGCGGTTCCAGACGCGGGGCTGCCCGGCCTCGATTGCGACGAGCAGCATGGCGACCGTCGTGCTGACCGACATGCGCGTCGCGGACGCGGCGCAGTTGACGCGGCAAGACTTCGTCGATGCGGTGGGCGGACTGCCGAAGGCCAAGATTCACTGCTCGGTACTGGCCGCGGCGGCGCTGAAGCGCGCGCTGGCCGACTTCCGAGAGCGATCCACGATGTCAGGCGCGAGCGCGTGAACGAGCGCCGCCTGCCGCTGCACCACTCGGTGCTCGACCTGCAATCGGAGGGCGACAGCGCACTCAACGATTGGTTCCGGATCGGCGGTTCGGTCTCCACGATCCGCATTTGCCTGGCCGACGCCGAGCACGGCTCACTCGCAGCCGCGCTGATCGTCCTGGACGCTGCGCTCGCCCTCTCAGACGGCACGACAGAGCGGCTCGACGCGCGGCTCCTCGCCGAGGGTGGGGTGGACCTCGACGGTCGGGAGGGCGCATCGTCGGCGCAGGAGCTGGTCATCCCCAGACTCCCGCGCGGTGCACAGACTGCGTTGGCGACCGCCAAGATATCGAATGAGGTCTGCGCGGCCGCGCGGCTCTCGCGCAATGGCGACGCGGCGGTGATGCTCGTCGGCGTTGCTCCGCATCCGATTCGCGCGAGGCAGATTGAGTCGGTGGTACGCGGACGGACGTTGGACGACCGGATCATCGACCTGGCGGCGCAGACGGCCCGATCGGAGGCGCAACCATACGGCGTCGGCGAGCTGACCGATGCATCCGCCGTGGACCAAGTCGAGGACGCGGCGCGCCGTCTCTTTCGCCGGCTGCGGGACCGTTTCGATGCTGAAGAGTTGCAGACACCGCCGCATGATCGCCGCCGTCCTGCTCGCCGCCGGTGAGTCGTCCCGGATGGGCGAACCGAAGCAGCTGCTTGATTGGCAGGGCCAGAGCTTGGTGACCGCGCAGAGCGAGGCGTTGTTGGCGGCCGGCTGCCGACCGCTCGTCGTCGTGCTGGGAGCCCACGCCGCGCGGGTGCGTCCACACGTCCCCGATCACCCCAACTTGCAGATCGTGACGAACCACGCGTGGCGGTCGGGTCGTGCATCATCGATTCGAGCCGGGTCGCGAGCGATGCCGTCGGAGATCAACGCGGTGGCGGTCGTCTCGGTCGATCAGCCGACGACGGCGGCGGTGGTCGAGCGGCTGGCCGAGTCGCTGTCTGGGGCTCCGGACGCAGAGATCGTCGTCCCGCGCTACGGCGGTCGCAACGGACACCCACCGATGTTCTCAGCTCGGCTGCTGCCACAGCTGCGTCAGGTGTCGGAGCGCGGCGAGGGACTGCGCGAGATTCGGCGAAGCCACGCGGATGCCACTATCTTCCTGGATATGGATGATCCAATCGTCAGGCTCAACCTGAACACGCCCGAGGCGTATCATCACGCGCTCGAGCTGCTGTAACGTGCATGTAGTGCAAGAAACCAGCGCCGAATAGGCCGCAGGACGGATCGACTCTGCCAGCGGCCCTCGCGCTCGCCAGAACGGGCGCGACAGAGAGTGGACGACTGATGGCTACCCCGCTCCGTCAAACGCTTCAAGTCGGCAAGTACGTGGTCGGTCAACGACTGCGCCGCACGAAGCGCTATCCGCTGGTGCTGATGCTCGAGCCGTTGCTGCAGTGCAACCTGGAGTGTGCGGGCTGCGGCAAGATTCAGCATCCCACGGATATCCTGCGCCGACGTCTGACGCCGCAGCAGTGCTGGGACGCGGTCGAGGAGTGCGGCGCGCCGGTCGTTGCGATCGCCGGCGGCGAGCCGTTGATCCATCAGGACATCGTGGAGATCGCGAACGGCTTCACGGATCGCAAGAAGTTCGTCTATCTCTGCACCAACGCGATCCTGCTGGAGCGCAAACTGGCGGACTTCGAGCCCAACCCGTACCTCACGTTCTCCGTGCATGTCGACGGCTTCGAGCAGGATCACGACGACTCGGTCTGCCGCGACGGTGTCTGGGAAGTGGCGATCCGCGCGATTGAAGCAGCGAAGGCGCGCGGCTTCCGCGTGACCACGAACAGCACGTTCTTCCTCGGCGCGCAGCCCGAGCGGATTCGGATGATGTTCGACAAGCTGATGGAGATCGGCGTCGATGGGCTGATGATCTCACCGGGCTATCCCTACGAGAAGGCGCCCGACCAGGAGCACTTCCTGGCCCGCAATCAGACGAAAGAACTGTTCCGCGACATCCTGAATGATCCGCCGAAGCACTGGAGCTTCAACCACTCTGAGCTGTTCCTCGATTTCCTGAAGGGCGAGATCGAATACGACTGCACACCGTGGGGCAATCCGACGTATACGGTCTTCGGCTGGCAGCGTCCGTGCTACCTCATGGACGAGGGCTACGCGGAGAGCTTCCAGGAGCTGATCGACGAGACCGAATGGGAGAACTACGGCGTGGCTTCGGGGAATCCCAAGTGCGTGGACTGCATGGTCCACTCGGGCTACGAGGCGTCGGCGGTGATCGACGCGACGACCAACCTCAAGGCGGGCCTGCGCAGCTTCGCTGGTTCGCTTCGCTAGTCGTCGCCGACGGGCGTTTAGACCAGTCGGAAGCGCACGCCACCGAGCATGATCGTCGACTGATCCTCCAACACCCGCAGCTCATGGTGGCGGGCGGCTGCGATCACGTGATCGCGGTCGACCACCGATACATCCAGTCCGCCCAGTCCGTCGCCGCGGCCGTCGGCGTCTTCGACGAAGCGCAGCACTGCGTCGTCGAGCTCGATCGTGGGGACACCGCCGTCCGACGACACAGGCCGCTGGACCACCTCTGACCAGCGGGCGGCCATCGCGGCCGGGTCGCTGCTCTGCAGCTCGGCTGCGGTCAACGCTCGGGCGACGTGATCGCGGCGGGACTCGGTGACATGCTCGTGCGGTCCGGCGGGGTTCCAGGGGCCGTCGGGCGCGTCGCCGCCGCGGTTCCAGCGCAGCTCGGCGATCGCGCCGGGGACATCCTTGGGATGCAGCTGAATGCCGTTGGTCTCGTCGCTCGCGGAGTCGAGCACCACGCGGATGCCGAGCGCCGCGACGTGATTGCGGCGTTCGACGATGTTGTCGCACTGCATGATGACCATGTAGCCGCCGTCTCCGCCGCGGCGCTGGATGTAGCGTCCGCCGGCGGTGCCGGGCTGGAATGGCGAGACGACTTCGAGGAATCCGTTGCCGATCGGCATCAGAAAGTTGTGGAGTCCGAAGCGGGCGAGGCCGGGATCACGGTGGCAGACCTCGAGGCCAAAGACACCGCGGAGATGCGACTCAACGTGGTCGAGGTCCTGCGCGACGAGGCAGATTTGGCGCATCCGCAGCATGTCGGACTCCTTCCGCTAGCGGCCGGTGAAGACCGGGCGGCGCTTCTCGACGAAGGCACGGCGCGCCTCGATCGAGTCTTCCGTCTCACCGACGCGGCGCATACGGTCCGCCTCGCGTCGGACGGCTTCCGAGAGCGGGATGGTGAAGGCATCGTTGAGGTTGCGCTTGATGCCGGCGATGGCGCCCGGATGCGAGTCTCGCAGCTGGGCGGCAATCTGCAGCACGTTGGGCATCAGTTCTTCTGGGTCGAAGACGCCGTTGGCCAGACCCAGCTCGCGAGCCTGTTCGGCCTGGACGCGGTCGGGCAGCAGGTACATTTCGCGCGCCTTGCCCATCCCAACGAGGCGGGGGAGGGTCCATGTGCCGCCGAAATCGCCCGAGAATCCGACCTTGAGGAACGCGGTGTAGAGGTATGCGGTCGTCGACATATAGCGCAGGTCGCAGGCCAGCGTCAGCGAGCAACCGGCACCGGCGGCACCGCCGTTGATCGCGGCGATCGTCGGTTTGGGCATCTCGTGCAGCAGCACCGAGGCGCGTTCCTGGTTGGTCAGCGAATAGATGCTCTGCTCCAGGTTGCGGATGTCACCGCGACCGGTGTCTTTGAGGTCTCCACCGGCGCAGAACAGCCGGCCGGCGCCGGTCAGGATCACGACCCGCACCTCGTCATCGGCGGCGGCCGCCTCAATGGCCAGCGGCAGCTCGTTGAGCAATGTGCCGTTGAGGGCGTTGAGCGACTCAGGCCGGTTGAGCGTGATCGTGCAGATGCCGTCGTCGATGTCGTAGAGCAGCGTTTCGTACATGTGCGTCCTCATCGGGCTGGCGATCAGTCTGGTCAGTTCCAGTGTAGCCAGCATGCCGCTTCGGCATTCGCGCCATAAGCGAACCGCGACGCCGCGTACGACGATCCGCTGGCGTAGACTGAGCCCATGCTCACGATCACAGCGGCGTTGTCATGGGAGTCGCGCGCGGCGCGGGCCGGCCAAGCGATCGCTGGACGCGGACGCGTGCGATTGATGACCTCAGGCGTCGGCCCGCAGCGAGCGCGCGATGCGGCAGAAGAGCTGATCGACCGGGGCGAGGCCACGGGGGTGATCAGCATCGGCGTCGCGGGCGGATTGACCAACGATCTGCGCCGACCCTCGATCACCGTGCCCGATCAGATCATCCGCCAGTCCGATGGAGCGGTGTTCGAGCCCGACATCGAGCTGCGCAAGCAGACATTTCGCCTGCTGAACCGTTCAGACATCCCCTGGCACTCGGTGATCAGTATCACGACGCCGAAGATTCTGTTCACCAAGCGGGAGAAGCGGGACGCAGCAGCGTCAGGCGCGCAGATCGTGCAGATGGAAGATGCCGAATGGGCCGATGTGTGCTCGGCGGCGGGCGTGCCATTCGCCTCGGTGCGGGTGGTGATGGACGCGCTCGACGACGACATTCCGACGGAAGTGGTGGGCTGGGGCGGCAATCCGTCGGCGCTGGACATCGCGATGAGCGCGTTTCGGCGTCCGCGTCTGCTGCCGGAGCTCGTCTCGCTCGGTCTGCAGCGACAGTCGGCGTTGAGCGTGCTGGAACGGGCCATGACGCTGATCATTCCGTCGCTCGCGCCCGCGCGAGCCGACCAAACGGCCGCGGCCGACTAGGCGCGACCGGCCCGACGCCTCCACCAGTCACATGCGCCGGGTCATGGTCAGCGGAGCGAGCGGATTCATCGGCGCGCACGTCGTCCGATCCGCGTTGGATGCGGGCGCGGAGGTGCGCGCGCTCGTCCGGCCGCGCAGTGATCTGAGCAACCTGGACGGTCTGCCCATCGAGCTGGTGCACGGCGATCTCACTGACGCGGCGTCGCTGCGCGACGCGCTCGACGGGATGGACACGCTCTTTCACGTCGCGGCGCGCTATGACCTGAGCCGCCGCGCCCGTCGCGACGCCTTTGCAGCCAACGTGGATGGCACGCGGGAGCTGATGCTGGCCGCCCTGAGGTCGCAGGTTGACCGAGTCGTGCACACGTCGTCGGTGGCTGCGGTTGGTCCGCCGCTCGATCCACAGCGTCCAGCGGATGAATCGCAATGGGCGAGCGCTGACGATGCGCCGGGCCCGTACGAGGCGACGAAGATCATGAGCGAGCGCCTGGTGTTCGGCCTCGTGCGGTCAGAGGGATTGCCAGCCGTCACGGTCTTGCCGACCGCGCCGATCGGCCCGCTCGATGTCAAGCCCACGCCCACGGGGCGGTTGATTCGTGATGCGGCACAGGGCGCGATGCCGGCGTACATCGCCTCCGCAGGGCTCAACGTGGTGCACGTCCGCGACGTCGCGGCTGGCCACGTCGCCGCGGCGACGCAGGGTCGCGTGGGCAAGCGTTACATTCTGGGCCACCGCGAGGGCAATCTGACGCTGCGTCAGATCATCGAGCGCGCCGCTGCCGCCGGCGGCGTGCGGCCGCCTCGCCTCGCCATGCCTGCGTCCGTCGCGTACCTCGCGGCGGTCGTCGACGAGTACCTGCTCAGCGCCCTCACGCGTCAGCAACCGCGAGCCACCGTCGCCGGCGTCCGACTGGCCAGGCATCGACATTGGTTCGATCCGAGCAAGGCGATTGCCGAGTTGGCGTTGCCGCAGACGCCTCTGGCTGACGCCTTCGCTGACGCCGTCAATTGGTTCGATACGCTGGATCGATGACGACTCCAGCAACACGCACCGTCCTCATCACCGGCGCGAACAGCGGCATTGGTCAGGCGGCAGCCACCGAGTTGGCGCGGCGCGGCTGGCGCGTCTTCGCGACAGCTCGCTCTCCTGAACGGGGCGACATCGCGGTGTCGCAGATTCGGGAGGCTAGCGGATCAAGCGCGGTCGAACTGCTCGAACTTGACCTCGCATCCTTCGCCTCGGTCAGACGCGCCGCCGACGAGTTCCTGGAGCGCAGCGAACGGCTCGACGCGCTGGTCAACAACGCCGGAGTGATCCTCTCCGAACGGACGCTGACGGAAGACGGCCTCGAGTCGACCATGCAGGTCAACCACTTCGGGCACTTCCTGCTGACATCTCTGCTGTTGCCGACGGTGCTGCAGAGCGCTGAACCTTGCGTGGTCAATGTCAGCAGCATCGTCCACCAACGCGCAGAGCGGATGCCGCTCGATGATCTCTCACTCGAGCGTCGTTGGGGCGCGATGTATCCCTACGCGGTGAGCAAGCTGGCCAACGTGCTCTTCACCCGCGAGCTGCACAGACGTTATGCGAGCCAGAATCTCGCCACGTTTGCGGTACATCCGGGCGGTGTCCGCACCGGCTTCGGCCGCGACGGAGACGTTCGCGGGCTGCTTGGCAGATTGATGCCTCTGGCGGGTCCGCTGATGATGTCGCCAGCGCGCGGCGCGGCGCCGATCGTCGAGCTCGCCGTAGACGCTCGGCATCGCGCTCATTCGGGCTCGTACTTCAGCCGTCACAAGCGACAAGATCCCAGCCGTGCCGCACAACGCGATGATGACGCCCGCAGTCTCTGGGAGCGTTCGCTCGAGCTCACGGACGCGTCCTGGCCGGCGGAGTCACCCGCCTAATCGCACGACGCGGCCAGCGCGTTCCGTACACTGTCGGCATGACTACATCATCACCACGTACCGTCCTCATCACTGGCGCCACGAGCGGCATCGGACAGGCGGCGGCAGCCTCGCTCGCCGAGTCCGGTTGGCGCGTGCTGATCGCCGCCCGCAACCCGCGACGAGCACAGGCAACACTCTCCCAGATTCGCCGCGAGACCCGCTCGGAGCTGGTCGAATCTGTGTCAATGGACCTCGCCTCCTTCGACTCCGTCCGCGAGGGCGCGGCAGCGGTGCTGGAGCAAGCGCCGAGTCTGGATGTCTTGATCAACAACGCCGGACTCACCAACAGCGAGCGGCAACTGACGGTTGACGGCCACGAGATGATGATGCAGACGAATCACTTCTCGCACGCCCTGCTGACTTCGCTGTTGCTGCCGCGGCTGTTGGAGTCGGACGATGCGCGCGTGGTCAACGTGAGCTCGCGGACGTATGAGCAGGCCGGCGACTTTCCGATTGACGATCTCAGGTTCGAGCGGCGCTGGGGCGCGTTTTGGCCCTACACGGTGACCAAGCTGGCCAACATCCTGTTCACGAACGAGCTCCACCGCCGCACGCACGAGCACGGCTTGGCGGCCTTCTCGGTGCATCCGGGGGTTGTGAACACCAACTTCCAGCAGAACATGCCGATTGGTCTGCGGGTGGCGCTGAAGATCGCGCGGCCGCTGCTGAAGACGCCCAAACGCGGCGCGGAACCAGTCGTCGAGCTCGCGGCCAGCGCGGCGCGACGCTCCGACGCCGGCGCGTACTTCGATCTGCACAAGCGCGTCGTGCCGCAAGCGCACGCCACTGATCGCGCGGTCGCCGAGCGTCTATGGGAGGCGACCAACGAGATCACCGGCGCCGAATGGCCGTCGTCATGACGATTGACAGCCGCGACGAGCTGATCACTGCGTTGGAGTCGGACGCCGAGAGCCTTGAGTCGGCCGTGTCGGCATTGCCGGAGGAGGCCTTCGAGCGGGGCGTGTACGAGCACGGCTGGAACGCTCGGCAGCTGCTCGCGCACATCGCGGCGATCGAGTGGACGTATCCACGCCTGATCGAACGCGCAGAACAGCGAACGGCAGGAGACGATGTTCCCCAGGGCGGCGGAGCCGGCTTCGACATGGACGCCTACAACGCCAAGCAGGTCGCGCGACGCGACGATCTGCCTGTGGAGCAACTGATGACCGAGTTTCGCCGCAACCGCGCGGCCACGATCGATGCGGTGCGGGGCGCGGACGAGGCGTTGCTGGCGCAGGCCACACGTTCAGCGGGCGGCGTCGAGGGCACGTTGCTGGATGTGTTGATCAGCGTCACCGTCGGGCATGTCCGCGATCATGCAGACGATCTGCTGCGAGGGGCCGGCTCCGACTGAGGGTGCGCGCCGCGTCCTACTGACGCGGCAGCTGCAAGCCTCGAGTGGCGATGATGTTGCGCTGAATCTCGCTCGTGCCGGCGGCGATGGTGCTGGGCACGCTCGACATGTAGGCGCGGCCGATACGGGCGGCGATCGGGGCGCCGGGGTCATCGGGATCGATCCGCTGGCTGTGCAGACCCATCATGTTGACGCCGAAGCGCGCCACACGCTGGCCGAGCTCGGATCCGAACATCTTCGACATCGAGGCCTCGTGGTTGGGCACCAGCTCCTGCGACTGCATCCAGACGACGCGGTAGGAGATGAGTCGCGAGATTTCCGACTCGATCATCAGGTTGGCGAGGCCGTTGCGGACGCCGGGGTCGTCGATCATCTTTGCCCCGCCATGGATGCCAGGGCGTTCGGAGGCGTACTCGGTCATCAGCTCGACGCTCTTGCGGGAGGTGGCGGACCAGGCGACTCCGGAGCGCTCGAAGTCGAGCAGCGTCGCGGCGACGTACCAGCCGCGGTTGTACTCGCCCATCATGTTGGCGGCGGGCACGCGCACGTCGGTGAAGTAGACCTCGTTGAAGCCATGCTCGCCGAGCATGTTGATCAGCGGCCGCACCTCGATGCCCGGCGTGTTCATGTCGAGCAGGAAGTACGAGATGCCGCGATGCTTGGGCGCCTCAGGATCGGTGCGCGTGAGCACGTGAATCCAGTCGGCGTGATGGGCGCCAGATGTCCAGATCTTCTGACCGTTGATCACGAAGTCGTCACCATCGCGCACGGCGCGAGTCTGCAATCCGGCGAGGTCGGAGCCGTTGCCCGGCTCCGAGAATCCCTGCGCCCAGTATGACTCGGCGTTGGCGATGCGGGGGAGGTGCTCTTTGCGCTGCTCTTCGGTGCCGTGAAGCATCAGACACGGCCCGACCATCGAGATGCCCTGCCCGCCGGAACCGGGAGCGCCGCGATAGGCAGCTTCCTCGCGGTAGATCATTTGTTGGATGTGGCTCGCGCCGCGTCCGCCGTACTCCTCGGGCCAGGCCATGGTCAGCCAGCCCTTGGAGGCGGCGCGCTTCTCGAAGGCGCGCTCGGCCTCGAACTGGGAGTCGTCGCCCGGCTCGTTCGAGCCGGCGGCCGGGACCCAGTTGTTGTCGATGAAGTCCACGACCTCACCGCGGAAGGAATCGTCGGCTTCGGTGAATTTGTAGTCCAAGATCAGCTCCAACCCAATAGCGTGCAAGCGTTGCCAGTATAGCCGCAGCGAGACGGCGTCCCGGTCGGTTGTCGGCACACGGGTCGCCACTACGATGGATCGATGGACGCGTGGGACGCGGTCGTGATCGGAGCGGGGCCAGCGGGCGCGAACGCAGCGCGGCGACTGGCGGACGGCGGCGCATCGACGCTGCTGCTGGAGCAGCAGAGACTCCCGCGCTACAAGGCGTGCGGCGGCGGCGTACCGGCGCGCACGCTGCAACTGCTCGGCGACCTCGACATCTCTGCGGTCAGCGAGGGACACGTCGACACGATCGACGTGTCCCGCTTTGGACAGCACCAGTTCCGCAAGACATCCGACCGTCTGCTGGCGTGGATGGTGATGCGCGACCGCTTCGATCAGTTCCTGACCGAGCGAGCGGCGGCTTCTGGTGCGCAGGTGCGGGACGCAACAGCGGTGCAATCGATCGCGCCGGCCGAGTCGTGCTACGAGATCGAGACGCCGACGGGCATCGTCCGCGCCCGCCACGTGGTCGCCGCCGACGGCGCGACCGGACCGACGGCGCGCTGGCTCCAGATTCCGTCTGCCAAAACCCGAAGCGCCGCCTACGAGGTGGAGGTGGCCGCACCACCCCGCGCGCTGGATCACTGGCGCCGCACGGCCAATGTCGATATCGGTTACCGACCATGGGGCTACGGCTGGGTGTTCCCGAAGGCCGGCGCGTTGTCGATCGGCGTTGTGACCAGTCCCAGGCATGGCCGCGGCATCCGCAAGCACACCGATCGCTACCTGTCGCGCCTCGGACTCGCCGAGGCGAGCGTGTTGAACGTGCGGGGGCATCCGATTCGTTATCGGCGTTCGACCAACGAGCCGGTCGCCGCCGAGCGGGCGCTGCTGCTCGGTGACGCCGCGGGGCTGGCCGACGAGTTCACGGCCGAGGGCATTGCGTATGCCGTGCACTCAGCCAACCTCGCCGCCGCGGCGGTGTTGGCTGACGACCGTCCCGCCGAGAGCTACACGGCGATGGTCGATGGGGAGATTCAGCCGGAACTGAACGCCGCGCGGACGGTGTCGCGGCTCTACTACTGGTGCGTGACGAAGTGGCCGTGGCTGGCGTTGAGGACATCGAAGCACGTCAACTACCTGTGGCGGGCGTTTTTTCGTGTGATGCGCGGTGAAAGTACGTATCTTGCGGAGTTAACACGGTGGATCGGGCCGCGCTTCGCCGGGCGGCTCGGAGCGACGGTCGATGAGCTGGGGAACGAGCGAGATCGACGATGGACGTTCTGATCACGATTCTGGTGATTTGGTTTGGTTTGGGCGGGCTCGCGGCGTTGATCACGCTGGGGATGACCCTTTCCGATCCCAATGATGCGAACATCCTCGACGTCTTGGGAATCGTGCTCCTTCTCTGCCCGTTTATCGTCGCCTTCGGGCCGTTTGGACTGCTAGTCGTATTGTTCTTCGATAGCGCCACCGAGGAAGGTAAGCGACGCGACGAGCAAGAGCGTCGCAGGAAGCAAGCCGCCCAACAGAACCTGGACATGCAAGACGCCAGGAGTCGGCGGTCCGCTGAAGAGCAGTACATCCTCTCTCGCCAGTGGAACGACGCCGACCAACAAGATCGCGCACTGCTGGAAGCTGAGTATCAGCGCCTCAAGCGGGCACGAGAGGAGGAGAATCGGCGGCCAGAGCGGGCGATCGTCGAGCGGCTGCGCGCAGAGCAGGAAGCGCGGAGAGCAGCGGAGCAGAATGCCGAACGCATCCGTAGTGCGTACGAAGCGCGGTCGAAGGAGCGTGAGCTCTCTGCGAAGATACGGCGAATGCGGCAATCAGGATCGACGCCGCCTCAAGCGAGTGAGAACGTCGAACGACCGGAAGGCACGCCCGCTCCAAGAAACTGGCGGGAAGAGCGCCCGCCGTTCTGGAGGGATTGACTTCGAGCATGGAGATCATTGTCGTCCTCATCATCTGGCTGGCCTTTGGTGCCGTTGGTGCGATGATCATGAGCGGCAAAGGGCGGACCGGCTGCGGCGGCTTCGCATTGGGCGTGGCACTCGGACCGATCGGCCTGATCATTGCCATGCTGTTCCGACCGAGTGTGGAGAATGAAGCTGAACGCCAGCTGCGCATCGAAGAGCTGAAGCGCCGTCGGCGCGACTTCGATGACTGAAGAGCCTCGAATCGCCGATGCCGCGTCGACGCCGTAGGCCGCAACCGCTTCGCCCCACCGCGATCATCAAGCGGCTCGTCCGCGAGGCGCCGTTGACGCCGTGGCGTCCCAGCCACGATCCGGTGACCGAGCTCGTGCTCACGCTGCTCTCGCAGAACACATCGGACACCAACTCAGGCCGCGCCTTCCAACAACTGTTGAAGCGATATCCAGACTGGGACGCCGTCCTCGACGCGCCGGTCGACGAGCTGGAGGACGCGATTCGCCCCGGCGGACTCGCGCCCACCAAAGCCCGACGAATGCAGGCGCTGCTGGCGCAGCTGCGTGAACGACTCGGCCCTGACTGGGACGCCTCGCGGCTCGCGGAGATGCCGATCGCGGAGGCGAAATCGTGGCTCACAGAACTACCCGGCGTCGGCCCCAAGACGGCGGCGTGCGTCTTGCTCTTCTCGCTCGGACGCCCAGCGCTGCCGGTCGACACGCACGTGCATCGCGTGGCGCAGCGGCTCGGCCTGATCGGCCCGAAGGTCGCCGCCGTCCCGGCTCACGACATGCTGGAGGGACAACTCCCCGCCGAGCGCTACTACGACTTCCACGTCGCGCTGATCCGACACGGCCGCCGCGTCTGTCACAAGCAACGACCGAGCTGCGCCGAATGCGTGCTGCTGGACCGTTGTCCAGGTGCGGATGCGTTCGTGACCGAGTGACGGCTTGGTCGGCGGCCGTGCGCCCAGGAGCGGTAGCCTGCTGGTAGCGAGGAACAAGATTCAGGAAACAGACATGCCGCTCACTCCAATCCGCAAGGACCAACTCAGCAAAGTCGGCGTCGGCGTCCAACGACCGGAGGACGTCGTTGTCTCTCGGGACGGCCGAGTGTGGATGTCCGACCAAGCGTCTGCCGCGGCCGAAGCGCTGCCTGACGGCACGCTCAACCGGGTCGGCAACGCCGGCGGCGCGCCGAACGGCAACAACATGGACGCCCAAGGGCGGATCATCATCGCCAACGTCGGCGGACTCGAGGGCGACGGCGGCACCGGCCCGGTCCAGCGCCTCGACGTTGACACGGGCGAGATCGAGGTGCTTGCAGACCAGATCGACGGCATTCCGTTGGTCGCGTCCAACTATCCGCACGTCGATTCTCAGGGCCGCATCTGGGTGACGCATTCCACGTCGCGATCGGGCGGCGGCGCGTTCTCGGGCGATCCAGACGGATTCCTGTTTCGCATTGAGTCGGATGGATCGCTGACGATGCTCGCCACCGAGATCCTGTTCGCGAACGGGGTCACGCTCGACCCGCAGGAGCAGAACGCCTACGTCTGCTCGACGACGGGCTGTCACGTGCTGCGCTATCCGATCAACGCTGACGGTTCGGTCGGCGAACCATCGGTCTACGGTCCGCAGTTGGGCAAGACGATGGCCGACTTGGGAGCGGCGCGCCCGCTCAGCGCCGAGCAGCGGGGCGAGCTCGGACTGACGGACGGCTGCGGCTTCGACCAGGAGGGCAATCTCTGGGTCACGCTGCCGATGTCCAACAAAGTCGTCGCGATCACGCCTCAGTTCGAGGTCGTGACCATGATCGAGGACCTCGAGGGAGAGATCATGCAGGCCCCGACCAACGTCAGCTGGGGCGGCGACGACATGTGTGACCTGTACATCGGCTCGATCCGCAGCGATTACGTCGTCCATGCGCGCTCGCCGATTCCCGGCGAGCCGCTCGTCCACCAGCGGTAGTGCGATGACCAGGCTCCGCCGGCGGCTCTGGCCGCGCGACCGGCTCGCGATCGCGTTGCTGCTCTACGCCATCTGGATTCCGTTCGTCGTCGTGCTCATCAGCTACGTTGGCGACAACCAGGACGAGCCAACGAGCAGCGAGGTTCAGAGCGCAGACGAGCCTGACGACTTCGCGGACACGGTCGGCTGGACGTGGGGCGTGCTCTGGATCGGCTATGCGGCGCTGGCTGGTTGGCTGGCGCGAATCAAGGGACGCGACGCCATCCGCTGGGGACTCGCGAGCCTGTTGACGTTCATCGCGCTGTTTCCGTTCCTCGCGGTTGCTCCAGAGCTGGAACGCGAGGACCGACCGTAACGACCTTGGCCGTCGCCAATCTGCGATACTGCGCGCAATCTGAACGCTCATACCCGCTCGAAAGCAGGCAACATGCACGATCTCGTGATTCGCAACGGACTTCTCGTGGACGGGACCGGCGCGCCAGCGCGCGAGGCTGACTTGGCCATTGACGGTGGCGTAGTCACGGCGGTTGGAGAGGTCAACGACCTCGGCCGCGAAGAGATTGACGCCGCTGGCATGCTCGTGACGCCCGGCTTCGTCGACATCCACACGCACTTCGACGGGCAGATCACCTGGGACCCGCTGTTGACGCCGTCCTTCTGGCACGGCGTCACCACCGTCGTGATGGGCAACTGCGGGGTTGGCTTCGCGCCAGCCGCACCCAACCGTCGCGACTGGCTGATTGGGCTGATGGAAGGCGTCGAGGACATCCCCGGCTCCGCATTGGCCGAGGGCATGGAGTGGGGCTGGGAGTCGTTCCCCGAGTACCTCGACTTCCTCGATCAGCTGCCCAAGGCGATTGACATCGGCACGCAGGTCCCGCACGGCGCCGTCCGCGCCTACGTGATGGGCGACCGCGGCGCGCGCAACGAGGACGCCAACCCCGAGGACATCCAGGAGATGGCAGCGATCGTCAAGGAAGGCATCGAGGCTGGCGCGCTCGGGTTCTCCACGTCGCGCACGCTCGCCCACCGCGCGATCGACGGCGAGCCGGTGCCCGGCACCTTTGCCGCCGAGGACGAGCTGTTCGGCATCGGCGGAGCGCTCAAGGAGGTTGGCACAGGCGTCTATGAGGTCGCGCCGGCCGGCGTCACCGGCGACGACGCCAATGCGCCCGAGCTCGAGATCGCCTGGATGCGCAAGCTCTCGGCTGAGATCGAGCGGCCCGTGAGCTTCGCGATGGTGCAGTTCGACAACGACCCCGAAGCCTGGCGCGACGCACTGGATCGGTCGCTCGAGGCGCTGGAGGACGGCGCTGAGCTGTACCCGCAGGTCGCGGCTCGCGGTATCTCGCTTCTGCTCACCCTGCGCGGACGCCACCCCTTCATCCACTCGGCCAGCTACCGCGAACTCGACGAGCTCGACTGGACCGAGCGCGCCGCCACGATGCGCGATCCACAGCGCCGCGAACAGATCCTCAGCGAGGTTGAAGCGCCCGACACGGCGCTCGGCTTCATCATGTGGGACAAGCTCTACCCGATGACCGATCCGCCCAACTACGAGCCCGAAGCTGAGGATTCGGTCGAGGCCCGCGCTGCGGCCGCCGATCAGACGGCGCTCGAGTTCGCATACGACTTCCTCGCGCAGGGAGACGGCCAGAACGTGCTGTTCGCACCGCTCTTCAACTACGCCAACGGCAACCTCGACGCGACGCGGGAGATGATGCTGCACCCGAGAGTGGCGATGGGACTCTCCGACGGCGGCGCGCACTGCGGCGTGATCTGCGACGCGTCGATGCCCACCTTCATGCTCACCCACTGGGCGCGCGACCGATCGCGCGGCGACACGCTGCCGCTGGAGTGGGTCGTGAAGCGGATGACGCATGACACCGCCGAGCTCTACGGCCTGGGCGACCGCGGCACGCTCGAGGTGGGCAAGAAGGGCGACGTCAACGTGATCGACTACGACGCGCTTCAGCTCGAACCTCCGCAAGCCGTCCACGATCTGCCGACCGAGGCGATGCGCCTCATCCAGAAGTCGCGCGGCTACGTCGCCACGATCGTCAGCGGCGAGGTGATCAGCCGCGACGGCGAGGAGACGGGCGCGCGTCCGGGTCAGCTCATCCGCGGCGCTCGGTGAGCGACTGGTGAGCATCGAGCGGATCGTCACCAGGCGACTGGTCCACCGTTTGGTCAGCGAACGCCTGGTAGAACGGGTCTACGACCGGGCGCTGATCGGCAATGTCGAGCGCGGCGGGTACGTCGAGTGCATGATCGAACTCGCGTTGAGCGAAGTCTTACCGCCTTGGACACTGACGGCAACGTGGGACGCATGGGATCTGGAGCAGCGCGAAACTGGGGCGCGGATTGAGGTCAAGCAGTCCGCCGCGCTGCAGACATGGACCGGCCCACAACGCTCCTCGGCCACGCCGAGTTTCGACATCGCTGCGAGGAGCGGCTACTACCCGAATGGAGGTTCGGACTGGCTTGCGTTGGAGCAGCCACAGCGGTTCGCGGATGTCTACATCATGGCTTGGCACGGTGCGACTGACGCCGACCTTGTTGATCACCGTCTGCCGGACCAATGGGAGTTCTATGTCGTCTGCTCAGACGACCTTCCAGCAGGTCAGAAGACGATCAGCCTGAATCCGCTGCGGGAGCTCGCAACGGAGCCTTGCTCCTTCGATGAGCTTGCGGAACGCGTCCAAGCGGTGCTCTCTGGGATCGAGCGGTTGAAGGTGGACAACTTGCCTTAGACGAACATGTGTCTTACTATGAACGCATGTTGCAGATGTCGCTCTTCGACCCCAACCCCTCCACCGCCCGCCCCGAGTCTCTGGGCGGCGCTGACGTCATCTATGCCGACTCGGCCTCCATCCTGTCGCGTCCGACCGGGCGGTTGGCGGATCTGGACTTTGTGATCAATCCGTACCAGGGCTGCACGTTCGCCTGCACCTATTGCTATGCCGCCTTCTTCGTGGCCGAGGAGGCGCAGCGCGAGCGTTGGGGTCAGTGGGTGCGCGTGAAGACGAATGCGATCGCCAAGCTGCGCGGCTCGCGGCAGGATCTGCGGGGCGCGCGCGTGTTGATGAGCAGCGCGACGGACCCGTACCAGCCGATTGAACAGCGACTGGAGCTGACGCGTTCGCTGCTGCCGATCATGCAGCAGCGCGGTGTGCATCTCTCCGTGCTCACGCGCAGCCCGCTCGTCACGCGCGACATCGACCTGTTCAGCGAGTTCGAGCGCATTTCGGTGACCGTCACCATCACCACAGACGACGATGCAGTTCGCCGCAAGTTCGAGCCGCAGTGCGCGAGCATCGAGCGACGCTTTGCGGCGCTGCGCCAGCTGTCGGACGCGGGATTGCGGACGCGCGTGAACGTCGCGCCGCTGCTGCCGATGCGTCATCCGCGATCGTTTGCGGAACAGATTCTGGAGGCTGGCGCGTCGCGGGTGCATATCGGCACGTTCCACGAGACGTCGGGTCCGTTTGCAGCGGGCACTCGGCAGCCAGCGTTGAAGCTGGCGAGCGAGTTCTGTTGGACGGAACAGCGCCGCACGCAGGCGGCGGAGATGCTGCGCAGCTATCTGAATCAGGACGGTCGTCGGCTGGCGGCCTAACCGCTGCGCCTAGAGGCTCGCGTAGACGGCGTCGATCATTGGTTTCCAGCGCGGGTCCGCGCCAAGACCGGCTGACATCTGATTCATCACGTAGCCGAAACCGATCTGCGCGTCGGGATCGGCGAAGGCGAGCGATCCGCCGGCGCCAGAATGCCCGAACGTGCGTGGATTCGGGCCCCATTCGTATCGTCCGCCCGGCGTCGAGAGGATGAAGCCGAGCGAGCGTCGCACGAGGAAGCCAAGCACCAGGTCCTCGCGGACGGCGTGCTCGGTCGTTCCGCAATGCTCAATCGCGTCGGCCGAGAGCAACCGTCCGCCGCCCTGGGAGAGCTGTCCGTAGATGGCGGCGAGGGCGCGGGCGTTGCCGTGTCCGTTGGCGGCGGGCAGCTCGGCGGCGCGCCATCCGCGCGAGTTGACATCGCCTGCGAGTCGCGGCGACGCCAGGCTGAGCGCGCGAGCGGCCAGATTGTCCGGTGGGGCGACGCCGATCGGCCCAGCGCCAGGCGCCTGCAGGAGGTCGGCGGTGCGCGGGTCCTCAGATTCTGGCAGGCCGATGAAGAAGTCGATGCCCAGCGGCTCGGCGATTTCGTCGCGAACAAACTCGCCGCAGCTTCGGCCGTCGATGCGCCGAATCACCTCGCCCACGAGCCACCCGTAGGTGATGGCGTGGTAGCCCATTCCCTCACCCGGCGACCAGTTTGGCTTCTGACGTTCCAGCGCCGCAATCATGCGGTCCCAATCGAGCACGGCGCCGTCGGGCAAGTGCTCGTCAATGGCGGCGAGACCTGCCTCATGCGTGAGCAGATGCCGAATCAAGATGCTGGACTTGCCGGACTGGCCAAACTGCGGCCAGATGTCGACGACGGACCGCTCGACATCGAGCACACCGCGGTCGACCAGCATCGCTGCCGCCACCGCCGCGATCCCTTTGGTTGTGGAGTAGACGTTGGCGATCGTGTCGCGGTCCCAGGCGCGAGCGCGATTGGCGTCGGCGTGGCCGCCCCACAGGTCGACGACGGTCTCGCCGCCGACCGACACGCAGAGCGATGCACCCACTTCGTCGTGGTCGGACCAGTTGGCTGCGAAGGCCTCGCGGACCGCCTCGAACTGCGGCGCGCACTCTCCATGCAGCTGCACGTCGGGTCTGGCGGGCATGGCGCTAGTCAGCCGGTACGGCGGCGGGACGGCCCGAGAGCTCCTGCGGCAGATCAGCCTCGAGCTGGTGGATGGCCGGTAGCACTTCGGAGGCGAACAGCCGCATGCTTCGCTCCGCGGTGTCGGCGGGCATACCGCCGGAGACGCGGAAGTTGCAGATCAGCTCTTCGGCAGCAGTCATTTGCTGGATGTGCTTGAGCTTCTCGATGACTTGGTCGGGCGTGCCCCACGCTTGCGGCGTGGCAGCGAAGCGTGCGCGCTGCTCCGGCGACGTCCGTTCGTTCGTCTTGCCGAACTCGGCGTAGTACTTGTAGCCCTTGGTCGCCGCAAAGCGAGCGGAGTCGGAGAAGTTGTAGTGCCGCTCGACGCTCTCCTGGAACTCGCCGGTGTGCTGCAGGATGACGTCCCAGGCTTCTGCCTCCGTGTCGAAGCAGGCGACGTTCGCGACGACGGTCGGCTGGCGCGGCTGCCAGCCGTTGTTGACGCGGATCTCGTTGAAGCGCTGAACGTCGACCTGGTACTCCTCCCACTTCTTGGAGTTGGTGAAGAGCATGCCTAGCCCGGCGTTCGCCGCGATCTCCAGTGTCTCGGGGGAGATCCAGGCGACGCGCATCGAGTCGAGCAGCTGTTGGGGATTTCGCGGACGCGGGCGGATGGTCGTCTCGGGGATCGTGTAGAAGTCGCCCTCGTGCGAGAAGAACTCCTGGGTCAGGCCCTTGCGCACGACTTCCAGCGACTCCAAGAATCGGTCGCGGGATTCGCCCATCGGGGAGCGGAAGGCGTCGAACTCGCGCTTGGCGGCGCCACGGCCGAGACCGAGCGTGAGCTTGCGGCCCTGCAGCATGTTGTCGAGCACCGTGATTTGCTCGGTGATCGCGACCGGGTCGTACCAGGGCAGCACGACGACCATGGTGCCAAAGTCGATCCGCTCCGTCTTGCCGGCGAAGTAGGTCAGATTCTGGAGCGCCCCGGAGGTCATGATGTAGGGCGAGAAGTGGTGGTCGATACACCAGTACGAGTCAAAGCCGAGCGGCTCGACCAATCCGCCGAGATGGATGTCTTCCTCGTAGACCTGCTGGTCCGTGATCGGCATCTCATCGCGGGTCTGGGCCTCAAAGCGGTCCCAGTCCGTGTAGTTCTGGAAGTTGAAGTGAACGCCGACTTTCATACGGGAATCCTCATTTCAGTACGTGACCTGGGCAGGATACGCCGAAGCACTCCCACTGTGCAGGGGAGCGATGGCGGGAGAACGCCCCAGGCGCAGGCGATGGACTACGCGATGTACTTACGCGAGGACTTCGTCGAGGCGCTTGGCGAGGTCGCTCTTGGGGCGGAAGCCGACGATCTGACCGGCAACCTCGCCGTCCTTGAAGACGAGCAAGGTCGGGATGCTGCGGATCCCGTACTCGGTGGCGATCCCGGGGTTCTCGTCGGTGTTGAGCTTGTAGAAGGCGACCTTGCCGTCGTACTCCTCGGAGAGCTCGTCCACGATCGGGGCGACCATGCGGCACGGGCCGCACCAGGGTGCCCAGAAGTCGACCAGCACGGGCAGGTCGCTGTCCTTCACGTCTGCCTGAAAGCTCGCGTCCGTCACTTCCTGCGGCTTCGCCATCTCAGTCCTCCATTGTGCGGTCAGGGCGACCGTCGTACACCGTTCTGTGTGGTCAAATGTACCGCATTGGAGCACGGTGCTTCGAGCCGGCGCGCAACTCAGCGGCGTTCATAGCGCCAAGTGTCACTCACCTCACCCTGACGCTGCTGGTTGGAGGTCGGCTCATCGTCGTCGACAGGCGCGGTGCCGGCGACTGCGTCGCGGATCGCGTCGACGACCCCGGCTTCGACCACGCTGCGAGCTGATCGGATGCCGCTGGTGACGGCCTCATCGTTGGCCCGGCCGTGTCCGACGAGGACTGCACCCTCGATGCCGAAGAGCGGAGCCGAACCGACTTTGGCGTAGTCCCAATGCGCGCGGAGCCTGTGGAATGCGCCGCGCATCAGCCACGCGCCGACGCTGTGCAGCCAGTTGGCCTGAATGCTCCGCTTCAGCTCGCCGAAGAGCTGCTCGACGATGCCTTCGGTGAGTTTGACCGCGACGTTGCCGGTGAATCCATCGGACACGATCACATCGGCGGCGCCGGCGACCATCTGGTTGCCTTCGATGTTGCCGACGAAGTTGGGTTCTTGGCGCTCGAGCAGGCCGTAGGTCTCCTGATGCAGGCTGGTGCCTTTGGCTTCTTCCTCGCCGACGTTGAGCAGGCCGACGCTGGGGTTGCGGTGTCGCAGGACGCGCTCGACGTAGGCCCGGCCCATCGTGGCGAACTGGGCGAGGTGCTGTGGCCGCGCCTCGACGTTGGCGCCGACATCGAGGAGCAGCGAAGTGCTGCCGCGTCCGTTGCGGAAGAGCGCGCCGAGCGCCGGACGCGCGACGCCGGGGATGCGGCCGAGGGTGAACAAGGAACCGGCCATCACGGCGCCGGTGTTGCCGAAGGAGAGGAAGGCGTCCGCCTCGCCATCGGCGAGCAGGCGGAGTCCGACCATGATCGACGAGTCGGGCATGCGCCGTACAGCGGTCGGCGGGGCATCCATGCTGATCGCTTCGGAGGCCTCCTGAATGCGCAGGTTGCGCTGGGCGGCCGGCAGCAGACTGCGAATCTCGCGGGCGCGGCCGACAAGCACGATGTCCACGTCCAACTCGCGCACCGCGGCGAGCGCGCCGGAGACCACGACCGCGGGCGCGTTGTCGCCGCCCATGGCGTCGAGCGCGACCGTGATCGGTCGGCTGGTGGTTCGGGAATCCGTTCGGGAGGCCATCGAGATGCAACCCTCGCTTCGGAGCGGGACTAGTCAGCGCTGCAGCGGAAACTCTCCAGCAACGGTAGCGCGACGGCGAGCGGGTCATCGCGGTCGAGCACGTGCAGCGCGAACTCGCGACCGCTGTCCGGGCAGTACCAGGCGAACGATTGAATCTGCATGAGATCCTCGCCGAACTGGGTTTCAGCCTCGCCAGTGCGCGCGGCCTGGCCGTCGACCTCACCATAGTCGCCGCTGAGGTTGATGCTCTCAATGCCCAGCGAGTCGCTGAGCGACTGCTGGATGGCCGCGTCTCCGTCGTAGAAGGCCGCGCCCAACGTCTGCCAGGTCAGGACCGCCTTGAGCGCCGACGCCGATTGCAGGACGAAGATGCCCGACTCGTCCGCCGGTGGATTGTTGGTTGGTTGGCCGAACTCCTGGGCGACATCGTCTGGGTCGTACTCGATCAGGTAGTCGAAGCGGTCGTAGCGTCCGGGCTGCGCACCCAGTTCGATCGGCAGAATGAAGGAGCCGAGCGCGCGTTCGAGCGCTGGCGCGATCGCCTCGTAGTCCTCGATCACGGCTCCGGCGCGCAGGATCACGACGAGCTCATCGACGCGCACGACGAGCGCGTGCCAACGAACCTGGAAGCCACCAGTCGCGCGGCGGTCCTCGTCCCAGTCGAAGCGTTCGGCGGGCTCGCCGGTGACCGTCGCGGCGGTGCTGCGAGCGGTGAACTCCACGTTGTCGGGCAATGCGAAGTTCGCCCGCAGCTGGTCACCCAGGTCTGACTCGTCGTCGATCACGACATCGACGCCAATCAGCGCGCGTCCCGTCTCGGAAAGGAACGACACGCGGTCGATGCCATTGGAGTTGGGATCGCAGAAGGGCGAGCAGACCAGATCGAAGGAGTAGCCGTAGGACGGATTGTTGTAGCGGCGGACGACGTCGGAAGAGGTCTCCAGCGGTGCGTCGGGCTCGTCGTCCTGATCAGCCTCGTCGGCCTGATCAGGCTGGCCGGATTGGTCCGATTGGTCCGATTGGTCGGACTGCTGCTGTGCCTGTGCCGCTTGCGGCTGATCGGCCTGCTGGTCTGATTCTGCCGTCGCATCGGCTTCAGTCTGCTCCTGCTGATCGTCTTGTTGAGCCTGCTGGCTGTCTTGCGCGGCGGACTGGTCTGCGGACGCCTGAGTATCTGACGGTTGACGGAAGAATTCGTTCGATTGCACGTGTTCGTTGGGGTTTGAGCCGCAGCCGATCAGGAAGATCGACAGGGCCAAGATGATCAGAGTGCTTGCGATCCTCATGATGCCGCCTCGGCGATCACAATCAGGCGGTCGCCATCGCCGGCTGGAGCGAAGAACCAGGAGCCGAACCAATCGATCGGATGCAGACCGGCTTCAGCGAGCAGGCCTGCCATTTCGCCGGCGTTGAGGTTAACCCGCAGCGGAAATCGGGCGAGTGAGCGTTGGACGGCACCCTCGCGGCCGATGGCATCGTACTGGTACGTGATCCAGGCAATGGGGAGCGCCTGATCGAGCGCGTCGCCGCACTCTCGATCTAGCGCGAGCTCCTGCGCCGCGGACTTCGTGACCAGCGCACCGGAGTCGGCCTGTCGGGTCCACTCGAGGCGCAGTTGCGGCGGCGTCGGATCCAGATCGTCGGGACGAGGCGCGGTCCAATCGATGATGAGTTGTCCGCCCGCCGCTAGATGCTGCCGAGCGTTGCGCAAGGCGGCGAGCTGATCGCTGCGGCAGAGGAGGTGCTGGAAGCTGGAGAGTCCGCAGACGACGCGGTCGAACTCGCCGATCGGGGTCATGCAACGCATGTCTGCGCGGCGCACATCGACGCCGGTGCCGCGCATGCGCGGCTCGCCGATGGCGAGCATCGCGGGGGAGGAATCAACAGCGGTGACCTGGCGCCCAGCTGCGGCGAGGTCGACGGCGATGCGGCCGCTGCCGGCACCGAGTTCGAGCACGCGCTGCGCGGGCGCGGTGAGTTGCAGCAGCATCTCGATATCCGCCGAGAGCGGGCCAAAATCGAGGTCGTACCAGGGCGCAATGGTTCGCAGCGCTTGTTCCTGATCGTCCGCCGACCACGCGAGAGGATCGTCCACCGCGGCCTCCACTCACCCGCTGCGCTGCTCAATGCCAGAGTATCAGTGATGTGCAGGATCAGCGGCGGCGATAGGCTGCACGCATGACGGACACGCCAACCACACGTGACTTGGTGGCCCAGTACATCCGCGCTGTGCCCGACTTTCCGATTGACGGCATTCTGTTTCGCGACATCACGCCGCTGCTTGGTCAGCCGTCGGCGTTGGACGCGGCGATTACGTGGCTGGCCGAGCAGTGCGCGGGCGCGGATGCGATTGTGGGCATCGAGTCGCGCGGGTTCATCCTGGGTGCGCCGGTCGCGCAGCGGCTCCAGCTGCCGTTCGTGCCGATTCGGAAGGCGGGCAAGCTGCCGGCGAAGACGTACGCTCGCTCCTACGACCTGGAGTATGGGTCGGCGACGATTGAGATGCACGCGGACGGTCTGCGCTCAGGCGCCCGTGCGGCGCTCGTTGACGATCTGCTTGCCACCGGCGGCACCGCAGAGGCGGCGGCTCAGCTGATCATGCAGTCGGGCGCTGAAGTCTCGACCGCTGTGTTCCTGATCGAACTGGCAGAGTTGAATGGCCGCGAACGGCTGCAGCCGCTGGAGGCCGTTTGTCTGCTGGACTACTAGCCGCTGCGCCGACAGAAGGGATTGTCCGCCGTGTCAGACGCTCAACCGACCGCCCAGCTCGCTGTGATTGGCGGCTCGGGCTTCTACCGGATGCCGGGCTTGAGCGATGTCGAGCGGTGGCGCCCGACGACGCCGTTTGGGGATCCGTCCGACGAGATCGTGATCGGCACGGTGCACGACCGACGGATCGCGTTCCTGCCGCGCCACGGGGTCGGCCACCGCCTGATGCCGCACGAGATTCCCGTACGCGCCAACATCTGGGCTCTGAAGATGCTGGGCGTGCAGGGCATTCTGGCCGTCTCGGCGGTCGGATCGCTGCGCCGCGAGATCGTGCCGGGCGACATGGTTGTGCCCGATCAGATCATCGACCGCACTCGGGGCGGGCGGCCGGTCACGATGTTCGGCGACGGCATCGTCGTGCACGTTGGCTTCGCAGATCCGTTCTGCGCAGATCTGAGCGCGCGTTTGGTCGAGAGCGCCGGCAGGATCGGTCGGGCGGTTCACCGCGGTGGGTCTTATGTCGCGATGGAGGGTCCGCTGTTCAGCACCCGCGCCGAATCGCATCTCTACCGATCGTGGGGCGCGTCGATCATCGGCATGACGGCGGTGCCCGAGGCCAAGCTCGCGCGGGAAGCGGAGATCGCCTACGCGATGCTCGCCACTGCGACGGACTACGACGTCTGGCACGAGTCTGAAGAAGACGTCACTGCTGACCGCGTCGCTCAGATCGTGGCGCAGAATGTGCAGTCCGCGCAAGCGATCATCTCTGATCTGGCGGAACACCTGCCGTCGGACTGGCGGTCGACCGCTGAGGGCGCGCTGCGCGGCGCGATCATGACCGATCCACGCACGATTCCCGCGGAGACGCTCGAGCGCTACGCGCTGCTGATCGAGGACCGCTTGCCGTGAGCGTTGGCGTGCGCGGGACCGTGAGTGAGCCCATGGATGAGGCCACGTCTGAGGCCACGTTTGAGGCCGGGCCGCTGGATATCGCGGTCGTTGGCGCGATTGCGTTGGACGAGATTCACAGCGCGGCGGGAGACATCGATCAGCTCCTGGGCGGATCGGCGGTCTACGCGAGCCTGTCGGCATCGTTGCTGGCCAGCGTGGCGCCAGTGTCGGTGATCGGCGACGACGTTGATCCGGCGCGGCTCGCGGTGTTGAGCGATCGCGGTGTCCAGTTGGACGGGATTGAGCAGGCCGCGGGACCCAACTTCCGCTGGGGCTGCAGGTATTCCGCTGACGGCGATGTGCGCGAGACGCTGTACACCCACGCGGGCGTCTACGACACGCATCCGATCGTGGTGACGGAACGGATCCGATCGGCGCGGATGGTGCTGTTGACCGCCGGCAATCCGCAGCAGAATCAGCGCGCGATGAGCCAGATGTCCGGTCCCGAGCTGGTCGCGCTGGACACGATCGAGCGGGAAGTTGCTGAGCACACCGAGGCGTTCCGCGCCGAGCTGGGACTGGCGGACATCGTCTCGATCAACACGCTCGAGGCTTCGCACCTGATCGGCTGGCAGGGCGATCCTGATGATCCAGCGCTCGCCCGGTCGGCCTGGCAGCAGATTCGCGCGCTGGGCCCGTCCGTGTTTATCTGCAAGCGCGGCTCGCGGGGCGTGGAGATCTTTCGGGGGGACGACCGCATCGTGGTCAGCGCCGCTGCGGACGTTGCCGTGATCGATCCGACGGGTGCGGGCGACACATTCATCGCGGCGCTGCTCAGCGGGATCGCGCGGGGCTGGACACTCGTGCAGGCGACGGTCTGGGGCTGCGCGGCGGCGTCGACGACGATCGAGCGATTTGGCACGGACGGCATCGCGGCAGCGAGCGTGGAGACAGTCGCGGCGCGCGCTCGGAGCATCAGCGTGGACGGTGAAGCGGCGCCGCCGATCCCGTTCGGCGGCCTCAGCCGTTAGTGTTTCCTGCATGGCGTTGTCGATTCGGCTCGGAGGCGAACGTGCGCTGGCGGTGATCCATCGCGTGGACGACCGCGATCACTTGGCGCGACGGCTGCACCAGGACCGGTACACGGCCGCATATGCCCTCGCACAGCTGGACGATCAGATGTGGCCGGACGCCGAGTTCTACAGCTGCACGACGGCGCAGGGCGAGGCGATCGTCTGCCACTCGCACGGCGGTCTGGGCTATGCGACGACGGTGACCGGGCCTGCATCGGCCGTCCGCGCCATCCTGCGGCTGCATACGGGCTACCCCATCACGTTCGCCATCGCCGAGCCGCACCATGTCAAGCCGCTGGAATCGGTCTACCGCCTAAAGACGCTGAAGCGAATGTCGCGCATGCTGGTCAGTCGCGACACGTTTCGTCGGGTGCAGTCCTTGCAGCCGGTGCGGGGCAAGCTACAACCGCTGCTTGGGGCGCACGCGGAGCTGGTCAACCGGCTCTACAACGCGGAGGGCGATCCGACGTTCTATCGTCCCGATCACATTGGCGATGGCTGCTACTGGGGATTGGTGGACGACGAGCGGCTCGTCGCGATTGCGGGCACGCACGCGATTGGTCGGACGCACCGCATCGCGATCCTGGGCAACGTGTTCACGCATCCCCGCTATCGAGGCCGCGGTCACGCCACGGCGGTCACATCCGCGGTCACGGCTGCGCTATTGGACGAGGTGGACGACGTGGTGCTCTCCGTCGATCCGGACAACGGTCCGGCGGTCCGCGCCTACCTGAAACTGGGATACCGACAGATCGGCGAGATCATCGAGGCGTCGGCGGAGCGAGAGGCGAGTACGCTGATGACGGCGGTACACCGCTGGGCAGCGCGGCGGCGCAGCCCGGACGGATCACAGGAGGTCGTCAAGACGTGAGCGTCCCCGAGCATGACATCGCCGACGGGCGTCTGGCCGAGTACGGCGCGCAGCGCATCGCGTGGGCGGCGCGGGAGATGCCGGTCACGGCACAGATCCACGAGCGCTTCGCGGCCGAGCGTCCGCTGGACGGTCTGCGGATCGCCGGCTGCCTGCACATTACGTCGGAGACGGCGAATCTCGCGCTGGCGCTGCAAGCCGGCGGGGCGGAGATCGCGCTCTGCGCGAGCAATCCGCTGTCCACGCAGGACGACGTCGCCGCGGCGCTGGTGGAGCGATCGGGGATGAGCGTCTTCGCCGTCAAGGGCGAGTCCAACGAGACGTACTACGAGCACATTCACCGCGCGATCGATGGGCGTCCGCAGATCACGATCGACGACGGCGCAGACCTGGTGTCCACGCTGCACAGCGATCGCCGCGACGCGCTGGACACGGTGCTCGGCGGCTGCGAGGAGACGACCACTGGTGTGATCCGCCTCCGCGCCATGGCCGCCGACGGGGCGCTGGCGTATCCGATCATGGCCGTCAATGACGCGGCGACCAAGCACTTCTTCGACAACCGCTATGGCACTGGACAGTCGGCGCTCGACGGCGTGATCCGTGCGACCAACCTGCTGCTCGCGGGCAAGACGATCGTGGTCGCCGGCTACGGCATGTGCGGACGTGGCGTCGCGTCGCGCGCGGACGGTCTGGGCGCGCACGTGATCGTGACCGAAGTGGATCCGTTGCGCGCATTGGAAGCGGTGATGGACGGCTACCGCGTAATGCCGATGGCCGAGGCAGCGGACGAGGGAGACCTGTTCATCACCGTGACGGGTGATGTCCACGTGATCGACGAGCCGCACTTTGCGCGGATGAAGTCGGGTGCGATCCTCGCGAACGCGGGACATTTCAATCACGAGATCAACCTCGAGGCGCTCTCGGCCATCTCCGAACAGGAGCGGGAACTGAAACCGTTCGTGACAGCGCACACGACCGCGGACGGGCGGGAGATTCTCGTCCTGGCGGAGGGTCGACTGGTCAACCTGTCGGCGGCTGAGGGTCATCCGGCCAGCGTGATGGATATGTCATTCGCCAACCAGGCGCTGGCGGTGGAACACCTGCTGCGCGCGGACCCGCCGCTCGCGCCGGGCGTTCATGAGGTGCCGTCGGAGATTGACCAAGACGTGGCGCAGCTCAAGCTGGCCAGCATGGGCATCGAGCTCGACACACTGACGGCTGAACAACAGCGCTATCTGAGCTCGTGGGACGAGGGCACATGAGCGAACACACACAGCAACGGTTGGGCGGCCTGTGGACCTCGGAGTCGGTGACGGAGGGTCATCCCGACAAAGTCTGCGACCAGATCTCGGACGCGGTGCTCGACGCCTGCCTCGCGCAGGATCCGAACTCGCGCGTGGCCTGCGAGACGGCGGTGTCGTCGGATCTGGTGATGGTGTTCGGCGAGATCACGACGGAGGCGGAGCTGAACGTTGAGCAGATCGTGCGCGATCAGTTGCGAGCGATTGGCTATACGGACAGCGCCTGGGGGATCGACGCCGACATCTGCAAGGTGATGCTGAGTCTCAATCACCAGTCACCGGACATTGCGGGCGGGGTCTTCAAGGCGGACCAGGGCGCTGGCGATCAGGGCATGATGATCGGCTACGCCTGCAACGAGACCGACAGCCTGATGCCGCTGCCAATCGCCTGCTCGCACGATCTGACCCGGCAGCTGGCGGCCGTTCGCCGATCAGGAGACCTGCCGTGGCTGCGGCCCGATGGTAAGTCTCAGGTCACCGTCGAGTACGCCGACGGTCAGCCGCGACGGGTCGACGCGATCGTGGTCAGCGCGCAGCACGATGACGATGTCAGCAACGAGGAGATCAGAGCGGGCATTCAGCGCGCGGTGATCAACCCCGTCATCGCGCCGGCGCTGTTGGACGCGTCAACCAACCTGTACATCAATCCGTCGGGCAGATTTGTGACCGGCGGTCCGACGGCGGACGCGGGACTGACCGGCCGCAAGATCATCGTCGACACGTACGGGGGCATGGCGCGGCATGGCGGCGGGGCGTTCTCGGGCAAGGATCCGAGCAAGGTGGACCGGTCGGCGGCCTATGCGGCGCGCTGGGTGGCCAAGAACCTGGTCGCAGCGGGACTCGCGGACCGTGTGGAGCTACAGATTTCGTATGCGATCGGCAAGGCAGAGCCGACATCGCTGGCCGTCGAGACCTACGACAGCGGCCGGCTGGCCAACGATGACCTGACCGAGCTGGTGAGCCGACACTTCGATCTGCGGCCGGCCAAGATCATCGAGGCGCTCGACCTGAAACGGCCGATCTACGGGCAGACGGCGTCATATGGCCACTTCGGACGCCTCGACGTCTCGTGGGAGCGGACTGATCGGGCTGAGGCGCTGCGCGAGGCGGCCGGGCTGGACTAGCGGCGATGCCGAATGAGGCAGCGGCGGTGAGCGCCTCGCCGTTACCGCTTGGTGTACTGGGGTGCCTTGCGAGCTCGCTTGAGTCCGGGCTTCTTGCGTTCCTTGGCTCGCGGATCGCGGGTCAGCATGCCTGCCTGTCGGAGCGGACGTCGCAGGGTCTCGTCGCTGGCCAGCAATGCTCTGGCAATCCCCAGTCGGATGGCGCCGGCCCAACCGTTGACGCCGCCGCCGCTGCAGCGCACCTGCGCCGAGAAGCTGCTCTGCAGACCGGTGTGGCGCAGCGGTTCCTCGATCAGTCGGCGCTGCTCGGGTCGGCGGAAGAGGTCGGAGGCGTCTTTGCCGTTGACGGTGATGGCACCGTTGCCGGGGTAGAGCCGCACCCGCGCGATGGCGGTCTTGCGGCGTCCGAGTCCGTAGAAGTATCGTCCTGCGGTCGTCATGGTTATTCGGCTCCCTCGGCCGCGGCGGCCAGCTGTCCAGCATGTGGATGGTCGGCGCCGCGATAGACGCGCAGGTGGCGGTACTGCGTGCGGCCGAGTCGGTTCTTTGGCAGCATCCCGCGAACCGCCTGTTCAATCACGCGTTCGGGGCGCTTGTCCAGCATGTCCTTCAGCGTGGTTTGCTTCAGGTTGCCGAGTCGGCCCGAGTGCCGATAGTACATTTTCTGTTCGAGCTTGCGGCCCGAGACCGCCACTTTGCCGGCGTTGACGACGACGACGTAGTCGCCGATGTCTTGCGACGGGTGGAAGGCGGGCTTGTGTTTGCCGCGCAGCAGTGTGGCGATTTCAGTCGCCACGCGGCCTAACGGGCGGTCTGTGGCGTCGACCAGGTGCCACTCGCGGGTCACCTGGTGCGGTCCCAGTACGGTCGTCGACATCGTCAGTCTCCCTCACGCTCCATCTGGCAGTCGTGTGCGTTGTGGTTGAAGATCGGCCGGGCGTATCTCACGTCGACGAGGCAGAGTCCGCCGGCCGGCGCCGTCGGACCCATCGATCCAGGCAGCGCGGCTTGCAGCGCGGCGGTGAAGTCCGCCGCGGTCATGCGTCCGCGGGCGACCTCGACGATCGCGCCGACCATCCGCCGCACCTGGTGCTGCAGAAAGGCGTCGGCGCGAAAGCGCATGGTGACGGCTGACCCGTCCCTGGACAGTGACGCCTCCATCAGCCGTCGTTGGGTCGAACGTTCGGTGGTTGGCGGCGTGAGCGCGGCGAAATCGCGCGTTAGCAGCAGTTCGCTCATGGCGGACTGGGCCGCCTCGGTGTTGAATTGGGGAGGCACAATCCAGGCGTGCCGCTGCCAGAGCGGCTGACGTTGATTCGACAGCCGCAGTTGATATTCGTAGGTGCGAGCCAACGCGTCGCGGCGAGGGTCCCAGTCCATTGGCACTGCCGCGGCGTCCTGGACGGCGATGCTGTCGGGCAGGAAGTGGTTGAGTCCGCGCACCCAGCGATGCGCACTGAGCGAGGCTCGTGAGCCATCGCAGCGGAAGGATGCGACCTGTCCCGCGGCGTGGACGCCGGCGTCGGTCCGGCCCGCGAAGGAGGTGGTGATCGTCTCGCCCGTGAGAGACGTGAGCGCGGCTTGCAGCGATCCCTGCACCGTGGCTTGATTGGGCTGCCACTGGGATCCGGCGAAGTCCGTGCCGTCGTATTGGAGCAAGAGCGCCCATCGCTGACTCACCGTGATCGCTCATGCCCATGACACTGCTGCGCTATTCGCTCGAGGCGTCTTCGGTCTCGTCGGCCTCGTTGGCGGCGTCGGAGTCGTCGGTCGAGGGTTCGGGCGAGGCGCGCTCGACGAGTTCGATGTGCGCCATCAACGCACCGTCGCCGCGGCGCGGGCCGAGCTTGATGATTCTCGTGTAGCCGCCGGGCCGCTCGGCGAAGCGCGGGGCGATCTCATCGAACAGAACGCGCAGGATCTTCTTGTCCGTCAGCACCGCGCCGGCCTGGCGTCGGGCGTGGAGGTCGCCGCGCTTGCCCAGGGTGATCATTTTTTCGGCGACGGGGCGGATCGACTTGGCCTTGGCCTCCGTGGTCACAATCGCCTCGTGGCGCAGCAGGTCGGTGACCTGGTTGCGCACCAGTGCCGATCGGTGCGACCGACTGCGGCTCAGCGCTCGCCCGCTCTTTCGATGCCTCATGGCGCGTTCCTCACCTGCAGACCGTTCGTCGTGTCGTGGATCGGTTAGTCGTCGTCGGCGCCGCCCTGGCGCATCGCTTCGAGCAGCGCGGCGCCGAGGGATCCGACGACTTCTTCGCTCTCTTCGCCGCCACCGACGGGTTCGTCGCTGGCCTCGGTCTGGACATCGGCCAGCGACGGCAGCTGTTCGCTGTCGTCGATGCTGCCCAGGGTGGTGATCGGCTCCTCGGTCGTCGGGGCGAAGACGCCGTCGCGGGCGCGGCGCACGCGGGCATCGTCTTCGTCGATCAAGTCCAACTCGCGCAGTCTGTCGATCAGTTCGATGTAGGACTTTTCGCCAAAGTTGCGGAGGGTGAGCAGTTCATCGTCGGATCGTTCGAGCACCTGACCGACGAGCATCAGCCCGCTGCGCTTGAGGCAGTTGTGTGCGCGGACCGAGAGCTGGAGGTCGTCGATCGGCATGTCGTACTGCTCGGGGGTGAGTCCGACGCGTGCGTGGGCGGGCAGGGCGCGCGGGGCGGTCGGCTGACCGAGGGTTTCGAAGATTTCGAGCTCGGCGCGCAGGCTGCGCGCGGCCGCCTGGACGGCGTCGATGCCGCTGATCGTGTTGTCGGTCCAGAGTTCGAGCAGCAGATGCTCGTACTGCTCGCCGCTGCCGCCGGAGGCGTCGCCCACGTCGTATTTGACGCGCCGCACCGGGGTGAAGACGGCGTCGAGCGGGATCGAGCCGATCGCTTCGTCGCCGTTGTTGGATCGGGCGGACGGCTGGAAGCCGTACCCGGTTTCGATGCCCATGGTGACGTCGAGTCGTCCATCTTCGCCGTCGAGCGTGGCGAGGTAGAGGTCAGGATTGACGATCTTGTAGTCGCCCGGCACCTGGATGGCGGCGGCAGTGATGGGACCGGCGCCGCGCACGTTGAGGTGCATCTCGGCGGTGCGGTCGGCGAGGGCGTGAATGCGAATCTCGCGCAGGTTGAGCAGGAATTGTGTGGTGTCTTCCTTCATCTGCGGGATCATCGAGAACTCGTGCTGGACCTGGTCGATCTTGACGGAGGTGATGGCGGCGCCGCGAATGCCGCTGAGCAGGACGCGACGGAGCGCGTTGCCGGCGGTGTGGGCCATGCCGCGGGTGAGCGGCTTCACGAGGATGCGGGCGTAGTCATCCTGCTCTGCCTCGATGATGAGTTCGGGTGATTCGATCGCGAGGATCACGGTGCTTGGTCCCTCCAACACGTGTGAGATGGATCCGACGGACCGCTAGCGCGAGTAATACTCGACGATGGCGTTCTCGTCGACGCGCATATCGAGGTCTTCGCGAGCAGGTACGGCGGTCAGCTCGCCTTCGAGCTGAATGGGGTCGATCCGCAGCCAACCGGGCACTTCGCGGGAGCCCTGCCAGGTGCGCGCCATTTCGTAGAACTTGGACTTGCGACCGCGATCAGTCCAACCAACGGTGTCGCCGATGCGGGTTTCGATCGAGGGGATGTCGGCCTTCTTGCCGTTGAGCGTGATGTGTCCGTGCTTGACGAGCTGTCGCGCCTGCGCGCGGGACTCGGCGATGCCGAGTCGGTAGACGACGTTGTCGAAGCGCAGCTCGAGCATCTGCAGGAGATTTTCGCCAGTCGCGCCGGGCCGGCGGTTGGCCTCGGCGTACATGCGTCGGAACTGCCGTTCGAGGACGCCGTAGGTCTTGCGAACCTTCTGCTTTTCCTTGACCTGTTCTCCGTAGTCGGAGATCTTGCGGCGGCGAGTGGAGCGTTGGCCGGGCGGTTGGTTGCGGCGCTCGATGGCGCACTTGGGTCCAACGCAGCGCTCGCCTTTGAGCATCAACTTCTCGCCAGCGCGCCGGCAGATTCTGCAGACTGGTCCGGTGTATCGAGCCATGGACGGATCTCTCTGTCGGTGGGGGTTCGTGGACTAGACGCGCCGCCGCTTGCGCGGCCGGCAGCCGTTGTGCGGGATGGGGGTGACGTCGCGGATGGAGAGCAGGACGAGTCCCTGCGCTTGCAGGGCGCGGACGGCGGACTCGCGGCCCTGTCCGGGTCCCTTGACATAGACGTCGACCTGGCGCATGCCGTGGGTCATGGCCTTTTGCGCGGCATCTTCGGCGGCGAGCTGGGCGGCGAACGGCGTGCCTTTGCGGGAACCGCGGGTCGAGGCGGTGCTGCCGGCGGAGGCCCAGGCGACGGTGTTGCCGGCCAGGTCGGTCATGGTGATGATGGTGTTGTTGTAGGTCGACTGGATGTAGGCGCGGCCGTGCGGCACATTCTTGCGCTCGCGGCGGCGACGGGTTCGCTCGCGTCGTTGAGTGCTCATCCGATACCCCTGTCTGCCCGATTACGTGTTCAGGTGTTAGCGCTTGACGGCGCGGCGTCGACCGGCGACGGTCTTCTTGGAGCCGCGGCGGGTGCGCGCGTTGGTTCGGGTGCGCTGGCCGTGCATGGGCAGGTTGCGTCGGTGACGCTGCCCGCGGTAGCAGTTGATGTCGATTAGGCGCTGAACGTTGCCGCGAACGACGCGGCGCAGGTCGCCTTCGACGATGTAGTCGTGGTCCACGATTTCGCGGATGCGGGCCAACTCGGCGTCCGACAGTTCCTGGATGCGACGGTCGGGGTCGATGTTGGCCTTTTCGACGATTTCGCGGGCGCGCGTCGCACCGATGCCGAAGATGTAGCGCAGCGCGAACGGCGTTTTCTTGTTGTCCGGGACGTCCACGCCCGAGATTCTCGCCATGCCCTCGTTCCCTTCTCCGTCAGCCGATCGATCGCGGCGGAAGTTCAGTTCTTGAAGCGGTAGACGACCCGCCCGCGGGTGAGGTCGTATTCCGATAGTTCGACGAGCACTCGGTCGCCACGCAGGACTCGGATGTGGTGCTGCCTCATCTTGCCGGCGAGGTGCGCGAGCACCTCGTGACCATTGGGCAGTTCGACCCGAAACGTCGCGTTGGGCAAGAGCTCCTTGACGACGCCCTCGACCTCGATCTTGTCCTGTTTGGGCGGCGGAGCCGGGGCGGCCGCTCGTCGCGGCCGCTTGCCACCGCCAGACTTTCTGTTTCTCGCCACCAACCCCCCGATGCTTGTGTCGTGCTGTGGTTCGGTCAGCCCTGTGTAAGGATTTCGGCCGGCGCGTCCTGGCGGAGCGCGACGGTGTGTTCGAAGTGCGCCGACAGGCTGCCGTCGGCGGTGACGACGGTCCAGCCATCGTCGAGCACGGCGGTGGCTGGATCGCCAATGGTCGCCATAGGCTCCAGGGCGAGAACCATGCCGCGCCTCATCGTCATGCCGGTGCCGCGTCGACCGTGATTGGGCATAGTGGGCGGCTCGTGCATGGCGCGGCCGATTCCATGCCCGACATAGCCTCGGACGACGCCGTATCCCGCAGATTCTATCACTTCCTGGATGGCTGCGCCGATATCGCCCTTGCGAACACCGATGCGGGCGACCGAGATTCCCGCCATAAGTGACTCGCGGGTGACATCCAGCAGGCGTTGCGCCTCGCTGGTGATGGTTCCGACGGCGAAGGTGCGGGCGGAATCGCCGACCCAGCCGTTGATCGTGGCACCGAGGTCGATGGAGATGATGTCGCCATCCTCGAGCCGCCGTTCGGTGGCGAAGCCGTGCACGATCTCCTCGTTGACCGATGCGCAGATCGTGTGCGGGAAGCCCTGGTACCCGAGGAAGGTGGGGGTGATATCGAGCCGCGCGTACTTGTCGATGACGTATTGGTCCAGATCCGACAGCTTGACGCCCGGCTTGAGCATCTCGCCGAGCTCGCTGAGCGTCTCGCCGACCATCCGGCCCGCGGGCCGCATCATGTCGATCTCGGCGTCGCTCTTCAGAATCACTTGCCGCGCTCGTTGCTCTGTCGTCATGGTCCGTTCTGACTCTAGCCGCTGACGGCCTCGAGGGCTGCCAGCAGTTCAGCGCCGACGGCGGCGGGAGGCTGCTCGCCGTTGACGGTCGAGAGTTTGCCTGCGTCGCGGTAGTAGGCAACCAGCGGCTCGGTCTGATCAGCGTAGACCTGCAGGCGGTTGGCGATCGCTTCGGGCTTGTCGTCGTCGCGCTGGATCATGTTGACAGTGTCGCAGCAGGGGCTGGACTCGTCAGGCGGGTTGAAGATGTTGTGGAAGACCGATCCGCAGGCGGCGCAGCTGACGCGTCCGCCCAGTCGGCGGGTGATCTCTTCGTTCGAGACATCGATCAGGACGGTGACGGCAATTTCGTCGTTCTGGGCCGACAGCGCCTCGTCGAGCGCGCGCGCCTGCTCGACGGTGCGGGGAAAGCCGTCGAAGAGGCAGCCGGCCTGTGCGTCTGTGCGGCCGATGCGTTCCAGCAGCATGCGGATGGTGACGTCGTCGGGGACGAGTTCGCCACGGTCCATGTAGGTCTTGGCCAGGTTGCCGAGATCGGTGCCGTTGCGCAGGTGTTCGCGGAACATGTCACCGGTCGAGAGGTGCAGCAAGCCGGTGGCAGCAGCGGTCTGCACGGCCTGGGTGCCCTTGCCCGCGCCAGGCGGGCCGAGCAGGATGACATACATCGTGGCGTCTCTCTGGATCATGGTCAGCGGATGAACCCTTCGTAGTTGCGCATCAACAGCTGCGCTTCGATCTGGCGCATGGTGTCCAGCGCGACACCGACGACGATGAGCAGACCAGTTGATGAGATCGTGAGCGCGGTGGAGTCTGGGATGAACTCCGTCGCGAGGAACGGCACGACGGCGACGAAGCCGAGGAATAACGCGCCGGCCCAGGTGATTCTGGCCAGCACGCGGTTGATGTAGTCCTGCGTTGGCCGTCCCGGTCGGATGCCGGGGATGAAGCCACCTTGCTTCTGCAGGTTCTCGGCCAGGTTCTGCTGCTGGAAGGTGACGAAGGTGTAGAAGAAGGTGAATCCCACGACCAGCACAAACGACAGCGCCCAGTAGGCCGGACGGCCTGGCGACAGGTTCAACTGCACCCAATCGGCCGCGCGGATCACCCAGCCGGGCCGCTCGCCGAGCGTTTGGCCCTCTGCGATGTCGGGCGTGAGCGGGTTATCGACCGGGTCTTCGTGCGTCTTGATCTCTGAGATGGCGATGAAGTTGCCGTCGCGGTCTGCAAGACGGATCGGGTCCTCGGATATCTCGTTGGCGTCGATCCGCCAAGCATAGATGGTGTCACCGGAGATCGGGTCGGAGGTGGTTTCGACCTGGGTCAGTACGTTGGAGTCGGAGTTGGAGTTGATTCGGTCGAGCAACGTCTGGAACGTGTCTTCCTCACGGTCCCACTCGATGACGCCTTCGTTGACGACGAACTCGCCCGTTGCGGAGAGATCGGGCAGGAGGACGGAGAGCGGCTCGTCCACATCGTCGCGCGTGAAGGGCAGTTCAACGGCGACCTGGGTCTGCGCTTCCTCGCCAGCGGCGCCGGTCACCCAGCCAGCCAGGACGGAGGGGAAGATGATGATCGAGAAGGCGAAGATCAAGGGGATCATGCCGGCCGAGTTCACGCGCAAGGGCACGTAGGACTGTCCGCTCTGGCGGTACATCCTCCCTCCGCGAAACACCGATCTTGCATATTGGACGGGAATGCGGCGCTGGGCCTCCTGGAAGAAGACGATCATGGCGACGAGGGCGATGGCAATCGCGATCACGACCGCGATGCCCGACCAGCCGATGTCGGAGAGTCGGACGGAGTTGAACAGGGTCGGGAAGCTGGCGACGATGCCGGCGAAGATGATCAGCGAGATACCGTTGCCGACGCCCTTTTCGGTGATCAGCTCGCCGAGCCAGATGAGGAACATGGTGCCGGCGGTCATGGTGAGCAGCGCGGAGATCGTGGGCAGCCACTCTTCGGCGCCGAAGCCGATGCCGGTGATGGCGCGGGCGTTCTCGAGCAGCAGCAACTGTCCGTAGCCCTGCACCAGCGCCATCGGCACGGCCAGCCAGTATGTGTAGAGCTGGATGCGATTTCGGCCCGATTCACCCTCCTGCGCGAGCGCCTGCAGGCGCGGGATCATGGGCTGCATCAGGTTCATCACGATCGACGCGGTGATGTACGGATAGACGCCGAGGGCAACGATCGAGAGGTTGTCGAGTCCGCCGCCGGAAAACAGGTTGAGGAACCCGAGCACGGGGTTGTTGTCCAGCGCGTTCTCGAGCTGGGTGCGGTTGATATCGGGGATCGGGACGTGAGCGACCAGGCGGAAGACGACCAGCATGGCCAGCGTGAAGGCGACCTTCTGGCGAACGTCTGGCTGTCGCCAGGCGTCGACCAACGCCTGCAGCAGCTTAGGCCTCGTCGGCGCGGCTGCTGTCTGCGTTCTCTGCATTGAGCACCTCGACGCTGCCGCCGGCGGCAACGATCTTCGCTTGTGCGGCTGGAGAGATTCGTTCGACGCGGACGGTCAGTGACGTGGAGATGTCGCCGCCCGCCAGGAGCTTGAACCGCTTGGACGCGCGTCGCAGCAGTCCGACGGCGACGAGCGCATCGGCATCGACGGTATCACCGTCGTTGAAGCGGCGGTCAAGGTCGACGACGTTGACGGCCTGCGTGTCGACGCGGAACGGCGCCGTGAAGCCCTTGCGTCGAGGCAGGGTGCGCATCATCGACATCGCGCCGCCCTCGAAGACGGAGTTGTAGTCGCGGCCGGAGCGGGAACGCTGGCCTTTGAGCCCGCGCCCTGAGTAGGTGCCCTTGCCCGACGCGTTGCCACGTCCGACGCGCTTGCGCTTCTTGCGCGAGCCGGCCGGCGGGCTGAGATCGTTCAATCGCAGAACCATCAGTCGTCCTCGCCTTCCGCGGCGTCAGTCACCGTGACGAGGTGTTGGACCTTGTGCAACATCCCGCGCACGTCGGGCGTGTCTTCCTTGATCGTGCTCTGGCCCAGCTTACGCAGGCCCAGCGAACGAATGGTGTGTCCCTGATCTGAGCGATAGCCGATCGCGGACTTGACGTAGGTGATCTTGAGCGATGCCATGGCGCGCTACTCGCTCGTCCCGGCAGGAGCCGCGGCCTCTGCCTCTTCGACTGGTTGGTCCGCCTGCGGCTCCGGCGCAGATTCGGCCGGCAGGCGGCCGGCGAGACGCAGTCGCTCGCGGCGGACCTGAACGGGGTCGCGGAGCTGCTGGAGGGCGATCTTCGTCGCCTGGACGACGTTGACCACGTTGTTCGAGCCGAGCGACTTGGTCAGGACGTTGCGCAGTCCGACCGCCTCGAGCACTGCGCGGGCTCCGCCGCCGGCGATGACGCCGGTACCCGGCGCGGCTGGCTTAAGCAGGACCTGGGAGGCGCAGAATCGGGCCGTGATCGGGTGGGGGATGGTTCCATTGCGGATCGGCACGGAGACCATGTCGCGGCGGGCGATCGTGGCGCCCTTGCGAATCGCGTCGGGCACCTCGTTGGCACGTCCGATGCCGATGCCGACGCGTCCCGCGCCGTCGCCGGCAACCACCACGGAGGTGAAGGAGAAGCGTCGTCCGCCTTTGACCACTTTCGACACGCGCGAAACCGAGACGACCTTTTCGATGATGTCGTCTTGCGGCTCGTCGCGGTCGCGGCGTCGGCCGCCGCGTCCTCGTCCGCCGTCTCTCTGTTGCACCATGCTCAGCTCCTGCTTCCCGCTCGAGGCGGCTAGAAGACCAGTCCGGCGTCGCGCGCTGCCTCGGCGAGGGCGCGGACGCGTCCGTGATATTGATAGCCGGCGCGGTCAAAGACGACGGCGGTGATGCCGGCTGCCTGGGCCGATTGGGCGAGCTGTCGGCCGACCGCGCGAGCGCTGGCCTGCTTGCCGCTGCCGTCGTCGTCTGACGCTGCCGGGGCGGATCCACCCAAGTCGCCGGCGCTGGCCAGGGTGACGCCGGCGTCGTCGTCGATGATCTGTCCGTAGATGTGACGGGCGGAGCGGAAGACGCAGAGCCGCGGCCGCTGGGCCGTGCCGTGCACGCGCTTGCGCACGCGCAGGTGGCGTCGCTGTCGCGCAGCTCGCGTCGTGCGGCGCTTGCGGCGAATCGTCATGTCGTCAACTCCACTCCACCATGCTGCGGCGTCAGTTCGACCAGCCGAGGGGGCTAGCCGATGGCGCTCTTGCCCTGCTTGCGACGGACCCATTCGCCCTGGTAGCGGATGCCCTTGCCCTTGTACGGCTCGGGTGGACGCACCGCGCGAATCTCGGCGGCCTGTTGTCCGACGGCCTGCTTGTTGGCGCCGCGCACGTGAACCAGCTGGCCTTCGACGGAGAACTCAATGCCGTCGGGCGGGTCCTTGCGGACGAGGTGCGAATAACCGACGCGCAGGACCAGGGTGGCGCCGTCCATCTCAGCGCGATAGCCGGTGCCCTGGATTTCTAGCGTCTTCTGGTGCCCGTCGGAAACGCCGGTGACCATGTTCTGGATCAGCGCGCGGGCGAGTCCGTGCTGTGAACGGTGTTCGCGCTTGTCGCTCGGCCGCGTAACCACGATGGTGCTGTCCGCGACCGCGATGTGCAGGTCAGGATGGACGTGCTGTTCGAGCTCGCCGCGGGGACCCTTGACGGCCACCCGGCCAGGATCGATTTCAACGTTCACCCCGGCCGGCAGCGGCACGGGCAGTCGTCCGACTCGGCTCATCGTCCCGCTCCCTTCGTTCGTATCTCTCGTTTCGCTCGCGGTTGTGCTACCAGACGAAGCAGAGGACTTCGCCACCGACGTTTTCGCGTCGTGCCTGGGCGCCGGTCATGACGCCTCTGGGCGTGGTGAGGATGGCAACCCCGAGGCCGCCATAGGGGCGGGGGATTTCACGCTTCTGCACGTAGACGCGCAGACCGGGCCGCGAGACGCGCTTGAGGCCGGTCACGACGGAGACGCCGTCGTCGTCGTAGAGCAGCTCGACGTCGAGTTCGCGTCCGGCGCGGCCTTCGCGCTCGCGGACGTCGAAGGAGCGGATAAAGCCCTCTTCGGCGAGCACGTTGGCGATCGAGATCTTGACGTTCGAGGCGGGGATCTCGACCCGCGGGTGTCCGGCGTGGATGGCGTTGCGAATGCGCGTCAGCATGTCCGCGACGGGGTCGGTCACTGGCATGGCGATTCCTGCCTGGTTGGCTGGTTGCGGCTCATGGATGTACTCACTGGTTGCGCTCGAAGGGGAAGCCGAGCAGCTCGAGCAGCCGGCGGCCCTCCGCGTCGGTGCGCGCGGTGGTGATGATGTTGACCTGCAGTCCGCGCACCTTGTCGACGTTGCCGTAGTCGATTTCGGGGTAGATGATCTGTTCGCGGATGCCGAGCGAATAGTTGCCACGTCCGTCGAAGGCGGTGCGCGAGACGCCCTGGAAGTCGCGAACACGGGGCAGCGCCGCGTTGATCGTGCGGTCGAGGAACTCCCACATCCGGGCGCCGCGCAGGGTGCAGGAGACGCCGACGTTGTTGCCCTCGCGCAGCTTGAAGTTGGCGATCGACTTCTTGGCCTTGTTGATCACGGGCTTCTGGCCGCAGATGCTGGTCATGTCGGCGACGCAGTTCTCGAGGATCGCGGCACCGCCCTGTCCCAGCGCTTCGCCGACGCCGGAGTTGACGACCACTTTGGCCACTCGGGGGACCTGCATCACGTTCTCGTAGCCGAACTCTTCGAACAGTCGCGGCGAGATTTCGTCTCGGAAGCGCTGCTTGAGGCGCGGCTGGTCGGTTCCGTTGTTGCTCATCAGTCGATGTCCTCGTCGCAGCGGCGGCAGACGCGGGTCTTGGCGCCGTCGGCCCGTACTCGGAAGCCGACGCGAGCGCCACGGTCGCAGATCGGGCAGACGACCATGACCTTGGACGCGTGCAGGGTCGCTTCACGCTCGATGATCCCGGCCGGTTGGCCGATCTGGGTCGGTTTGATGTGTCGCTTGACCATGTTGATGCCGGTCACGATCAGTCGGTCGCGAGCGGGGAAGACCTGTCGCACCTGACCGCGCCGCCCGCGGTCTTTGCCGCTGCGCACTTCGACCAGGTCGTCGCGCTGGATTCTGCGCATCTAGACCACCTCCGGGGCGAGCGAGACGATGCGCATGAAATCGCGTTCGCGCAGCTCGCGAGCGACGGGGCCGAGGATGCGGGTTCCCGTCGGGTTCTGGCCGTCGGCCGCCAGGATCACGGCGGCGTTGTCGTCGAAGCGGATGTATGAGCCGTCGACGCGTCGGTACTGCTTGGCGACGCGCACGATGACCGCGCGGACGACCTGTCCGGCGCGAACCTCGCGGCCAGGGTCGGCCTGCTTGACGGTGGCGACGATGGTGTCGCCGACGGTCGCGTAGCGGCGCTTCGTCCCACCCAGGACACGGATGCACTTGATCACGCGGGCGCCGGAGTTGTCGGCGACGCGCAGCGATGATTCTTGCTGAATCACGAGGCGGCCTCGCTCTCGGGCGCGCTGGTCACCGTCTCGACATCAGCCGCGCTGTCGAGACTCTGCGGCTCGTCATCCAGGGACGGCGCACCGATCTCCTGCGGCTGGATTTCGGCGACGACGCGGCGTTCGAGGATTTCGACCACGCGCCACGACTTTCGCTTGGAGAGCGGGCGGCATTCCTCGATCACGACACGGTCGCCGTTCTTGCAGTCGTTGCCCTCGTCGTGGGCGAGGTAGCGCTTACGGCGGCGCATGATTTTCTTGTAGAGCGGGTGTTGCACGGTTCGCTCGACGCCTACCGACACAGTCTTGTGGCGCGCATCGGCGACGGCAAACCCCACACGTCGTTTGCGGGCCATGTCCTAGTCTTTCTCTTCCTCAGCGTCGTCCGACGCCTCGGTGGTCGCCTCGTCGGCGAGGTCAAGTTCGTCAGCGGTTTCGGCGTTGTCCGGTGCGCCGGCGTCCGAATCGTCCTCTGGTTGCGGATCGATCACGACGGGCGCGAGCGGCTCCAGCGGGGTGCCAGCGGCTGCGGCGAGCTGACGCTCGCGCAGGATGGTCCGGAGCCGGGCGATCTGCCGACGGGCGGAGCGCATGGCCATCGGATTCTGCAGCTGGCGGGTGCCCTTCTGGAACTGTAGGTTGAAGATTTCGCGGTAGGCCTCGTTGACCGCGTCGCCGAGCTCGGCGTCGGTCATGGTGCGGGCCTCGTCGGCGAGTGGATTAGGCATCCTAGACCACCTCCGCCTCTCGCACGACGACGCGGGTGCGGACGGGCAGCTTGTGGCTGGCGCGGCGCAGCGCCTCTCTGGCGTCAGCCTCGGGCACACCGGCGAGCTCGAAGAGGACGCGGCCGGGCTTGACCACGGCGACCCACTTCTCGGGTGCGCCCTTGCCCTTACCCATGCGCGTCTCGGCCGGCTTCTGGGTGACCGACTTGTCAGGGAAGACGCGAATCCAGACCTTGCCACCACGTCGGACGTAGTGGGTGATGGCTCGGCGCGCTGCCTCAAGCTGGCGGCCGTCGATCCAGGCGGCGTCGAGGGACTGCAATCCGATCTCACCGAAGGCGATGGAGTTGCCGGACTGGGCCATGCCACGCCGTCGGCCACGGTGATGCTTCCGCCATTTGACACGTCTCGGCTGGAGCATCAGCGGCCTCCCCGCCTGCCGGCGTCAGCCGGCTCAATCGCCTGGGCTGGTCCGCCGCTGGTATCCGTTTCCGACTCGAAGGGCATCACTTCGCCCTTGTAGATCCAGACCTTGACGCCGATTCGTCCGAAGACGGTCTTGGCCTCAGCGAAGCCGTAGTCGATGTCGGCGCGTAGGGTGTGCAACGGCACACGACCCTGCATTTCCTGCGCGCGGCGGGACATCTCGGCGCCGCCGAGGCGACCGGAGATGATGATCTTGGCGCCTTCGGCGCCGCGCTGCATGGTGCGCTGCACGGCCTGCTTGATCGCGCGCCGGAAGGCAATCCGACGCTCCATCTGCTCGGCGACGTTGCGCGCGACCAGCTGGGCGTCCATCTCGGGGGTGCGAATCTCTTGGACGTCCAGGCGCAATCGCACGGGCTTGGTGAACAGGCCCTCGAGATCGCGCTGCAGCTCAGCGACGTTCTGTCCGCCACGGCCGATCACGATGCCTGGCTTGGCGGTGTGCAGCCGCACCTCGAGATGCGTCGCATCGCGCGAGATGTCGATCCGCGAGATCATCGCGTCTTCCAGCCGCTCGTTGAGGTGGTTGCGAATCTTGCGGTCTTCGGCCAGCAGCTCGGCGTAGTCTTTGTCGGCGTACCACTGGGAACGCCATTGGTAGATGCCGCCGATGCGGAAGCTGGTCGGGTGAACTTTCTGGCCCATAATTCCGTCCTCTGCGTCCTCTACTGGTCCTGGCCGTCGGACACGACGACGGTGATGTGGGCCGTGCGCTTCAGGATGCGCCCGACGCGTCCGCGGGCCTTGGGCTTGAAGCGCCGCAAGGTGCGTCCATCGCCGGCGTGGATGGCGTGGACGCGCAGGTCGCGCGCGTCCAGGCCGAAGTTGTTCTCGGCATTGGCGACGGCCGAGTCGAGCACTTTCGCAACATCGCGGGCGATCGGCTTGGGAGTGAAGCGCAGCTGCAGCCGCGCTTCCTCGACGGGCATCCCGCGCAGGCCCTGCATGACCAGGCGCACCTTGCGCGGCGATGTGCGGACAAACTTGGCAGAGGCCTGGACTTGCATCAGGACACCCGCGTTCCACGATCGGAGCGGCCGATGTGACCGCGGAAGGTACGCGTCGGGGCGAACTCCCCCAGCTTGTGACCGACCATGTTCTCCGTGATGAAGACTGGGATGTGGCGGCGTCCGTCGTGCACGGCAATCGTGAGCCCGACCATGTCGGGCACGATGGTCGAGGCGCGGGCCCAAGTCTGGATGACCGTTCGGGCGCCGGCCGCGCGTACGCGCTGCACCTTTTGCATCAGCTTGTGATCCACGTATGGACCCTTTTTCGTCGATCGCGACATCGTCCGACTCCTCTGCTTCGCCGTCTAGCGCCGTCGCCCGCGGCGGCGAACGATGTACTTGTCAGACTGTTTCTTGCCGCGGGTGCGGCGTCCCAGCGTGTACCAACCCCAGGGCGATTTGGGGCCGGGCAGACCGATTGGCGCTTTACCTTCGCCACCGCCGTGGGGGTGATCGACGGGGTTCATGACCGATCCGCGCACCTGTGGCCGTCGGCCACGGTGGCGGGTGCGACCAGCCTTGCCGAGCTTGATGTTGGCGTGCTCGACATTGCCGACCTGGCCGATCGTGGCGTAGCAGACCGAGCGAACGCGGCGCATCTCGCCGGAGGGCAAGCGCAGCAGGACGTAGCTGCCTTCCTTGGCCATGATCTGGGCCGACGCGCCGGCTGAGCGCACCATCTGCGCACCCTTGCCCTCGGTGAGCTCCACGTTGTGGACCTGCGTACCGTTGGGAATCTCGGACATGGGCAGCGCGTTGCCGACGCGGATTGGCGCGTCTGGACCTGACATGACGCGATCGTCAACGCTCAGACCACTGGGCGCGACGATGTAGCGCTTCTCGCCGTCGGTGTAAAAGATCAGCGCGATCCGTGCGGTGCGGTTGGGGTCGTACTCGATTGCGGCGACGCGACCCTCAATGCCGTCGCGGTCGCGGCGCTTCCAGTCGATGATGCGGTAGCGGCGCTTGTGGCCGCCGCCGCGGTGGCGGACGGTGACGCGGCCCTTGTTGTTGCGGCCCGACTTCTTCTTGAGCGGTGCGAGGAGGCTTTTTTCGGGCTTCTTCTTCGTGATCTCTTCGAAGGTGTGGCCCGACGAGTTGCGTCGTCCGGGCGAGGTTGGCTTGAAGCTCTTGAGCGGCATGCTACACCCCCTCGAACAGGCGAATCTCGTAGCCGTCGGCCAGCGTCACGATCGCCTTTTTCCAGTCGCGCTCGCGACCGGGTCGGGTGCGGCCCATGCGCCGTGTGGCGCCGCGCACGTTGATCACGTTGACCTTGCGCACCTGCACCGAGAAGGCGATCTCGATCGCTTCGCGGATCTGCATTTTGTTGGCGCGCGGGTCGACTTCGAAGACGTACTTGCCTGCTTCGGCCAGCTCGGTCGACTTTTCGGTGATGATCGGTTGGCGAACCACGGCGTAGGGATGAATGTCCTTAGGCATCGTCGACCTCCTCCGCGCCCGCGTCGATTGACCAGAGGGCTTCGCAGCGGCGCACGGCCGCTTCGGTCATGATCAACTGATCGTGGGTCAGGATCAGGTAGGTGTTGAGCGTTTGAGCCGGCATCGCCTGGACGTTGGGCAGGTTGCGGGTGCCGCGTACCAAGTTCTCGTCGACGCCGTCGGAGACGACGAGCGCCGTGCGCTCGACGCCGAGCGTCCGGCAGAGCTGCGACATCGCGGACGCTTTAGGCTCGAAGGCGACGTCGGCGGCGGTGACGAACACACCGCCCTCGGCAACCCGCTGGGAGAGCATCGAGCGAATCGCGAGGCGGCGCATGCGCTTCGGCAGCCGCTGACGGTAGGAGCGCGGGTGCGGCCCGTGGGCGACCGCGCCACCCTTGCGCAGCGGCGACGAGGGGGTGCCCAATCGGGCACGTCCGCCGCCTTTCTGGCGGCCGGTTTTCTGCGCCGCCTGGCGCACGTCCGAGCGGTCGAGCGTGGAGTGCGTTCCCTGCCGAGCGTTGGCGCGCTGCGCCGTCGCCGCCTGATGCACGACTGCGAGATTGGGCTCGATTCCGAAAACGGAGTCGGCCGCGTCGATCTCGCCGGCCGCCTGTCCCTGTGCGTTGATCAGCGGGAGTTTCATCGCTTGCCGCCTCGCCGCTTGGTCTGGCGAATCTTGACCAGACTGTTGGTCGCACCGGGCACCGATCCCTTGACGAACACGAGGTGGCGATCGGGGTTGATGTCGACGATCTGCAGGTTCATCGAGGTGGAGGTCTTGCCGCCCATGCGCCCGGCCATGCGGGTGCCCTTGAGCACGCGGCCGGGCGTGGTGCCGGCGCCGACGGAGCCGGGTGCGCGATGGCGGTCGCTCTGACCGTGGGTGCGCGGTCCGCCGCGGAACCCGTGGCGCTTGACGACGCCCGCGAAGCCTTTGCCCTTGGAGATGCTCTGCACGTCGACGCGCGCACCGACTTCGAAGATCTCGGCGGCGTTGATCACCGTGCCGACCTCGACATCACTGATCTCGTCGGGCTCGGCGCGGAACTCAGTGAGGTGCTTGAGCGGGCCGTTGGCACCGGTGTGACCGCGCTCGGCCTTGTTGATCCGCCATGCGGGGGCTTCTCCGTAGCCGACCTGCACAGCGGAGTAGCCGTCGCGGCCCTCGTTCATGATTTGCGTGACGGGGCACGGTCCGACTTCGAGGACGGTACAGCCGACGACCGCGCCATCTTCGCCGATGACCTGAACCATGCCCAGTTTCTTGCCCAACAGGCCGGGAATTGCCATGGCTACACCTTGATCTCAATCCCGACGCCCGAGGCAAGCTGCAGGCGGGTCAGGGAGTCGATCGTGCTGCCGGTCGGCTCGATAATGTCGATGATTCGCTTGTGGGTGCGGATCTCGAACTGTTCGCGGCCGTCCTTGTGCACGAAGGGCGATCGGATCACGGTGTACTTACGAATCTCGGTGGGCAGTGGAATCGGCCCGGCCACGCCGGCGCCTGTCTTCTCGGCAGCGTCGAGAATCTGCGCCGCAGACTCATCGAGGATGCGATGGTCGTAGGCCTTGAGCCGAATGCGAATGTTCTGCCGCGCCATGGTGCCGTCTCTCTGCCGATTCGTTCAGCGCCGTGTTACTCGATGATGCTGGTGACGGCGCCGGCGCCGACGGTGCGGCCGCCTTCGCGAATCGCGAAGCGCAGACCCTCCTCCAGCGCAATCGGCGAAATCAGCCGAACCTTCATCTGGACGTTGTCGCCCGGCATCGCCATCTCGATGCCCTCCGGCAAGCCGATCTCCCCCGTCACATCCGTCGTCCGAATGTAGAACTGCGGCCGGTAGCCAGGAAAGAATGGACTGTAACGTCCGCCCTCGTCCTTCGACAGGATGTAGACCTCCGCCTCGAACGCCGTGTGCGGCGTGATCGAGCCCGGCGCCGCCAGCACCTGACCCCGCGCGATCTCCTCGCGGTCGATGCC